>JADZBO010000166.1 GCA_020851995.1 Burkholderiaceae bacterium
CCGCAAGCGGCCTGGTCGTCATGCCCAAGACTGGCCACACGCTCAATCTGGAAGAGCCCGAGCGGTTTAACCGCGACGTCGGTGAATTCATTGCGACTGTCGAGGCCGGACGCTGGGGTGCGCGCGACCCCCGCGCAATCGGCTCCGAAATCATGAAGGCGAAGTAGCCACAAGAACCGCGACGCTGCTTTCTTGTGCGTCCCTGACTCAAAAGGCCCCGTCCGAAACCGGATTGGGCCCTTCGTCATTGTCGGTCGATTTCCCTGCCGACCGGCTATTCGTCTTTAAGTATTCCCCGTTGAATCAGTGAATCCGCTTTCGCCACTTCGAGATCAAGGCATTTCTGGAACGATTCCGGTGTGCCGGGATAGGCAACCGGGCCAGTCTTGTTTTGCTTTCTGCGCATGATCTTAGCCGCATCACAGCAAGCTTGGGTCGACCTTCGGCACTTCCGGTGCGATCCTGAGCAGTCCTGCTGCCTGAGCGACCACAAACCGCGCGATTATGAGCACTAACTCCCGTTCAGCGTTGGTATACACCTCGTCGCTGGCCAAGCCGATTGCCAACTTTTGGGCCTGCTGAGCCATCAACGTAAGCTCGCGCATGACCAGCCTCGCCGGCATGCCCGTGCGATGTGCAAAATCAGCTAAATCGTGTGGAGTCACTGCATCACAACGAAACTCTTCACCATATCCCATGGCCATGTCCTGCCCAATGGCCTTGCCGTAGGCATGAACGCAAACCAGATCGTAAAGATTGGCCGGGGAAAGTCCGGAGCCATGCACAAAGAATGAAAGGTTCTTACCGTGAGCGTCGCTGTTTCCGATCAGCAACTGCAGGATCGCCCAACGCAGGAAGAACCTGCGTGCAATCGCCGGATTTTCAAAAGCGTTGGCTAACGCAAAGAGCTTTTCGAAACTCACTCCGTCCCGGATATGCCGGACATGAACGGTGCTTCCCATATTGCGCTCGTACTTCAGTGCCGCTGGCATATCCAACGCCTGACAGGCGTCAATCACATGCAGGCGGTGCACGGTGGCAACATGCTGCCCGTCGGGCGCCAGTTCGACCACCCGGTCAAACCGCTTGATGAGGAGTATCGGCTCAGGAATGCGACGAATGCGCACCGGAGCCACGGGCAGCCCCATGCGTGCGGCCAGTGTCATGCAAAAGTGCTCGTTGGCCACCATAAAGGGGGTAGCAGGGTTATGGGCTTCCGGTTTGAGGATGTGTGTGGATGCCAGGGGAGTCTCCACGAGATTAATCCGGTCGCCGTCGAGTAGCACCTGCAGCTTGTCCTGGAAGCCCGCCACCGACAACCGGACCTTTCCGTCCCAGATTGGAAAAGGAACACGGTCTCGCGCACGGATGCGATCGTTTAATTCCGCGTCACTGATCGGGCGCCGCGCAACTTGCGCGACGTCTTCTCTGGCGCCCCCTTCTTCGGGCAGGAAGCTCAAAGCTCCCACGGGTTCCCTCCCCAGAAGGTTCACCAAGCCGAAGATATTGTTCTTGGATATCTGGTGAAAGGCGGAAGCGACATCCAGGGCTCGCCCCTCCGGCAGCAGGTTCTGCAGGAAGCGGGCAATCACGCCGGAAGCAGACGGCGACCTCGCCAGGGGGATGTGCGGCGACAAAGGGAACGCGTGCAGCGCAGTCAGCCAGTCGGGATCGTAGGAAAACTCATAGTGGTCTTCCGCAGATTCGAAAACCAGAGTTCCAACATGGCCTTGCGGTGCGCGCACGCTCAAAGAATGTCGGGCCATCAATCAGCGCCCTGCTTGCCTGCATCTTCCTCAATCGAACGCACGACTTTGCTCGCGAGCCACTTGTCCGTGACGATAAAGGCCAAGCCCAGACCTTGAGCCACCGCCATCAGCTTGTCAGTGCTGACAGCTCGTCCGTTTTCCAGCCGCGACAAGGTCTCCTTGGACACGCCGACGAGCGCAGCCGCATCGTCGATTCGGAGCATCGAGTGCGCGCGCCGATTTCGGATCAGCAGACCCAAGGCCTGGAGATCCGTAGCGACCGGACTTTGCGAGTCGGTTGGTTTTGTTAGAGTGCGCGACATAGTTCTTATATTTTAGGAATTAATGCTGAAACGTTGAGCTTACGCACATTATTCCTGCAATGTGCGAATTATATCAAAAATAGCCTCTGAATCAACATAAATCCTGAAATATGCTAACTATGCTAACTATGCTTGATGGCGCGATGGCATTGTGCGTCGATCACGACGTCTCCATCTTCTTTCTTGAATGACTTGTGTTGAGGCGACGGCAAAATATCGAGAACCACTTGCGCAGCGATGTCGGCTGCGGTGAGCGCTGCGCATGGCTGTCGGTTCACAGGAGGAATCCTTTTACTTTAGTTAGCCCGGGTTTAATTTCAGGTGTACGCTAAGCGGCTGACGGAGATCCGACCGATGAAGCCGACCCAGCCACATTTCGCACGGAACCTTGCCTCTGAAGGCGACGTGAACCTCTCGGCGCGGCGCAGGCAGTGGGAGGCTCAATGCCTGGACGACGCCACCCGCGCGATGCTCGCGGAAGATTCCCGGCACTTCCTGCACCAATCACTTTCCACGCCGTGCTTTAACGCACTCAAGGCATCCTCGGGCATCTGGCTGGAGGATCTGCAGGGCCGGCGCATCATGGATTTCCATGGCAACAGCGTGCACCAGGTGGGGTACGGTCATCCAAAAGTCGTGGCAGCGATGAAGGAAGCGCTCGACGTGCTGCCGTTTTCGCCCCGCCGTTTCACCAATCGCTATGCAGTCGATCTCGCTGCGCGCCTGACCAGCCTCGCTCCCGGCGATCTCAACCGGGTACTCTTTGCGCCCGGCGGGGCGGAGGCAATCGGTATTGCGCTCAAGCTTGCGCGGATCGCAACCGGCCGACACAAGACGGTGTCGATGTGGGATGCGTTTCACGGTGCATCGCTCGACGCGATCTCGATCGGCGGCGAGGCGATCTTTCGCCGTGGGGTAGGCCCACTGCTGCCGGGCACCGAGCATGTGCCGCCGTGCGACCCCCGCGACTGCCGTTTCAAGTGCGGTGGTGCATGCGACGCGAGTTGCGCGGACTACGTCGAATATGTCCTGGGCAAAGAAGAGGACGTGGCCGCGGTCGTCGTCGAGACAGTACGTGCCACCGACGTGCAAGCGCCTCCGCCCGAGTACTACCGGCGCCTGCGCGAGTATTGCGACCGTCATGGCGCCCTGCTGATCCTTGACGAAATCCCAAGCTGCCTGGGCCGTACCGGCAAGATCTTCGCCTTCGAGCACTACGGCATCGTTCCGGACATGGTGGTGATCGGCAAGGGACTAGGCGGCGCGGCCTTTCCGATGGCGGCGGTCATCGTGCGCGAAGGGCTGAACGTGGCCGCCGACCGTGCGCTCGGCCATTACACCCATGAAAAAAGCTCACTCGGATGCGCCGCGGCGCTCGCCACGCTCGATGTCATCGAATCCGAGGGGCTGCTTGCGCGCACGACCGCGCTCGGCGAGCGTGCGCTTTCCCGGATGAAGCTGATGCAGTCGCGTCAACCCTCCATTGTCGACGCGCGCAACGTCGGGCTGTTTCTGGCGATCGAGCTCGATCGCGCCCAAATCGCCGAGGATGTCATGTACCGCTGCCTTTCCAAAGGGTTGTCGTTCAAGGTGGGCCAGGGGACGGTGCTGGTGCTTGCGCCGCCCCTCATCATCGCCGAGCACGACCTGGATGGCGCACTCGATATCGTCGAGTCATCCATCACAGAGGCCACCTCGGCATGACGGCCCAAGTGATCGACATTGACCTGGTCGATCTGATCCGGATTTAAATACACAGGACCCTGAACGCCTCGGATCGCTGCGCGTCAACATCCACTTTCAAGCAATCGGACCTCTAACCAAGGACTCCAATCGACCCGCTCGGGTTCTAAAGCACCGACTAAAATGGCGACGGGCAGTCAATACACAGTGGACGACCCGTCTCCGGATCGCTGAACTCAAGCCTGCAGGCGTGCAACATCAGACGCTCCGCCTTCGCGCAGGAAGCCGGTGTCCCGTAGAAATCGTCGCCAAGAATCGGATGCCCCATGGCATCCATGTGAACCCGCAACTGGTGCGTGCGCCCGGTCATTGGCTCCAGTTCGATGCGCGAAACCGCGTGCTTTGCACCGGTGTCGAGTACGCGATATCGGGTCAGGCTCGGCTGACCCGTGGCGTGATCGACCTTTCGCCTCGGGCGGTTGGGCCAGTCAACGCTGATGGGGAACTCAATCTCCCCCGTGATCGCTGCGGTCCAG
>JADZBO010000167.1 GCA_020851995.1 Burkholderiaceae bacterium
CAAAAGAAAGTCAGGCAAACCATAACCACCTTGACGCGGCCATGATTCGTACTAACTAACTTCTTAAGTGAGCACTTGATTTCGTCGGCAGTCATGCAACCTTTTACAGCCACACAACCTCGCGACACTCATTCCAAGCGCCCACACTTATCGGTTGTCAAATTGTTAAAGAACAGGGTACTACTCACTGCAAAAGACTAACTTCGGTCATTTGCCGCTAATCCGCAGCGTTTGAGCAAGAACTTTAATTAAAAAGCTTACTTGCCGCACTTGCTACTGACTGCGCTACTGCTTTATCAGCAGCAGAGAAACGAGATTATGAAGGACTTTTTTTCGGTTGTCAAGTAACACTACCTACTTTTTAACAACCGCGATCCTGAACAACATCATTACACCGCCACCGAAGGGCCTGCGAAAGCAGTTAGCTGTAGCAAACCTTTCGTCGCATTCTGGAATACCCTGAGAGGGTTTACCTGTCCGCGAAAGAGCAAGACTATAGCACAGATTTTTTAACCTCATGTGGCTCATGAGACGATTAACCGACAGAGCGTTCAGTTTTTGAGCTTATCGGCGAATTTCTGTCTGAATTTCGCCACTTTCGGGGCGATCACGATGCGGCAATAGCCCTGCTCGGGATGCCTGGAAAAATACTGATCGTGTACGGGCTCGGCGGGCCAGAACGTATCGCCGCGGATGAGTTCCGTGCAAACCGGATCGGAGTAGGCGTAGGACGCATCGACCTCGAACAGCACTTGGGTTGCGACTTCCCGCTGTTCATCGGATTGCCAGAAAATGGCCGACTGATACTGCGGCCCCACATCGTTGCCCTGGCGGCCAGGCGTCGTCGGATCATGGGATGCAAAGAAAATTTCGACCAATGTCCTGTAGCTGACGATTGAGGGGTCAAAAAGAACCCGAACCACCTCAATGTGGCCTGTGGCACCCGTGCACACATCTTCGTAGGTCGGGCGGGACACGGAGCCACCACAATATCCGGACTTCACGGAAAGCACACCAAGCACCGAGGAAAACACTGCCTCAGTGCACCAGAAGCAACCCCCTCCGAATATTGCAACCTCGGTAGGCTTCGGCTTTATTGAATCATCCACAATCACTTCCTCAGGGAAAGAATCCATTGCGCCAGGCGGCGCGCCTCGTCCTCGCTAACCTGCGGTTGAGCGGGCATCGGCACCGCCCCCCAGCGGCCGCGACCGCCCTGCCTGATCGCCACGGACAGATAGGCCACCGGGTCGCTCAGCGACTCGTAACGCTCGGCGACCGACGTAAACGCCGGCCCCACCAGCTTGCTCGCGGGTTGGTGACATCCCAGACAGATTTTGGCCTTTGCAAGGGCTGCTCCGTCCTGTTCGCCGGCCGCGGAGGGCGTGGCAGCCAGAACCAAGCCCATCGCAATCGCAACGTCCAGTAAGCACCCCCGCCCAGCCCGCGTCAGGGCGCGGCCCGTGTCACTCGTCAAACGCATCCGTCACTGCCCCGCGGCTTGCTGTGCTTGCCAGACGACCGAACTTCGCCAGCACACCCCGGTTGTAACGCGGTGCGCGGGGCTTCCACGCCTTGCGACGCGCTTCAATCTCGGCTTCCGGGACATTAAGTTGCAACAGCAACTGGTGCGCGTCGATCGTGACCGAATCGCCCTCTTCGATCATCGCGATGAGCCCGCCAACGAAGGCCTCGGGCGCCACGTGGCCAACGACCATGCCCCAGGTGCCGCCGGAAAACCGACCGTCCGTGATAAGACCAACCGACTCCCCAAGGCCCTGACCGACCAGCGCCGAGGTCGGAGCCAGCATTTCGCGCATGCCGGGACCGCCTTTCGGGCCTTCATAGCGAATCACGACGATATCGCCGGGACGAATCTTGCGATCCATGATGGCGGCCATGGCATCATCCTCGGAGTCGAACACCCGGGCCGGGCCGGTAATCACGGGATGCTTGAGGCCCGTAATCTTTGCAACAGCGCCTTCAGGGGCGAGATTGCCCTTGAGAATCGCGAGATGACCGTGGTCGTAGACCGCGCGCTCGAACGGACGGATCACCTGCTGATCCGCCGGCGGCAAGTCGGGAACATCCTTGAGCACCTCGGCAATCGTTTTGCCTGTGATCGTCATGCACTCGCCATGCAGCAACCCATTGTTCAGCAGGATTTTCATGACTTGCGGAATGCCGCCCGCGCGGTGCAGGTCAACTGTCAGATATTTGCCGGACGGTTTCAGGTCGCACAGCACTGGAACGCGTTTGCGCACAGTTTCGAAATCATCGATTGTCCAGTGCACGCCAGCCGCGTGGGCGATCGCGAGAAAATGCAGCACTGCATTGGTCGAGCCGCCAATCGCCATGATCACCGCGACTGCGTTTTCAATCGAGTGCCGCGTGATGATGTCGCGTGGGCGCCGGTTGTGGCGAACCGCATCGACCAGCACACGGGCAGCCTCCGCTGCATTCGCAATCGCGGCGCCATCTTCGTTGGCCAACGTGCTCGAATAAGGCAGCGCCATGCCCATCGCCTCGAAAGCCGAACTCATGGTGTTCGCAGTGTACATGCCGCCACAGGAGCCCGTGCCGGGAATGGCGCGCTTCTCGACCTCCTTGAAGTCCTTCTCGGACATCCGGCCCATCGTGAATTCGCCAACTGCTTCGAAGACCGAAACGATGTTGAGATCCTGGCCTTTGTACTGGCCGGGCTTGATCGTGCCACCATAAACGTAGATGCCCGGTACGTTGCATCGTGCAATCCCGATCATGCCGCCAGGCATGTTCTTGTCGCAACCGCCAATCACCACCACACCGTCCATCCACTGACCCTGAACCGCGGTTTCAATGCAGTCCGCGATGACCTCGCGCGACACCAACGAATACTTCATCCCCTCGGTGCCCATCGACATGCCGTCCGAGACGGTCGGCGTGCCAAATACCTGTGGATTGGCCTTGGATTCACGAATCGCCTGTATGGCGGCATCGGCCAGGCGTTGCAGACCGCTGTTGCACGGAGTGATCGTCGAATGGCCATTGGCGACTCCGATCATGGGGTTCTGGAAATCGGATTCCTTATAGCCCATGCCGTAATACATGGAGCGGTTCGGCGCGCGGGTCACGCCCTCGGTGATGTTCTTGGATCTTTCGTTATTTGCCATGAGTAGCTGCCTGTAGGTGGATCGCGAATTTGGCCTGACTTCAGCGGTTATTATCGGACATCTTTGAAACCATGGCTTCGCATGCTGCATTTTCCCGAGATTGACCCGGTTGCCATTCGCATCGGTCCGCTGGCAGTCCACTGGTACGGGCTGATGTACCTGTTCGGCTTCGGTTCCGCATGGGTGCTTGGCCGGTGGCGCATTCGTCACGGCAAAACGCGCGTCACCGAGCGAGACCTGGAGGACATTATCTTTTATGGCGTGCTCGCGGTTGTCGCCGGGGGCAGGCTCGGCTACGTGCTGTTCTACAAGCCCTCCTATTATCTTTCTCACCCTCTGGAAATTTTCTTCCTCTGGGAAGGCGGCATGTCGTTTCACGGGGGACTGATTGGGGTGCTGACAATGATGGCGCTGCTAGCCTGGCGGCGGGGATACCGGTTTCTTGAACTCGGCGACTTCGTCGCGCCGCTGATTCCGCTGGCACTCGCGGCCGGGCGCCTCGGCAACTTCATCAATGGCGAACTCTGGGGAAGGCCCAGTACACAACCCTGGGCGATGATCTTTCCCCATAGCGGAGATGGCATTCCACGCCATCCATCCCAACTGTACCAACTAGGGCTCGAAGGCCTGGCCCTTTTTGCGTTGGTGTGGTGGTTTTCGAATCGACCGCGCCCGGTCGGCCAGACCAGCGCAGTATTCCTGATGGGCTACGGCACGCTGAGATTTGTAGCGGAATTCGCCCGCGAACCCGACGACTTTCTCGGCTTGCTCGCCGCCGGGCTTTCCATGGGGCAGTGGCTGTCGCTGCCCATGATTGCGGCAGGCATCGTCATGTATGCACTCAGCGCAGATAAACCGTCCCGCTCGCGGAAATCGACACATTGACCTGATCAGGCACAAGCGGAACGTCGACGCGCTGCGCGGAATCCGGTGACGGTGCGGCGGAAGCGCGCATCATCATCGCAGCAGCCGGCTGGGGTACTGCCCCCGATCCGCCCAAATCGATTCGCTTCACCGTGTATCTGCTGAAACCGAAGGCGCTGGCGGCACGCTGGGCGCGATCCCGGAATGCATTGGCCACCTGATCGAGCAAACGCGACTCCGCAGCCTGACGGGCTTGCTCCGACAGCGAAAAATATACGTTGGCGAGCTCAAGTTGCTCGGCCATCTTTGTGGACAGCGCCGCGATCGCCGGTAAATCGGAACTCACGAGTGTGAGCTCCGCATGGCCCTGCCACCCGCTGATCTTGCCGTCCTTGGCAAAGGTGGGTGTCACGCGATAAGGGCCTGAGCTTGCCTTGACAGGCGAACCGTCGACCACGAGGCGGCGCGCCTGATCGATTGCCTG
>JADZBO010000168.1 GCA_020851995.1 Burkholderiaceae bacterium
GGAGCGCTTGATTTTATGCTCAATAATTGTACAGCTAATGGGCTGATAATAACGTGGCGATTGCCAGTAGCCTGTTTTTTATTGTAGATTTGGAAGAAGAGGGGGTATTAATCCTTCCTATACCCACGGCATGGTGTTATCGTTTCAGTACCACTGTTTGCGATAGAGGCGGGTCAGGGGCCGATCAGGCCGGGGCAGTTTACGGGCGTTTCAGCTGCCGATCACCTTGATCGCTGCTGCGGTGGCAACGTCAGCACTTTCGCGCCCGTCGTCCCCTTGTTCCGGGTCTATCAACGCGTCCTGCTTCGCTGCAAAATCCGTCAAATGTTCCCCTCGGCTGCCTGCACCATGAGACGTGTACTTTCCCTGTTCGTTATTGCCAACATGTTCCTGCCCGCAACAACCCTCGCCGGGGATGGCCTCAAGCCCGGCATGATCCCTATTGGTGAACACCGTCGCCTCGCGGCGGAGCACTCTACGCGTGAGGATGTCCTCGAGTTGCTCGGGCCACCGGCGGACGAGGTTGACGTCAAGGCGGCAAAGCTCCTCAAGAAAATTGACGCGAAGAATCGCTCGGGCATTGAACCGTGCCTGCCTGCCGGTGCGTCCGTGTATCACCTCTGGAAATACCAGATGGCCAATGTCAGTGACGGCGGCTTTGAGTACGACAGCAAGCGCTTTGGTGACCCTTATGTGTATATCGCTTTCCGCGAAGACGGTCGCGTCTGCGTGGCGTTCAGTGAAGTTGCGGATTTCTGACATGTTTCGAACACATCGCATCGCAGCTGCGGCATTTGCCGTATTCATGCTGGCGGCCGCCGCTAGCGCAAGCGCAGACACCCGCGAGGGCTACCAGGACTCCACCACGCGCCAGCAGATCGAGCGCATGGATGAAAACAACCGCGCCAATGCGCCGGACTCTTCCCTCAACATTCCGTCCACCAGCGTGGAAGGCACCGCGCTGCAAGGCTGGATGAACAACCTGCAGGCGGAGGAAGACGCGGCGCGCGCGAAGAAGGCGGCGGAGGCGCGGCAACAGCAGGAGGAACTGCGCGACTGGTTTGCGGCGGAACGCCAGCGCATGTACGAGCGCGAGGTGTCTATGGCGGCAACGCGTCAGCACGAAAATGCTCGCGACAGGCAGATCATTGCCGGCCGGCAGGCGCAGTTGGCGGCGTACATCGACACGCTGCCCCGCGACACGCCGATCGGCCCTGCGGCTTACGACCGCATGATCGACATCGTCGCGCCCTATAGCGAGTTGATGCGGCCGCTGGTGAAGCTGGCGTATCGCGAATTCCCGCGCGAGTTCGCCGTGCGCTACGGGTTCATGCAGCTCTCCACCTGCGACGGTTTGCGGACACAAGCTACGGCGTATCCAGGCACGCTCTACGACGATGAGAACGTGTTGCGCGACAAATGCGTGATGGCGCAACCGTCCGCGGCGTTTCCCTACCTGATCGAGGCGCGGCAGACGGGCAGCCCGCTCGATGTAGCGCTTGCCTGCGCACTCATGGCGGGTGCCCGCGGCAGCGTGCCGTCGTTTGATCCGGGTATAGGCCCGCACCTGGGTGACGCCTTGCATCCGCGCGTTTCGGCCTGGCTCGACAAGCGCGTGCAGCCCTGCGTGACCGCAGCGCCTGCTGGCACCGCTCTGTACGCCGGCATGGTGGAGCCTTTGGTGCGCCAGGTGGAACGCACCTACGGCAATGACCGCAACCTGCGCGTGAATTCGCACTTGCTCTGGCCACTGCTGGCACGCACATCCTGGGAAGGCGTCGATCTGCAGGACGCTGCGGCCGTGCGCCGCGTTTTCGACTATGCCGTGACGCGTTATGAAGAGGGGATCCGATGAATCTGTTTCCAAGCAACCGGCAACGCCATGCATCGGTCCGGATTCTGGCGGTTACGACGATGCTGTGTGCGATGTTTCTTTCGCCCGCCGTCATGGCGGCGATGGATGCCCATTTCAGCCAGTGGCGAGACGACTGGCCGCACCGCGCGGTGCTCACCCTCAAGCCCGGCGTAGACACCCGCGAGACGGTGATTGCGGCACTGGGCAAGCCGAAGGCGATCCTCAATCACAAACGCGTCGATGTGCACGCGGATGTCCGGGATGCCTGCGAGACTTCCGTGTACCAGAACAGTTTCGACAACGTGCTGAGTTATCAGGGCCGGATATCGTTCAAGTACGTGATCATTCCGTACAAGGCCGAGCAAAACATCAAGCTCTACTTCGACGCCAACGGCCGCCTGTGCGCCGGCGATCTGCTACGCGTGTGGACCTTGCCCGGCGCCATCGCGCATGTGCAGCGGATCTTTCGCGATTACCCCGGCAACGGCTGGCAGGGCGGTGAGTGGCGGGAGACCAGTTACACCCCCCGCTGAAGGCGAGGTCATCGGCAGGCAATAAAAAAAGCCCGGCTTTCGCCGGGCTTTTTGTCTTTCAGCGACTGACGCTTACTGCGCCTGTCCCACCGAAATCTTCGCCTTGCTCGCCAATTCCGTGTACTCCGGCATGCGATCAAAGTTCAGGTAGCGGTAGATATCCGTGCTCATCGAATCAATCTGCAGACCAGAGCTCAAGGTAGTCCAGATCCCGTGAATATCGAAATGCCTGACGGTGTGTATTGCAGTAAATCCATCAGGCCATCGTCATTGGCATCGATCGGTATGCCGGGCTGGTTATACATATCTTCAACGTCAAATACGCCACCGGTTTTTTGGTAGAAGATACCGCAGGCGCCGTAGTGCTCGGGGTAACTGACCACGATGTCGTTGAGCCCGTCCTTGTTGATGTCCTGGATGCTGACGCCGGAAGAAGAGAGGAACGAGGAGCGCAAAGTGATTGGTCCCAGGGTTCCGTCCGCCAATTGCAGGAGGACTCCGATCCGGGCATTCGTCAGGCTCATCACGAGGTCATTCCTTCCGTCATTGTTGACGTCGCCAATGGCCGCATGGGAATACGGTAGTGTCCCGGAAGGCGTGCCGTAATAGACCGGGACGTTGAATCCACCACTGGCTGCCTGGGTCGTTGTCGCAATGGAGGTGGCAGTCAGGCCGTTGCTGCTCGTGAAGACGATGTCAGTTCGGCCGTCGTGGTTGATGTCGCCCAAGGTCGGGGTGCCGAGATAGGGATGCGAAATCGGGTAACTCGTTGCCGCCGCCAGCCCGCCTTCAGGCAGCTGGTACCAGATTGTCACGGTATCGCCGCCATGGCTGAAGCCGACAACGTCGAGGCGGTTGTCATGGTTCATGTCGGCCAGTGCAATTCGTGAGCTGTCGCGGTTGTCGATACGTTGCGGGCGAGGCCAGTCACCGTTCGCGGTGCGCTGGTAAACCATGATGCCGCAGCCCGAATTGCTGATGACAATATCGTTCTGGCCATCGCCGGTGACGTCGCCGACCTGTGCGGAGGAAGCGTGGCAGGTAACGCTGTCACTGATCCGGAGCCGCTGCGGCGCTGCCAGTTTGCCGTCGGCGCCCTTGTGGAAAATAAACAGGGTGTCGGCATCGGTCTCGGCGAGGAGGTAGGAACTTGCCGTCGTCATGACCAAGTCGCGCCGGTCGTCGCCGTTAACGTCGCCCATGTCGAGACCGGAAACGTATGCGGCTACCGGGAAATTCAGGTAGGGCTGGAAGGTGATGCCTGCCGCCGTGGTGAAACTGGCCTGGAACCGTTGGGGGAGGGTGTTACCGGCAGCGTCACGCAAGGTGGTGTGAAGCGTCAGGGTGTAACGCGTGCCGTGCGCGAGTACCGCGCGGGGTGTCAGTACGAGGCGGTTTCCGGTCACGCTCTTAAGGAACTCAACCGGCCCGGTTCCGGCCAACTCGATTTCTGGCGTGACGGAGCCTGAATCCACCAAAGTCAATTTTTACCAGAGCCCCGCGCCCCGCCGCAGGCAAAGCTATTTAACAGCTAAGAGCAAACAAGGAGAGAGTGATAGATGCTACTCAGGAATGAGGATGGCAGGGTGGCTTACGAGCCAAGATGTAGAGAAA
>JADZBO010000169.1 GCA_020851995.1 Burkholderiaceae bacterium
CGGCAGGAATCGTGTTGAGGTACGCCGTGTTGGGCGAGAACGGAATGTGCGCCCCTGACCGGCGTGCCAGATCAATCAGCCGTTCGAGCAGGTAATGGGCACGCTCAGGACCCTCGCGGTCAAGCACCGCGGCAAGCGCATCCAGCCATTCCTGCGTTTCAAGATTGTCTTCGTCCGCAGCGGCCATGAACGCGTTGGCTTTAGGTGCCATGAGGATCTCCTGATTAATTATTTGTTCGATGTGGGCATTCTAGGTAAAACCGTTCATCCCGGCAACAAAAAATTTCACCTGACGGGATCGATTTTTACATTGTGAAATATCCTTCTTTTCAACACCGGAAGAAGACCGTCTAAAATGGGGCACTGCTGGATAACCCGAATGTCCAATACCCAGAAATCGGTTTTCGCCACACCCTTCCACGATCATGCCCAGTTGCGCCGTCGGCGCTGGTACTGGTTTGCACCCGTGTTCGTTCTGTTCCTGTACGCCTGCGTCATGGGCGCGTTCTTCTGGATGCAGCGCTTACAGAGCGATAGTGTGATGTTCGTGACGATCGATCAGGAGATGCGCCAGCATCGTCTGACCTGGGTTGTGATCGGGCTGTCCGTGGTGATCGTGATCGCCCTGCTCACGCTCTGGCGCTACACGCGCGATCGCTCCGATGCCGAAGCCGCGCTCGTTGCCGAAACCGGCTTCCGGCGCGCGATGGAAAACTCCATGTCGACCGGCATGCGAGTCCTCGATCTCGAGGGGCGCATCGCCTATGTCAACCCGGCGTTCTGTCGGATGATCGGCTGGAATGAGGCCGACCTGATCGGCCGCATGCCGCCTTTCCCTTATTGGGTACCGGGACGTTACGACTCGCATTTGCACACGCTGCAGAACGTGCTTTCCGGCAAGACACCCACAAGCGGGCTGGAACTGGAAGCGCAGCGGCGGGACGGCTCGCGCTTCACTGCGCGCATGTACGTGTCCCCCTTGCGTGAACCCAACGGCGTCCAGATCGGCTGGATGACCTCAATGACAGACATCACCGAGCCCAAACGAATCCGCGAAGCACTGACGGCCGCCCACGAACGGTTCATGACGGTGCTTGAAGGGCTTGACGACGCAATTTCGGTCACCGCCGACACGAACGAGGGCCTCGACCTGTTGTTTGCGAATCGTACCTATCGCCGTCTTTTTGGCGCCCAGACCGGCGGCCACGAGGAACTGCTGGCAGGTCGACGTGGTCGCTACACCGATGAATCGGTCGAGATTTTCTCCGCGTCCGTGCAGCGCTGGTTCGAAGTGCAGCATCGCATGCTTGCCTGGACGGATGGGCGACGCGTCCGGTTGCAGGTGGCCCGGGATATCACTGAACGCCACAACCACGAGGAAGCCTCCCGCATTCAGCAGGAAAAGATCCAGATCACCAGCCGCCTGACCACGATGGGTGAAATGGCGTCGTCGCTCGCCCATGAGCTGAACCAGCCGCTCACCGCAATCGTCAACTACAGCGCGGGTGCGGTCGCGATGGTCAAGGCCGGTCGCACGGATCCAGACACCCTGCTGCCTGCACTGGAAAAGGCCGTCAGTCAGGCACAACGCGCCGGGAAAATCATTAGCCGCATCCGCGAATTCGTCAAGCGCAGCGAACCTCGCCGTCAGGCGATCCAGATCAGCACCGTGATCGAAAATGCGGTCGACCTGGCCGAGATCCACACCCGCAAGCGACACGTCACCATCGTGTGCAGCGTCCCGGCCAACCTGCCTGACGTGTTGGCCGACCCGATCCTGATCGAGCAGGTTCTGCTCAATCTCGTCAAGAACGGCCTCGAGGCGATGGATCATGCTGCTCATCAGAACCTGCTTGTCGAGGTTTCGCTGCACGGCAACCAGATCGAGGTCGCCGTGGTTGATCGCGGCCAGGGCCTGACAGATCCGGAACGACTTTTTGAACCCTTCTTCAGCACCAAGGCCGAAGGCCTGGGCATGGGGCTGAACATCTGCCGCACGATTATCGAATCGCATCACGGTCGCCTGTGGGCCACGCCCAATCCGGATGGCGGCACCATTTTCCGCTTTACACTGCCTTGCGCCGCACAAGGCACAGCGCAGCCGAATCATCAGTCCGAGGAGTTACACGCATGAATACGCCCCAAGTCGCCAGCACTGTGTACATCGTCGATGACGACGAAGCCGTGCGCGACTCCTTGCGATGGCTGCTCGAGGCCAACGGCTATCGGGTGCGCGCATACCCAAGCGCGGAGTCCTTCCTTGGCGAGTACGACGAACAGCAACCCGGCGTCCTGATTGCCGATGTGCGCATGCCCGGCATGAGCGGGCTGGAGTTGCAGGAGCAACTCATCGCGCGCAAGTCGTCCATGCCCGTGGTGTTCATCACGGGCCACGGCGATGTGCCCATGGCCGTTTCGACCATGAAGAAAGGCGCGGCCGATTTTCTGGAAAAACCGTTCAACGAAACCGATCTGCGGGAAATCGTCACGCGCATGTTCGAGCAGGCCAATCAGCGTCTTTCGCAGGCGCTCGCCCAGCGCAACCACGAAGCCATGCTCGCCAGGCTCACCGCACGCGAGCAACAAGTGCTTGAGCGCATCGTCGCTGGACGCCTGAACAAACAGATCGCCGATGACCTCGGCATCAGCATCAAAACCGTTGAAGCGCACCGGGCCAACATCATGGAAAAGCTCCAGGTCACTACCGTGGCCGATCTCATGAAGGTTGCCCTGGCCAAATCCGAGGGGGTTGCATGACGGCTCGTGTGATCGACGGTGTCGCGCTCTCGGCCAGGATTCGCGAGGAAGTTGCGCTGCGCGCCGCCGCACTGACCGCCAAGGGCATCCGTCCGGGGCTCGCGGTGGTGCTGGTCGGCAGCGATCCCGCTTCCCAGGTCTACGTGCGCAACAAAGTCGCCGCTTGCGAAAAGGCTGGCCTGTACTCCGTGCTGGAGCAATACCCCGCCACCATGACCCAGGGCGAGCTTCTCGCCCGGATTCGCGCGCTGAATGCAGATCCCGCCATTCATGGCATTCTGGTTCAGCTGCCCTTGCCCAAACACATGGATCCGCACCAGGTCATCGAGGCAATTGCCGCGGACAAGGATGTTGACGGATTTCACGTCAGCAATGCGGGCCTGCTCATGACAGGCAAGCCCCTCTTTCGGCCATGCACGCCCTACGGCGTCATGAAAATGCTCGAAGCCGAAAACGTGCCGCTGCGCGGTGCCTCCGCGGTCATCGTCGGGGCCAGCAACATTGTCGGTAAGCCGATGGCGATGTTGCTTCAGAGTGCCGGTGCGACGGTCACCATCTGCAATTCGAAGACGCGCGATCTCGCCTGGCACACACGCCACGCGGACATCGTCGTCGTCGCCACCGGGCGTGCGCGCATGGTGGATGGCAGCATGCTCAAACCTGGCGCGGTCGTGATCGACGTAGGCATCAACCGGACCGAGCAGGGCAAGCTCTGCGGCGATGTGGACTTCGAATCGGCCCGCGAAGTTGCTTCGGCCATCACGCCAGTACCTGGCGGCGTCGGGCCGATGACCATCGCCATGCTGCTGGTCAATACCATCGAGGCCGCCGAGCGCGCGCTCGCCGCAGGCCAGCGCTTGACGCAAACCGCCGCTTAACGCTTAGCACATTGAATCTCCGGGAATTACATGTCGTTTGAATTGAACCCGCTGCTCGCAGGCATTGACGCGCCGATCAATTACGCCGCCGTCCGTCCGGAGCATATTGCTCCGGCCATCGAAGCGCTGCTGGCGCGGGCGCGAAGGGCAGTCGAGGCCGCCGCTGATCCGTCGCTTGCCCCCGACTGGGAGTCCATCATTACGCCGCTTGACGACGCCTGCGAACCGTTATGGCGCGCATGGTCGGTTGCCGCGCACCTGAATGCCGTCGTCAATACGCCAGCGCTGCGCGATGCGTACAACGCGATGCTGGGCCCGATCACCGAATATTCCACCTGGGTCGGATTGCACGAGGGGCTTTATCAACAGTACCTGCGCCTGCGCACCAGCTCCGACTTCAACCACTGGACGCCGGCCCGCAAGCGCGTCATCGATCTGGCGATCCGCAACTTCCGGCTCAGCGGCGTTGAACTCGAAGGCGAGGCCCGCAAACGCTACGCGGAACTTTCTGAACAACAGTCGCGGGTATCGCAGAAATTCTCTGAAAACGTGCTGGATGCCATCGACGGATGGTCGCTGGCGATCGACGATGCCTCCCGCCTGGAAGGCATCCCGCCCGACGCCCTGTCGGCCGTCAAGGTCGAAGGCGAATCGCGCTGGGTACTCAACCTCAAGATGCCCTGCTATCTGCCCGTGATGCAGTACGCGCGCGATCGTGGGCTGCGCCACACGCTTTACAAGGCGTATGCAACGGTCGCCTCGGAACAGGGCGACGATAATTTCGATAATTCCGGACTGATCGAGCAATCCCTTGCATTGCGTGCCGAGGAGGCCGGGTTATTGGGGTTCGAACACTTCGCGGCCTTGCGGTTGCAAACCCGCATGGCCGAAAGTTCAGAGGAAGTCACAGGCTTCCTGCGCCAGTTGGCGGAACGCGCCCGCCCCTTCGCTGAGCGCGATCTTGCAGAACTGAAGGAGTTCGCCCGAACCGAGCTTGGCATTGCGGATCTGGAGCCCTGGGATGTGGCCTATGCGTCCGAGCGACTTCGTGAAAATCGCTACGCCTACTCGGAAGACGAAGTCAAGCAGTACTTCACCGAGCCGCGCGTGGTGGAGGGGCTCTTTGACGTTGCGCAGACACTTTTTGGCGTCACGCTGAAGTCCTGCGACATCCGTGGCTGGCATCCGGATGTGCGGGCGGCGAACCTCGTATCTCCCACGGGTGAAGTGCTCGGTTTGCTCGTGATGGATCTCTATGCAAGACCCGCCAAACAAGGGGGGGCCTGGGTCGACAGCGAACGCACACGGCGTCGTCGTCCTGACGGCATCCAGACACCGATTGTCTACCTGACCTGCAATTTCGCGCGCGGGCAGGACGGCAAACCCGCACTGCTCACGCACGATGATGTCATCACCCTGTTTCATGAAGCGGGCCATGCGTTGCATGCGTTGCTATCCGAGGTTGACGAACCGGGTGTGTCGGCTTTCGCCGCGGTCGAATGGGATGCCATCGAACTGCCGTCTCAGTTCATGGAAAACTTCTGCTGGGAATGGCCGGTGGTGCAGCGCCTGACAGCGCATATCGACACCCGTGAAACGCTGCCGCGCGATCTGTACGACCGGATGGTTCAGGCACGCAACTTCCAGAGTGGTCTGCAAACCGTGCGGCAGATTGAGTTCGCCCTGTTTGACATGCTGCTCCACAGCCGCGATCAGGGGCTTTCGATCGCCGAGGTTCTGACCCAACTTGATCAGGTGCGCGACGAGGTTTCCGTACTCCGACCGCCGAGCTGGCATCGGTTTCCACACAGTTTTTCGCATCTCTTTGCGGGTGGATACGGTGCCGGATACTACAGCTATAAGTGGGCAGAGGTCCTTTCCGCCGATGCGTTCGAGGCCTTCGAGGAGGCAGTCGAGCGTGCGGCGCATGAGGCACACGAAGCCGCCACTGCGCTTGGTGCCGTCGATTCCGCCACAGGCGAACGCTTCCGGCGTGAAATTCTCGCGGTCGGAGGCATGCGACCCGCGGCCGAATCGTTCAAGGCATTCCGCGGTCGTGCGCCGCGCATGGATGCCCTCTTGCGCCACAGCGGCATGGCCGACGGATCGGAGCCTGTTGCATGAATCCAAGCTGGGCAAGACGTCTGATCGGGGCATCGCTGCTGTGCATTGCATTGCTGTTGGCGGGTTGCAGCGAAAAATCACCTGACTGGACGCTTTACAACGTGACGGGGCACCTGCCGGATCTGAAATTCACGCTTCAAGGCGCGGGCAACCGAACGGTCACCGAGCGCGATCTCCAGGGTAAGACGGTCCTGTTGTTTTTCGGTTATGCCAGCTGCCCCGACATCTGCCCGACCACCATGGCGCAGTTAAGCGAAGTGCTGCAGAAGCTCGGTGACGAAGCGCGCGACGTACGCGTCGTCTTCATCAGCGTTGATCCCCATCGGGATACGCCTGACGTTCTGCAGGCGTACGTGGATGCCTTCAATAACCAGGCGATCGGCCTGACAGGCAATGAAGCCCAGGTGGCTGATCTGGCGCGCCATTACCGCGTCGCCTACCAGATTGAAAAGCCCAAGCCGGGCGATTCAGCCGAAACCTACAACGTCACGCACAGCCGCGGCGTGTTTGTATTTGATAACCGGGGCAAGGCCCGCCTTCTGGCTTCGGATACCGAAAATGTCGATGCGGTGACAGCCGATTTGCGCAAACTCATCGACGCCACGCGCAAGCCCGGTTAAGCCCTGTCGCCGACTCAATCGCGATCCCGGCCGCAGGACGCGTTTTACTACGACGATCTTCAGGCAGCGAGTCGAACGCCTGCCCTGTCCAGCAGCGCCTGCGCCTCGCGCAGCGCTGTTCTAAGCCCCTCCTCGATCACCGGATGGTAAAACGGCATCTCCAGCATCTGGTCAATTGTCAGGCTCTGCTGCGCCGCCCAGGCAAGCAGATGGCCGATGTGCTCCGCGCTCGGGCCGATCATTTCCGCGCCCAGAAATCTGCGGGTCGCGACGTCGGCGTAGACATGCAGCAACCCCTTGTTTTTCAGCATGACGCGCGAACGCCCCTGGTTGCTGAAGTCCACCGCACCGGTCACGAACGTGCCCGCCCCAAGCTGCTTGAAGGGGATTCCGATCAGCGCGATTTGTGGATCGCTGAACACCACTCCAAGGGAGGCCCGGCGCAAGCCCGCCCGTACGGCGGGAAACCTTGCTGCGTTGTCTCCGGCGATCTTGCCCTCGTCAGCAGCCTCGTGAAGCAGTGGTACATCCGCGTTGACGTCCCCCGCGATAAAAACCGCTGTGTCGCCGACTTGCATCGTTTCCCGATCAAAGACCGGAACACCCTGCGCGCCCAGCGGGATCCCTGCCCTATCGAGGTCGAGGAATGCCGTATTTGGACGACGGCCAGTGGCCATCAGGACCACATCGAATCGCTCGACGCGCTCGGTGTTGTCCAGCGCCACGTAGCGGATCTCGACTTCATCTCCCACCCGCTTCGTATCAAGGACTCGCGCGTTTGGGTCAAGGTAAAACTCCTGCTGGAATATCCCGCACGCCGCACTTCGCACGCGCGGATCGCTGATGCCGCCAATGCTGCCACTCTCGCCGAAGACGCGCACCGCGACATCCAGGCGTGCCAGCGCCTGTCCGAGTTCAAGCCCGATGACGCCAGGGCCAAAGACTGCAACCCGGCGCGGCAAATCATCCCAGTCGAAGACATCGTCATTGAGCACAAGGCGATCTCCCAACGCCCGGAACGATTCCGGAATGAACGCCGAGGACCCCGTAGCGATCACCACCGCAGCAGCACGCACTCTGGTGTGCGCGTCGATCTGCAGCAGGCCAGGAGCGATAAACCGCGCAAAGCCCCTGATCTTATGCTCGGCCGGAATACTTTCTACGCCGTCGAGCACGAAGCCGACAAAGCGATCCCGCTCGCGTTTGACGCGATCCATGACCGCTCGCCCGTCAACCCGCACGTCACCATCAACATGAACTCCGAACGCAGCGGTGTGGCGCGCGTGGTGTGCAGCCTCCGCTGCCGCGATCAGCAGTTTGGACGGCATGCAACCGACACGCGCGCAGGTGGTGCCGTAAGGCCCTCCCTCGATCAACACCGCGTGCTTGCCTGCCGCGATCGCAGCCCGGTAGGCCGCAAGGCCTGCCGTTCCGGCCCCGATCACCGCCACATCTGTCGTCAACTGCCTCATGTCATTTCCTTCAATACGGGTTACGGACGCGCGCATTCTCAAGCGGCCTTGGCAAAACGCGCCTTTAGGGCGTCCAGCCCGCCGACATGTTCGCCATTGATGAAGATCTGCGGAGCCGTGGTGTCGCCGCATACCGCGCCAATCACACGACCGCGCACTTTGTTATCCAGCGGGATTTCGATTGCGTGATAGCCTGCGGCATCGAGCAACTCCTTGGCTTCAATGCAAAACGGGCAGCCCGGCTTGGAAAACACGACGACCTGATCAGGCGCCTTGGCTTTGGCGTCGATGTAGTTCAGCATCGTATCGGCGTCCGACACCTCGAACGGATCGCCGTCCTTCTCCGGTTCGATAAACATCTTTTGCACGACGCCGTCCTTCACCAGCATCGAGTAACGCCAGCTGCGCTTGCCGAACCCGATCGCCGACTTGTCAACCAGCATCCCCATGCCGGCGCTGAATTCGCCATTGCCATCCGGCAGCAGAACGATGTTGTCCGATTCCTGATCCTTGGCCCATTCATTCATCACAAAGGTGTCGTTGACCGAAACGCACACCACGCTGTCCACGCCGAGTTTGGCGAAAGTCGGGGCCAGTTCGTTGTAGCGCGGCAGGTGCGTGGACGAGCACGTCGGGGTAAAGGCGCCGGGCAGCGAGAACACGACAACAGTCTTGCCCTTGAACACGTCGTTGGTGGTCACTTGCTTCCAGGCATTGTTTTCACGCACCTGAAAAGTGACGTTGGGTACGCGCTGACCTTCACGATTTTGCAACATGGCTGAATTTCCTTGATTTGATGTCGCCTGATTTGGCTTAACCTGATTTCGTCTGAGTTAACTTGGTTTGGACTGAGTTAACCTGCTTCGGCCTGTTCTTGCTTCGCTGATTGCGCAGGTCCAAACAGGCATGGACGAATCATAATTAACAGCTATCAATATATCTAATTGAATTTATTAAATCTATCGATAGGTAAAAGCGAATTCATCGCAACTTGTATTAGTTAATTTTTATGAGACGATCTGAATCAGTCAGTTCAGCCTGACCTTCTCGACAAGAGTCCGCTGACGTCAGGAGGCTACTAGTTGAACCGTATATCCAGCGTCGCGAATTGCCGACTCGACTACAGCGGCTTTGTGCTCACCCTGCACCACCACCTTCTTTGTGGCGACATCGCACTGAACCGTAGAGTCCGGTGCAACGGCATGAACGGCATTGGTAATCGTCTTAACGCAATGACCGCATGTCATATCAATAACTTGAAACGATGTCATGATAAATCACCTTAACTGACTCGATTGAAGAATACACATCGACTGGAAAGCCATTTTCAGACTGATCGCCGGTTCATTGTCCGACTGATCGTCGGTTCATTGCCCGACTGATTACCAGTTCATTGTCCGACTGAATCGCCGGGTCGCGACCGAACAGATCCCCTGGCATCATCATACTAGCGTGGTGCTGAACGCTTGAAGGTGGCGTTCAACGCTTGAAGGCCCAATAAAACCGTTGGATTTTGGGGCGTGGCAAGGCCCGAACCACAGCGATACCCGCAGGAATCGCGAGGATTCGCCACGCCGCCGCGCCGCCACGGCCCAAAAGGCAGGATTTTAAGTGTCTGATCGCGTTGAACACTGCACTCGCGGGGATCACGGCACCTTTCGCACGGACTTCGCCGCTTGCCGTTAATCTTACGATCATGACTCAATCGCCTAAGCCTACCGCCCCCGTTTCTCCAGCAGATCGCCTTGATCTCGCCATTGACGGGATGACCTGCGCCTCGTGCGTGCTGCGCGTGGAGAAGGCGTTGGCGTCAGTTCCGGGGGTCAAAGCGGCTAGCGTCAATCTTGCCACTTCGCGTGCGCGGCTTACGCTGAACGACACTGCAAACGCCAAAATCGAATCGGCAGCCAAGGAGGCGGTGCGACGCGCCGGCTACGAGGCGCATTGCGTAAAGCAGGACGGCTCAGAGCAACCGAAAATCGACGAAAACCGTGCGCAGGAGGCCGCGAAACTACAACGCTCGCTGATCGCCGCGTTGCTGCTGACCGCACCAGTGTTCATTCTGGAAATGGGCGCGCATTTGGTCCCCGGCATGCATCACTGGATCGCGACGTCGATCGGTACGCAGCGCAGTTGGCTATTGCAGGCCGCCCTCAGCACAGCGGTGCTCGCAGGACCCGGTCGCGTATTTTTCGCTAAGGGTATCCCGGCATTGTGGCGGCGCGCTCCGGAAATGAACTCACTCGTGGCGCTCGGTGCCGGTAGCGCCTGGATTTACTCGATGGTCGCGACCTTTGCCCCGGCATGGCTACCCCCAGACACACGCAACGTCTATTTCGAAGCGGCCTCAGTGATCGTCACGCTGATTCTGTTCGGACGGATGCTCGAAGCACGCGCCAAAGGCCGGACCGGAGCCGCCATCAGCCAGTTGCTCAAACTGCAACCACGGGAGGCGCGCTTACTGCGCGATGGACAGGCGGTCGATGTCGCGATCGAAACAGTACTTCCCGGCGACATCCTGATCATTCGTCCGGGAGAGCGCGTTCCTGTCGACGGCGTGATCACCGAGGGTGAAGCCTACGTCGATGAGTCCATGATCTCCGGAGAGCCGATTCCTGTCACGAAGCGGCGCGGCGACCCCGTCGTTGGCGGCACACTGAACACCACGACAGGATTCACCGTCAAAGCGACTCACACCGGCGGCGACACGGCCCTGGCACGTATCGTGCGGATGGTGCAGGACGCACAAGGGGCGAAACTACCCATCCAGGCGTTGGTCGACCGCGTCACCGCAGTCTTCGTTCCGGTCGTCCTGGCGATTTCGGCCCTGACATTTGCGGTCTGGCTGTGGCTTGGGCCCACCCCCAGTCTGGCCTACGCGCTGGTCAATGCCGTTGCGGTCATGATCATTGCGTGCCCGTGCGCAATGGGCCTTGCCACACCCACCTCGATCATGGTCGGAACCGGGCGTGCGGCGGAACTCGGCGTGCTGTTCCGGCAAGGGGACTCCCTGCAGCGATTGCGCGGCATTCAGACGATTGCATTCGATAAAACGGGCACGCTCACGCTCGGCAAACCGGTATTGACGGATCTGTTGGTGCTGGATGATGCGTACGACCGCAGTTCCCTGCTGTCCTGGGCCGCCGCAATGCAGATGCAGTCGGAACACCCCATCGCCCGCGCCATCCTGGACGCCGCGATGCAGGACGGGCTCGCGCTTGCGGCCGCGCGCGAGTTCGTGTCCGTCAACGGCGCGGGCGTCAGTGCGATCGTCCAGGGCCGCGCTGTGCTCTGCGGCAATCTCCGGCTGATGCAATCCCGCAACATCGCGATCACGCACGAAGACAGTCGGGTCGGCGCCTGGGCCGACGAAGGCAAGACCCCGCTTTATCTGGCTGTCGATGGGCGGCTCGCCGCAATCATGGCCGTCAGCGACCCAATCAAGCCAAGCGCCGTGTCAGCCATTCGCGTCCTGCACCAACTGGGTTTACAGACCGTGATGATCACTGGCGACAACGCACGAACCGCGCGCACCGTCGCCAGCCAACTCGGAATCGACGACGTCCGCGCAGGCGTCTTACCAGAAGGCAAGGTCGAGGCGCTGCAAGGCCTGCGTGCCAACGGCAAGTCACTCGCCTTTGTCGGAGACGGGATCAACGATGCACCTGCACTCGCTGCCGCCGACGTCGGCATTGCGATCGGCACGGGCACGGATGTTGCCATCGAATCGGCCTCGGTGGTGCTGATGTCTGACGACTTGCACGGTGTGGCCAATGCCATTGGAATTTCACGCGCGACGATGCGCAATATTCGCGAGAATCTGTTCTGGGCTTTCGCCTATAACGCGGCGCTTGTTCCACTCGCCGCGGGCGCGTTCTACCCGCCTTTCGGCCTCCTGCTCTCGCCCATGTTCGCGGCGGGCGCCATGGCTTTCTCAAGTGTATTTGTGGTGCTTAATGCACTGAGAATCAAACGCTACCAGCCCGAAGCGGCAGCAGGCTGACCGAACGCCGGGCGGGCACGGTCGGTCAGCGCGGAAATCCCTTCAACAGGCACGGTCAGTCACTGCGGAGCGGGCGTCGGTTTCCACACATGCGTAAGCGACATCGCATCCATGCGCTGCACAGGTTCAAGCGGTGAAATCGGCGTACCCACCGCAAGGAACCCGACAAAACGATAGTCCAGGGTATCAAAGCCCAACGCCTCGGGCACATCGTCGGTATAGGTGCCCAAACCGGTGCTCCAGTAGCACGAGAAGCCCAGCATATGCACAGCGTTCTGGATGTTCATCACAGCAGCCCCCATCGACAGGGTCTGCTCAATCTCCGGCACACGATCGTTGTCATGCTGGATTTTGTAGGCCAGACCAATCAGCAGGGGTACCTGCGCCAGCCAGTTGCGCATGTTCTTTTCTTTCTCGGGCTTGATTTCGAGACCTGAACGACGCATTGCCGCAATGGCGAGTTCTGTCAATGCAGCGACATCCTGCTGCTCGACAAGCGCGAAACGCCACGCACGCAGCGCAGCGTGATCCGGTGCGCAGACCGCGGCCTGAAGGATCTGCCGCATCTGCGCGGCGTCCGGCGCAGGAGCGCGCACCATTTTCTGGGACCGTCTGGACAACAGGCTCGTCAGGCCGGCAGGCAAATTAGACATGTTCAAACCCCCCGCAATTGGGTCGCGCAAATTGAAACCCGAAGCACAAATAAAAAACCCTACATCACCAGAGCGATGCAGGGCTTCGTCGCGACGACCAGCCCGTGGGCCGGCCGATGCGGCACAGATTAGATAATCTGAATGTTCGTCGCGCTCGGACCCTTGGCGCCTTGGCCAATTTCGAAGCTGACTTTTTGGTTTTCTTCGAGGGTCTTGTAACCGCTCGAGCGGATTTCCGAGTAATGAGCGAAAAGATCCTTGCCACCGCCATCAGGCATGATGAAACCATAACCTTTTTCGGCGTTGAACCACTTCACGACACCAGTTGCCATTTTATTGAACTTCCTTGATAGATAAGAAAACGGGCGAGCAAACGCCCACTGCGCCAGACGATCAAGGAAGGGATAGACACTTATGTACTGCGTACCACGAAGGGCGACAGACCAGGGACAAAAACCGCATCGCTCGAGAATCTTGCCTGTCAAGTGTAGGGAGTAAACACCCGGGAGTCAAACAAATATCCTGTGTTTTGCTGTGGTTTTTACGCTAAACATGACTTTTCTCTTGAATTGACCCATTAAAACAACAAAAAAAGAGACTTCATAAATCCAAAGGCGTTTTTTCAAAAGAAAACACTACAAAACACTGTCTAAACTGTCGACATTCACTTTAATCCTGAGGTTGCGTGATGAAAGTCCTTGTTTTGGGTGCCGGCGTCGTTGGAACCACCACCGCTTATTACCTTGCCCGTTCGGGTGCGGAAGTCACCCTCATAGACCGCCAACCGGGCGCCGCCGATGAAACCAGCTATGCCAACGCGGGCCAGGTTTCGCCGGGCTACTCGACCCCTTGGGCTGCCCCGGGCATTCCGCTCAAGGCCGCCAAATGGATGTTTCAGCGCCACGCCCCGTTGTCGATCCGACCGGATGGCACGTTCTTTCAGTTGCGCTGGATCGCGGCGATGTTGCGGGAATGCAATCCCGCCCGCTACGCGGTCAACAAAGAACGCATGATGCGCATCGCCGAGTACAGCCGCACCTGCCTGCAACAATTACGCGCCGATACCGGCATCAGCTACGAAGGCCGCACCGGCGGCACCCTGCAACTGTTTCGCACTCAAGAGCAAGTCGATGCCGTCAGCCGCGACATCAAGGTTCTCGAAGAGTGCGGCGTACCGTACGAACTGCTTGATCGCGATGCGCTGAACCGCGCAGAGCCCGGGCTTGCGCTCGCCTCTGCCACGCTGGCCGGCGGCCTTCGCCTGCCCAACGATGAGACAGGCGATTGCCGCCTGTTCACGCAACGCCTTGCCGACATGGCGATCGCGCTCGGCGTGGACGCCCGTTTTAACACCACAGTGGACAGCCTTCTGACCGACGGCCACCAGATCACCGGCGTGCGCTGCGGCGATTCGGTACTGACTGCGGATCGCTACGTCCTGGCGTTTGGCAGTTACTCACGCGCCCTGCTCGCTCCCCTGGGTGTCGACCTGCCCGTGTACCCGGTGAAGGGTTACTCCCTGACGATCCCGCTGGTCGATGCATCCAGGGCGCCTGTATCCACGGTACTCGACGAAACCTACAAGGTCGCCGTCACGCGCTTCGACGACCGGATCCGCGTGGGCGGCATGGCCGAGCTCGGCGGGTTTGATCTGAGGCTGAACCCGCGCCGTCGTGCGACGCTCGAGAAAGTCGTGACCGACCTGTTCCCGGGTGGCGATCTCGCACGCGCCGAATTCTGGACCGGACTGCGTCCCATGACGCCGGACAGCACGCCGGTTGTCGGTGCAAGCCGCCTGCGCAACCTGTTCCTGAACACGGGCCATGGCACGCTGGGCTGGACGATGGCCTGCGGCTCGGGCAAACTTGTGGCTGATCTCGTGACCGGGAATCACCCCGAAATTCGCACCGAAGGTCTCGCCTTGGATCGTTACACCAAATCCGCCCGACAACGCGCCGCGTCGCCGGCCACTGCAAACGCATGACCCGCCCTGCCCGCGCCCTGATCGATCTTGGCGCGCTGCGGCACAACTATCAGTTAGCGCGTCGCCTGCAAGGCGGTCGCGCGCTCGCGGTCATCAAGGCCAACGCTTACGGCCACGGTGCCACTCGCTGCGCAATGGCACTCGCGGACATCGCCGATGGCTACGCTGTTGCGTTCGCCCAGGAAGCGATTGAGCTTCGCGCGAGCGGTATTTCAGGCCCCATCCTGTTGCTTGAGGGCTGTTTTGACGACGATGAGTTGTTGCAGGCTCAACAACTGGGCCTCTGGATCGTCGTTCACCAGTCCGAGCAGATCTCCATGATCGAGCGCTTGAGGCTCACACCGCGCAGCCTGACCGTCTGGCTCAAAATCAACACAGGAATGCACCGCGCTGGCTTCGATCCCGCTGAGGTCAAGGCCGCTCATGCACGCTTGAAAAATTGCGGATCGGTCGATTCGATTACGCACATGACACACTTTGCCCGCTCCGATGAACCGGACCATGACGCAACGACGCAGCAATTGCACACCTTCGATCAAACCGTCGCGGGCTTGCCCGGCGAACAGAGCGTCGCGAATTCCGGAGCCGTTCTGGCCTGGCCAGGCGCGCGGCGCGACTGGGCTCGCCCGGGCATCGTTCTGTACGGTGCCGATCCGATGCCAGGCGAAAGCAGTGGCCTGGTACCCGTCATGTCCTTACAGAGTCGCATCTTCAACGTTCGCATGCTGCAAAGCGGCGATGCACTGGGGTATGGCGCGACATTTATTGCAGATAAGCCGACCCGAGTCGGACTTGTCGCGATCGGTTACGCAGATGGCTATCCGCGCAGCGCACCGACCGGCACGCCGGTGATGATTGACGGGAGGCTCTCGCGCACGATAGGGCGCGTTTCAATGGACATGATGACGGTCGACCTCACCGATCTTCCGCAAACCGGGGTTGGCAGCGAAGTCGAACTCTGGGGACGCAACATCAGCGTCAACCGCGTGGCCCAGGCCGCCGGCACGATTTCGTACGAACTGCTTTGCAACGTCAAGCGCGTACCGCGCGTCTACACAAACGAAACGCCTTAGTACAGCGTTCATCGGTACACCAGCCCGCCGCCAGGGTCGCAAACCGCCCAGGGCGCCAGCCGCCATGCAGCTTTGACACGAGGCATCAGACGCGCGCGGTCGGGCGCTTGCGGATCGCCGCAGTGGCGCTGACCACTCCGTGATCCGACGACTGCCAAGCTCCGACCCACCCCTTGCTAGAATATTGACCAATCTCTCGGTGCAGCGCCTGTGGCACAACGTGCGTGCCCATGCTTCCGAACCCGAAGCCGAATCATTCCAACCTGACCACAAGCAAATGCGGCTCGCAACCTGGAACGTCAATTCACTGAAAGTACGCCTGCCCCAGGTGCTGGACTGGCTCGCGGCAAACCCTGTGGACGCGCTGTGCCTGCAGGAGCTCAAACTCGATCAGGATAAGTTTCCCCTGGCTGCATTCACTGAGATCGGCTACCACGCGGCCTGGGCCGGCCAGAAAACCTACAACGGCGTGGCAATTCTTTCCCGCCAACCTGGTGCGGATGTCGTGCGGGACATCCCCGATTTTGAAGATCACCAGCGACGCGTTCTTGCAATCACGCTGCCTTTTGGCGACGAGCGCATCCGCGTGATTTGCGCCTACTGTCCAAACGGCCAGGCGCTTGACAGCGATAAGTACACTTACAAGCTCGCCTGGTATAAGGCCTTGAACGCCTGGATTGCCCGTGAGCGGCAGATTCACCCGAATATCGCTGTCCTCGGAGACTACAACATTGCCCCGGGTGACGACGATGTCCACGATCCGGCGAAGTGGATCGGGCAGGTCCTGGTGTCCGAACCGGAACGGGCAGCACTGCGCGCACTGCTGGATCTGGGCTTTCACGATGCGTTCCGCCTGTTTGACCAGCCGCCAAAGTCGTTTAGCTGGTGGGACTATCGCATGAATGGGTTCAAACGCAACGCGGGTCTGCGCATCGACCACGTGCTGCTTTCGGATTCGCTGGCGGCCCGGTGCACCACCTGTGTGATCGACAAGAGTCCGCGCGCGAATGACCAACCTTCCGATCACGCACCGGTCGTGGCAACACTGTCGGGCTGATCTGGCCCTATCTTCCATGGCTAAAAAGACCGCCCTCCCGATTGACCATCTTGTCATCAATGTCCATCGTGACCTTTCCCTTGCACGGGGTCTGTTCGAACGACTCGGATTCACCCTCACGCCGATGGGGCGCCACACGATGGGCTCCATCAACCACCTGATGGTTTTTGGCGACGATTACATTGAAGCAATCGGCTTACCAGCGGATGGGGCCGTCGAACGCAGCGAACTGCTCAACGGGCCGGTCGGTATGGATGGACTGGTCTTCAAGACCCCCGATGCCGAACAGACGCATGCACGACTCGCCGCAGCGGGCGAACCACTGCTGCCGGTGCAATCGTTTTCGCGACCGGTGCAGTTGGGCGACAGAGTCACCGATGCTCGGTTCAAGACGGTCCGATTTGAAGCGAACCGCTTTCCTGCCGGGCGCGTCTACTTCTGCCAGCACGACACCCCGGAACTCGTCTGGCGCAAAGAATGGCAGTCGCATGCCTGCCAGGCGATGGGAATCGCAGCACTCCTGATCGTGAGTACACAGCCACAGGTCGATGCGCGGCACTACGCCGCCATTGCAGGCGGCACCACCCGTCGTGGCGCACATGGCGAATTCCGAATTGACGGGGCGCAGTATTCACTGGTTGTGGTGACTCCCCAGGATTACCGCGCCTGCTTCGGCGCGCTCGCAGTCGAGGCGCACGGCCGCCCGAGTTTTTTCGGTGCCATCGCTCTGCGAGTGAAAAGCCTTGCCCCTCTGCGCAGCATTCTGGAAGCGCTTGAATCAGAGCCTGTCAGTGGCGCCGATCAGCGCTCTCAGCGGCGTCCGTCGCCGCTGCACGCGGAATATGTTTTCCGCGACCGGGGCGACCGTATTGCGGTGTCAATGCACAGTGTCGGTACGCTGCTTGAGTTCATAGAGAAACAGGTCAATCCCTGAGTTCATCGGGCCTTAATTGAATCCCGATTGCCCGGGAACACACCCTTTCGCGCACGAGGGTTGATCGTTTGCCTCGAAGCAATAGCCCTGAACCCGGCGCGATTCACTATTTTCCTGCCCCAGCTTCACGCATATCCTGATCGATTCAGTACTTCATGACCCCGTATGCTTCAGAAATGCTCTCTTTTTGCCCACCCTCAAAAAGCGACTCAGTGACAGGAGAACTCTGATGTTTACTTCGCCGCGCTACTCCCTTGCCGCCCGCCTGATACATTGGGCAGTTGCCGTATGCGTACTGATTCTGTTCCCGCTGGGCTTGTGGGCCACGTGGCGGGCAGGCGCCAACCTCTGGGATGACCTGACCAATACCCTCTACGCATGGCACAAGACCATCGGATTTGCGGTTCTCATTCTGATGGTGCTTCGTCTGGTGATCAGACTCGGTGGCACCTTGCCGCCAAACCCGCCCCATCTCGCGCCCTGGGAAATCAATGCTGCCCGGGCGACGCATCTGCTGCTCTACCTGCTTTTGTTCCTCGTTCCGTTGCTGGGGTGGGCGGGAATTACCGCTTATCCGGCACTTGAAGTTCTGGCGGGCATGCGTCTGCCGGCGATGCCTTTTATTGCCAAGGGGGAAGCGCTTGCCAGGTTTCTCTTCGACTGGCATGCAAACATCGCCATTGTGTTGGGCGCTGTCCTGATCCTGCATGTTGCCGCGGCGCTGCGACATCGGTTCATCAAACGCGATGGCATCATGGATCGGATGTGGTTTGGCTCAAACTGACAGGTGGTCTGATTTCCGCTAGAATGATTGGCTGTTGGGGGGGTAGCTCAGCTGGGAGAGCGTCGCGTTCGCAATGCGAAGGTCGGGAGTTCGATCCTCCTCCTCTCCACCAACAGATCACAAAACCAACCTTCTCGGTTGGTTTTTTTTCGCCAAGAGCGCCAGTGCTGGCGCAGGTGGCGCCATCGGTGCGAAGGACGCGCACGCCGCACTCGCCCACAAATTAGCCCGTTTTTCTCTCTCAGACGCGGAAATTCTCCGTTTATGCGAAGGGCGGCATTCGCCTGAAGACGAGCATTTGCGAGAATTTGTTCGCGAAAGTTCGTGACGTAAGTCGCTTTCACGCAGGCGACCCGAGCAGAAAGGTTTTTACACTGAAGTCGTAGGCGTCGTATCCGAGGTCAGGTAGCGTCGAAACCGCCGTCACAGAACCAGTCGCTCTCGGCAAATGCCTCGAACGCAGAGACACGCCAACCATTGACACGAAGGGCGCGCGCGCTATCTGCGCGAGCCATTAATTCGCTACGAACGGTCTCTGCACCACCTGAACCATGGAAAATTCGAAGCTGATGTCGTATGTTGAGCAGCTCGTCGGCTCCTTGGGCCGCGTACAGGTCAGCTAATCCAAGCGTCTTAAAGTGAAGGTGTACCCGTGCGACAAGCACGGCATTCCAATGATCTGGCGGAATTACGATAAATTTCAGGGAAGCTGGCGCGGTCGTCTGCACGGACGCGAACAACCAGCGATCACCGTCGATATCGTCAAAGTAAGGATGCAGTGTCTCCTCAAATGCGTTCGTTGGCAGGCTCGCTAGCTTTGCCTTGTTGCAATCTGTACATGAGGGCACAAGGTTCAGCGGCGTGACTGCTAGAACCGGATAGTGCGCCTTGGGCAGATGGTGGTCCAGCGTGGATGCATCACGCTGTGCGCACAATGGGCACTTCCCGGAACGGGCTAGACTCATTAGCTTGTCGTAGGCAGCTCGTCCAGGAGCGCTCTTAGGCACCATTCGCTGGGTGTATACGGCCTCCATCTCGGATGTCGTTACCAAACCGCCGACGACGGACTCGCGTACGAACTCGTACAGCCGCACCCGGATTGCAAGGCCTTCGAAGGTTGTGGAGGCTTGGATGACATTTGGTGTCACCGAGGCCAGGCGCGCCTTGAGTGACAAATTGCGTACTCGGCTAATGCACAAGGCGAAGAACGCGCCGGCGTCCAGGTCTGGAGGATCTAACTTGATCATTGACTAGCCCCACGATTGACCATCAGAGCTCGAATCAACGCTCGCGCCTCGCCGCCGAGCTTGCCATCAAACTTGGCGATCATGTCTTCGAAATCCACCGCGTCGCGCGCGGCCGTCCGCAACAACTGGTGGAAGCCGGAGTCCGTAACCTCAAGACCGAATACCTCGCGAGTGAGCACGCCGACGTTCTCGCCGAAGGTCTCGATGGTCGGGCGCTCGGCTTGAATTATCCGGCCGTTGCGCCAGATCTTCCAGACACATTCAGAGGGCACCTCCTGAAGTATCACCGGCGAGTGCGTCGCGACGATCGCGACGCCGTTGCGATTCACGAGCAGGTCCGACAACGCACGCACAAAGGCAGACAGCAGGGGCGGATGGAGATGTGCCTCTGGCTCATCAAGCAGCACCAGGGTCCGCTCCTCCACAGTCTCTATCAGACGGGTAATCGTCAGAAGAACGATCTTGTGGCCAGAGCTAAGGTTGCTGAAGACTTGACGCGCACGGGCCTTCAGCTCGTCTGCTTCCGAATCAGTCTCTGCCAGCGAAGTGACGTCTGCAGCCTTGAAAATGGGATCTGCTTCGAGCATATGCAGCGCCCGTTGCCACCGACTTAGACGGGCGCTTTGGCTGCGGCAGATGAGGACACTCGCGCCGAATTCCCGCGACAGATTGTCTGGCGATTTTGGAGCAGTGGGCTTACCCTCAGAGTTTGTCCCAGTGCGCTTGAGCCCCACGTACGCACAAGGGAACCCTTCAGAACGATCGCGGCGATTGGGCAGCGGGCCAAACGGATCGAACGCGCTAAAGGTTACCGATACCAAGTTCGCGAATAGATCTTGGCCTTCGGTATCCTCCCCCCCCTCGAACGCACCCACTTCCTCTGGGCTTGATCGTTGGTCAACGAGCAAGCGTGACATGTTGTTCAACAAATGCGTCTTGCCGACGCCGTTACGACCAATTAGGACATGAATATTGCTGGGCGGCATCGACTCGGGCTCAACGACAAAGGTCAGCTCAAATGGTATCCCCTTCGAACGGGCCTTTCGCGGACCAGAATACGAGAATTCGTAGCGCGACAAGCGCGCCCCCCCTTGGGCGATCCGAGCGTATTGGCCCTGCACTGTGGCTCGCGTCACGGAGCGAAGCAGCGACAGGCCGGTCACCTTCTCCTTGAGCGCCGTCTCAAGGCGCTGAGGATCGAACGCCATGTCACGTAGTCCCGTGAGAACTCGATCGCGTAGGCTCACCCCCAGCTCATTTAGGAGTTCGTAGTAGGTATCGTCTTGCCCGACAGAGAAGAACTCCTCGCCTAACATGTCGAACGTCGGTTCTAGATCTGGTCGTCGTTGGTCCGGTCGCATTCCAACCTGCCCAATTTTGACGCTGCCGATGCGATGAATCACGCCGTCAGCATCCATGACGTTCAAGGTGAACATCGTGCTGAAGGAGAACCAGTCGTCCCAGTTGTCAACCAGCAAATACGCGGATTCCCCGTCAAACTTGGGTGGTGTCTGTCCCACAGTAATCACTGAAAAAAACTTATTCATTTATTGTCACTCCGCAAATTCAGAGCCACCACAACGACGATTGCATCTTTAGCGTGGCGACTGCAGCTAGGCACGTTGCCTTATCGTTACTCATGTCAAATATTCACAATGGGCCGAACATCCCAGGTGATTGGCATGCCGGGCCGATAGACTACGATGTTGCCGTGCTTGATGCTGGTCTTAAGGTGTTCGGCGAGCGGCTTGTCGTACTTCTCAATCTGCTTGATGGCCCGATCAACGGCGATGCGGAAGGCATCTCGGACATTCTTGCGCTTGTCGCCGGCCAAGCGCCGTCGTCCGCCGAGGCCTTTACCTCCTTCCATCGCCTTTGTCAGAAGTGCCATTTCCTCCTCAATCTTCTCAATCAGAGCGTGGTCACCAGCTGCGCGCGCATCTTCAATATCGCCAAGAAGTTCGTGGGCGCGCTGCTTCCACTCCCGGAGTGCCCGTCGGTCCGCGACGTCGCCTGCATCGGTCAGCGGCGCGCCGGTGACGATTTGATAACCTTCCTCAATATCCTCCGAAGTGACTCCCGTGTTCGCTGGTAGCTCAATTGCGTTGACAGCGCTCCCACAGGCAAGCTCATACACCGACGCCTCGCGATCCGGGAACGCTAGCAGCAGATTCAGGTACTCAGCCCCCTTGTCCGCGCCCTGGATCAGGATTGTGGTTCTGCCTCGCCCCAGAAACCGCGCCTCCCACACGCCGCCCCGTCTGCGAAAGATGTTGTCGGGCAACTTTTCTGCAGTGGCGACTGCCGGCACCGATTCCACCGAACCCGACTCGTAGACCGAGCGCAGCAGGCAATCACCAGGCAGCGTGCGCTCCCGAATTCCTGTGATGTTTCGTGCAATCAGCGTATCAAGCGCCCCGGTCACCTCGGTCGCATGCCGCTTGTAGAGGTCAAAAACCCGCGCGGCTGCCTGCGCCGGACTTGGATCCAGATACCGAAAAACCCGGTTCACCTCCGGATAGCTGCTGATGAACTGCATCACATCCCCAAGTGACTTGACCTGATTGGCGCGCTCGAGATACGCCGCCGCCATGATCTTGTCGTCGCCCTTGTCCCGACTCTGGGTGAATACGTCGGTCTTGTAGTGGTCGGCCGGATCGTACTGGTCGGCCCTGGCTGCAACCACTGCGAAACGGCGGTCGATGCACTGTGAACAGCCGCCGCAGTGGGTGTGCTGATTCGTCATTTCCCAGGTGTGCGTGCAGGTCATCGAATGCGCAATCAGATCCGCGCACCCACCTCGGGTGATGACCTCGACGACATCGGCCTTGGTTTTCCAGATGAAGGGGTTCTCGATGGTAAATAGCTCTCCCGCCACCAGCGAGATGATTTCCTGAAAACCCTGCATCACCTGGGGGTGGGTTGTGCGCGTGGCGCGACCACCGGCGACCTGAGCGCAGACGGGAAGATTCAGGCTGATGACGCCGTTTTCGTAAAAGCGCAGGCTGTGCAGGCCGAGCATTTTGGCAATCGTCGCACCGATCGACATGTACAGAAAGGATCGACTGCGCTGGGTGTATTCCTGATTTAGCTCCGATGCCTTGTGCACTCTCACACCAATGTGGTGTGGCGCGTTGTCGCCCGCCTTGGCCGCCAGCAGCGCTTGCATGTTGCGATGCCGGTTATTGAGCTTCGGGGTCGATTTGTGGGTAACAAGCACCACCCGGCGTTTCTGCGTCAGAATTTCTTCAACTGCGCCGGCCAGCGAGTCCAGGCCCCCGGAAAACATCACCACCTGCTCCGCGCGTCCAAACACTTCCTGGGTATCGTTGAAATCCAGATAGTCCTGAATCGCATGATCCTGCTTGAGTGCGACGAACTCAAATTGGTAATTGTCATCGGACAGAAATCCGAGTGTCGCGCGCAGCGTCTGAAGCACTTGAGGTGCGCCCCAAAAGTCTGGGTTTCGCACCGGGATGACAAAGTGCAGGTCGCGCCTCCACGCATCGCCGAAATTGTCCACGTCGTCAGCACCACGCTTGATGGCCTGATCGGCACCGTAGACGTAGGTGGCAATCTCCAGCAGATCATGAAACTGGGTCGGAACGCTGCGAAACATCTTGGAGTGGATGTCCTCGATGTGCAGCGTCACATTGCCGTGCCCCCCTCGGCCCGAAATCTGTAAGCGCAAATCCCGATCGGAGTCCCTGTGTTTGCCTTTGACCGAAGCACCGCCGCAAAGGATGTAGCGTTTATCTTGCATCGCTGCGCGCCCCCGCCTTCAATTCATCTTTCATTTTCGTGAGCGCATAGCCCGCAAAGCCATCCGACGACCTTCTGGAAATCTCCCCTTTTTCCTCAAAGCGGTGCTTCGAAAACCACTCGCTCGAAAACGTTTCCACAATCAGCGAGGCCTCGCGGGTGTGCGTCTGTAAGGCGGCGTCGAACTGAGCCTTTTGGTTGAGCGTTGCAAACCGCATACCCTCCCCCAGCTGCGTGTTCAGCGTCTTGCTCAAAAAATACTGCAGACTCTCGTTGGCCAGCCGAGCGTAAAACCCTCTCGAAAACTCCCCGAATGCTCGCGGCGTGCCAAGCGTCGACAGTGCTGCCTGCATCGCGAGCGGGTCGGAGGGGAACAGGGTGTGCAGTCGGGGACCAAGCGCATCGGCTGCGGCGCCGACAAGGGCGCGCACGGCAAGCTCGCCAAGGTCTGAGCGCCTGGCCGAGACCTGAGTCGCGCGATCCATCGCTTCAACAAGGGCCGTCGTCACGTCCGGCAGCGTCGCCTCTTGTGGCAGCACGACGCCAACCGATCCCAAGTGGCCCAGGGGGTCCTGCTTCTTGGCCGCGACGGCCAACTGCGTCATGAGCCACACTGCCTGCGTGTAGCCGAGATCTTGCAGGACAAACGAAAACGCTTTCTCGGCTGCCGAAATCGTCGCGTTTGCCACCTGCGGCACATCGGCCCCAGCGGCAATCAGACCAACAACCTCCTTCCAAGCCTTCGATCTTGGCAACAGGCCTAGCCGGACATGCCCCATCCAAAAGCCCCTTACGCCGCTGAACTCACGCGATCATCCTCAGGCAAGGCGCTTGATGACAACGATGCTGCGTGCTTTTCGTTCTTGTTTTGACAAATACCCTTTCCGCACCAGTTGCCCAAGCTGCTCATGCGCGCTCGCGTGGCTGATGCCCAGCGCGTCGGCCAACTCCTGGACGGTCGGTGGCAGACCCGTGGCGTCCAGGATTTCACAAAGCACCCGCAGCGTCTTCGCTTGCGGGTCAGTGATGCCCGGCGTCCTTTGCTTGCTCATGGCATCACTCCATGTCTGAACTGAGTGTATGGCCTGATAAATATCAGGTCAATGCACGCGACGCGACAAAAACGAACGCTCAACCCCCGCGCATGTGCGCCAAAAGTAGCCGGGGCGACCACTTTCGATGCCTATCATTTCTCACGGTCTGAACATTCTATTGGTTGCCGAGATGAACGTCGAACAAACTCTCCCCGAAGCCCTGACGCCGCGCGAGCGTGCGCGGCAAGTCGCGTGCCTGCTCGCCGATGCCATTGCCCGACTACAAGCAACACGGCCGCCACATAGCGATATTGCGCTTGGCTTTGTGCCCGCCGAGCGCGTTCATACAAACCCGTCTAAACGAAGAGGTTTGTAAATGAAACCACCCTCACCCGTTCGATCTCTCGCCGCACAGATTGCTGCACTGCCGCAGCTCAACATGAAAGATCTTTGGGCATTGTGGGATAAGCATTTTCCCCGTCGCCCGCCACACAATAACCGCGCGTATGTCGAAGGCCGTCTCGCCTACAGGATTCAGGAGCTGGCGCTCGGCGCGCAGTTGTCCGCACGCGCGCAACTGGCGCGCATTGGCGAGGCGCAGTCGCAAATCAAGTCACAGCGTCGCCGCGAATTCATCGTGACCCCGGGCACGACGCTAGTGCGTGAATTCAACGATCGCGAGCATCACGTCACGGCGCAGGCCGACGGCACTTTTGATTACGCCGGCAGGCGATTCAAAAGCTTGTCGGCTGTCGCCCGCCATATCACTGGCACCCAGTGGTCGGGACCAAGCTTTTTCGGACTTTACAAGGCCATTTCAACGCGGAGACCTAAATGAACACCGTTGTGACCAAAAAACGCTGCGCGGTCTACACCCGCGTCTCGACCGACGAGCGTCTTGACCAGTCGTTTAACTCCCTCGACGCCCAGCGCGATGCGGGTCAGGCCTACATCGCCAGCCAGCGCTCCGAGGGCTGGTTGCCCGTCGCTGATGATTACAACGATGGCGGCTACTCAGGTGGCAACGTGGAACGCCCGGCGCTCAAGCGACTGATGGCCGACATCATCGCCGATCAGATCGACATCGTGGTGGTCTACAAAATCGACCGACTGACCCGAAGCCTCGTGGACTTTTCCAGACTGGTCGAGGTATTTGAGCGGCACAACGTGTCCTTCGTGTCAGTGACACAGCAATTCAACACAACCACCTCAATGGGACGGCTCATGCTCAACGTGCTCCTGTCCTTTGCGCAGTTTGAGCGTGAGGTCACGGGCGAGCGCATCCGCGACAAGATCGCGGCCAGCAAACGCAAAGGCATGTGGATGGGAGGCTACCCGCCGATGGGATATCTGGCCAAAAATCGCACACTGGTGATCCATGAGGAAGACGCCTGCATCATCCGAAGGATTTTCCAGCGATTCACCGAAACCCAGTCAATCACGGACGTAGCGCGCGAGCTGTACCAGGAGGGCGTAACCACCAAGGCCATTCGGCTGAAGAACGGTGGTACGCGTAACGGCACCCCCATGGACAAGAGATGCGTTTCCAAGATGCTGCGCAATCCGATCTACGTCGGCGAGGTACGCCACAAGGGCACGATCTTCGCAGGCCAGCACGAACCCCTCATCACCCGGGAGCTCTGGGATCGAGTCCAGACAATCCTTGCCGAGGATTCGAACGAGCGCATGGGTAAAACCCAAACGCGTCATAAGATCGACGCTCTGTTGCGCAACCTTCTCTATGAATCGAATGGCGGTAAGTACCACATCACCTACAGCAAGAAATCGTCGGGTAAGAAATATCGCTATTACATGCCCAAGGCCGATAAGCGCTACGGCTACCGCCCCGGTGCGAAAGGACTCATCCCGGCCGACCAAATCGAGGAGGTCGTGGTCAACACGCTGATCGGTGCACTTCAGGCACCGGAAACGATCCACGCCGTCTGGCAGACGGTGTGCGCCCGCCACCCCGAAATTGACGAGCCTACCGTGGTACTGGCGATGCGCCACCTCGGGGATGTCTGGAAGCAACTGTTCCCGGCCGAGCAAGTGCGGCTTGTATCTCTGCTGATTGAGCGCGTGCAGTTACTCTCGGACGGGGTGGACATCGTCTGGCGCGAATCGGGATGGCGCGAACTGGTGGGCGAACTGGCGCCTGGCACGATTGGCGCCGAACTTTTGGAAATGGAGGTTGATTCGTGAATCTACCGATAAAAATACTGGTCACCGATGGCGCCCCCCACGCGCGCCGCCATCCCTTGGAAGGCGGGGGCGTTCGCATCACGACCTTTGTGCCCTTCCACTTCAAGAGGCGGGGATTCAAAAAGGTGATCGTGCCGCCGACGGGTGAGAATCATCCGGTCACGTTGAGTGACTCACTCGTGATCGAGCCCGAGCAGGACCAGCCCTTGATCAAAGCGCTGGGACGTGGCTTCTACTGGCAATACCTGCTTGAAACCAGTGCGGTCGCCTCGACCACCGAGATCGCCGAGCGAGAAGGCATCCATCGCTCCACAATCAACGAGTTTTTGCGTTTGGCCCTGCTCGCACCGGACATCGTTCAGGCAGCCTACGAGGGAAAGCTCCCCCGAACGGTGTCATTCGAAGCGCTTTTGAGAGCCAAAATCCCCTATGACTGGAAGCGCCAGCGGGAGATGATCGCCTCGCTCGGGTGATCCGACGACAAAAAAAATGCAGAAATAGCAAAAAAAAGTTGCCGCTACGCCAAAAGTAGCCATTGCTACGCCAAATGTAGCGCCTTCCCTGATGAAGGCGTGATTCGGCATCCTCGGTCAGTATCGGATTGACCACCAGTCACGCCCCAGTCCCTTTTTGGGAAAGGAGCATGGCAATGGCCAAATCAATGGCACCGCCAGTGGGTATTGGTGAACTGTCCGTACGCCACTCAAGCGTCCTGGCGGGCGCAACCTCACCTGAAAGACCCCTCTCGTACGCTGAACGACGCTATTTGACCGAACACGAGCTCGCCGGCCGCTGGGGAATGTCTCCCAAGACCCTGGCGCGCTGGCGCGGAATTGGCAAGGGCCCCTTCTTTGCCAAATTCTCAAAGAAGGTCGCATATCCACTTGACGGGGCGGGTGGCATTCTTGAGTACGAGCAGCGCCAACTGTACGTGTCGACCTCGTCGCGCGTGACGGCGTAGGGAGAGACAGAAATGAATGCCCTCTCCATTTTTCCCGCCGATATCGCGGAGATGTCCGTGCGGCAACTCGCCGCACTGCCCGACAGCCAGCTCTATGAGGTGCACACCAATCTTGATCAGGCCATCGCCTGGCTTAAGTCCGCACGTACCAAGGTCGATGCGGCGCTTGAGCAGCGTTTCGGCGACGAGGCGCTCGCGGCTTTGCGCGATGCCGGTCACGAGTTCGGCACGGTCCACCTGCGCCGTGGCGCATTGCGCTTGAGGTTTGAGCTTCCCAAGAAGGTGACCTGGGATCAAAAAACGCTCAAGACGATCGCAGAGCGGATCAGCACCTCAGGACTAAACCCCAGCGACTACCTCGAAACCGAATTCTCGGTACCCGAGTCGCGCTACGTGCGCTGGCCAGCGGTGCTTCAGCAGCAGTTTATAGAGGCCCGCACGGTGCAGGCCGATACGCCGTCATTTCAACTGTCGATCGATTCGGAGCACCAACCATGATTGCGATCATCCCCTTTCAGTTTGAGCAACAGGTCGTGCGCATCCATCTCGATGCGGCCGGCGAACCGTGGTTCGTCGCGACCGATATTTGTGCTGCGCTCACCATCACTACCGAGCAAACCCGTCGCCTGGACGAAGACGAAAAGGGTCTGCGTACTGTGCAGACCCCTGGCGGCCGCCAGGAAATGGTCTGCATCAGCGAGTCGGGTCTTTACAGCCTGATTCTGACCAGTCGCAAACCTGAGGCCAAGCGCTTCAAGCGTTGGGTCACGCACGAGGTCCTGCCCTCCATTCGCAAGACTGGTGCGTATGCTGCAGCCGCGCCAGCCGCAGCACTGCCCGCCGCTATGCAGGACACCGTCGGCGCGCTCTTGTTGATCGGCGACGCGATCGCCCGCGTTCCGGGTGTGAAACACGGCATCGCGATGGTTGCCACCTTGACCGTGATTCATGAGAACACGGGGCTGGCGCTGGACTCCTTGCGCCGGGCACTACCCCCCGCCAACGAACCACTTTGCTGCCTGAATCCCACCCAGTTAGGCGAACGCGTGGGCATGCCCGCACGTGCGATCAACAGCCGCCTTCAGGCACTTGGATTGCAGTTCAAGAACGATCGTGATGAATGGGAGCTGACCACCGCCGGCCAGCGATGGGCAGAAGCCCTGCCGTTTTCAAGGAACGGTCACTCCGGCTACCAAGTTCTCTGGAATCCGGCCGCAACCACTTTGATCCGTGAGGTGGCGTAATGGCACTCCCCATCATCTCAGCCGAAGAACGGCTCAAGGAGCGACACAGCGCCAAGGTCGCTTTGGTTGGGGCAGCAGGCGTCGGCAAAACGTCGCAAATCAGAACGCTACCCCCAAAGTCGACGCTCTTTGTCGATCTGGAAGCTGGCGACCTGTCAGTACGCGACTGGCCAGGCGACACGGTGCGCCCGCGCACCTGGCCCGAGTTCCGGGATCTGGTTGTGTTTCTGGCAGGCCCCATGCCAACGGCCAGCGCCGAGCAGGCTTTCTCACAGGCGCATTTCGAGCACGTCTGCGCCAAGTTCGGCGATCCGGCGCAACTGGCCAAGTACGCGTTCTATTTCGTCGATTCGCTGACCGTGCTCTCGCGCCTGTGCTTTGCCTGGTGCAAAACGCAGCCGCAGGCCTTCAGTGAAAAAACCGGCAAGCCCGATAGCCGGGGCGCCTATGGGTTGCTCGGTCAGGAAATGATCACCGCCCTCACCCACCTGCAGCACGTGCGCGACAAACACGTCATTTACGTCGCGATTCTTGAAGAAAAACCCGACGACTTCAACCGCCGTTTCTACCAGTTGCAGCTCGAAGGCACCAAGACTGCGCTCGAACTGCCGGGCGTGCTCGACGAGGTGATCACGCTTGCCGTGCTCAAAGCCGAGGACGGCACGCCCTACCGGGCCTTTGTCACGCGCGCCGACAACCCGTTTGGCTATCCGTCCAAGGATCGCAGCGGGCGCCTAGACGCCCTCGAGGAGCCGAACCTCGGAAAACTCATCGACAAGTGTCTGGGCGCCGACATTTCGGCCACCCAGCAACCAACTGCCTAAAGGATTGCACATGAACGCTCAAAACAACTGGAACGATTTCAATGACGCCGAAGCACAGCAAGGTGGCTTCGATCTGATCCCCCGCAGCACCATCGTACCGGTGCGCATGACCATCAAACCCGGTGGTCACGATGATGCCAGTCAGGGCTGGACGGGAGGCTATGCCTCGCAGTCCTTTGATACGGGATCGGTCTATCTCGCCTGCGAGTTCGTTGTGACCTCGGGCCCTTTCGCCAAGCGCAAGCTGTGGTCCAACGTCGGACTGCACTCCCCCAAGGGTCCTGTCTGGAGCCAGATGGGTCGCAGTTTCATTCGCGCCGCTCTCAACAGCGCGCGCAACGTTCATCCTCAAGACAACAGCCCACAGGCAGGCGCCGCCCGGCGCATCCACAGCTTCGCGGACCTCGATGGCCTTGAGTTCCTCGCCCGCGTCGACGTGGAAAAGGATGGCAAGGGAGAAGATCGCAACGTCGTAAAGATCGCGATCGAGCCCGACCACCCGACGTACGCCGCAATGATGGGAGTGCCCCCCAAGAGCAACTCGGGAGGTGGAAGCTCTGGCGCTCCGGCGCAAGCTGCTGCGGCCTACGCCACACCGGCCCCGCGCCACACGCCGGCGACTGGCAAACCGTCCTGGGCCCAGTGAGGAGCGAGTCATGACCCAACAACACGACAACCCCGGTTTCTACCCGCTGTGCTTTATCAGCGCCAGCCAATACGAACGTTGGAAGCTTGCCGCCATGCGTGCAGAGCCTGGGGAGAGCGACCATTGCGCGGACTGCACGCCGGATTACAAGCTCGAAATGATCGTCGCCAATCGCTGCGCGTACCCCCGAACCGTTTTCCGTAGCGTGCACGGTGCCGATCTGGAGGGCGTGCGGCTCGATTCGGACCTTGCGCGCCCCAAGACGACAGGAGCATGAAATGCTGGATCTGCTCAAGACAGTCCCGGGGCTTGCGCCACGCCGATCTGCGGCACCGCCCCACCGACCCCCGGCACCATCCCACCGATTGGGTGTTTTGCTCTCGGCGCTGCCAGGAGGCGTTTCACCAACTCTATGGACACTGGACGCGCGCGGTGCTGGCCGGCCAGCGGAAGGAGACCGTCATGGTTGACGCGACTGAGTTGGAAAAGGCTGCGATGCGCCTGTGCCTGAAATTCTTTGGCGAAGCCGCAAGCGAAATCGGCTTCGACAAGCCCCTCGGGGCTTACACCGAAGCCGAGGCGCTGGCGGTCATCGAAGCGATCGTGACTGCCTACGTCGAGGAGATGGCCGCGCACCACGAGCGTACTAAACACCCGCCAGTGCACATGTCGGGTACGACACCAATCAATGACCCCATCCGGGATCCAGCAAATAGCGGCACCGCGCCCATGCTTGCCGGCATCCCGGACGATCTGCCCTGGGAGGCAAAACCATGATGGACTTCAACTCATCGGCCAGTCTGTCTGGCCGGCTGCAGGAACTGCTTGACCGCGCCCTTGCGGCCGAGCGTGACGCGACCCCCGCACGTGACTACCTAGGCGCCTCGCGCCTTGGGGCTGCCTGCGAGCGCCAGCTTCAGTACGAATTCGTCAAGGCACCCGTCGATCACGGCAAGGGCTTTTCAGGGCGCATGCTGCGCATCTTCGAGCGAGGCCACCGAACCGAAGACATGGTGATCCGCTGGCTGCGCCTCGCAGGCTTCACGCTCAAGACCGAGGATGCCGACGGTCACCAGTTTGGCTTTTCGGTGGCCGACGGCCGCCTGCGTGGACACATCGATGGCGTGTTGACCGCCGGCCCCGAGGGGTTCACGTACCCAGCGCTTTGGGAAAATAAATGCCTGGGTTCCAAATCATGGCTCGACGTTCAGAAACACAAACTCGCTGCCTCAAAACCCGTCTATGCCGCGCAAATCGCCATCTACCAGGCGTATCTCAATCTGCACGAACATCCCGCGCTCTTCACAGCTGTGAACGCCGACACGATGGAGATCTACGCCGAGCTGATTCCGTTTGACGCGGGGCTCGCACAACGGATGTCCGATCGCGCCGCGCGCGTGATCAGTGCAACCGACGCGGGCGAGCTGCTGGCGCGATCCTTTGCCGATTCGTCGCATTTCGAGTGCAAGTTCTGCGCGTGGTCCGAACGCTGCTGGAGGCCCGCGCCATGAAACAACCCCTGTCACAGGCACCGGCGACCGAACCATTGCTCAACGCCCGCGAGGCCGCGCGCGCGCTCGATCTGCCGCTCTATTACTTCACCAAACCGCGCGCGCGCCGCGCAAAGCGCATCCCGCATATCCGGATCGGACAAATGCTTCGCTTTCGCTTGTCTGCGCTCACAAACTGGTTCGACACACAGGGAGGCTCACATGGGTGATTACCGCGTAAGGATTTCCGTGCGCAACGCAAGGTTGCTGCGCGCCATCGAAGCCGCGGGCTATCGGCCAGGCCTCGCGTTTGCTCAGGCGGTGGGCATCAACTACAACGCTGCCGTGCTGCCGTATCTGAACCTGACGCGCTCGCCGCTGAACCGCCAGGGGTTGCTGCGCGAATGTGCCTGGTCGTTATGTGACTTTCTTGGCGCCAGCCCCTCCGATCTTTGGTCCGACGAGCAGTTGCAACCGCTCGCGCGCAACTGGTCTCATGCCGATGTTGAGCTTGGGCAACTGCAGGCTCTCCTGTCTCAAGGGGCTGAGACGAATGCGCCGGTGCGCGCTGCCAGCCGCGCGCAGGCCGGCCGTCTTCTGCAGGAAGGTATGGCCACGCTCTCGCAGCGCGAAGCGAAGGTGATTCACGGTAGGTTCTTTCACGACCACACGCTCGAGGAACTTGCCACCCAATTCGACCTTAGCAGAGAGCGGGTACGGGAAATCGAGGCGCAAGCCCTGCATAAGCTGCGCCAGGATGACTGCGTGACGCACGCACTGGCTGGGACCGCCGACATCATCGGGGGAAACGCCGATGCTTGATTTCAATGACACTGCCTCGGATCTGCCACGGCGCGACGGCGAGGAGCGCGAAGCGCTGCGCGCGGCATTGCTGGCGCAGCTGGAGTCGGTTCTAACCATCCTGTTTCCTGCCGGCAAGAAGCGCCGGGGCAAGTTCCTGATCGGCGATGTGCTGGGCAGTCCGGGCGACAGCCTTGAGATCGTGCTGACGGGCGAGAAGGCGGGTCTTTGGACCGATCGCGCGAATGGTGACGGTGGCGACATTTTCGATTTGCTTGCCACCCACCTTGGCCTGAGCGTACAGACGGACTTCCCGCGGGTGATGGAGCACGCCGCCGATCTTGTCGGTCGCGCGCCGGCAGCGCCCGTTCGCAGGGCGAAGAATTCGGCCCCATTCGACGAGCTTGGACCCGCCACGGCGAAGTGGGACTATCTTGACGCCGCTGGCGCTCTGATCGCAGTCGTCTACCGGTACGATCCGCCCGGCGGTAAGAAGGAGTTTCGCCCCTGGGATGCGAAGCGCCGCAAGATGGCGCCTCCCGATCCACGACCGCTTTACAACCAACCGGGGCTGGCTGGCGCAAGTCAGGTTGTTCTGGTCGAGGGCGAGAAATGCGCCCAGGCCCTCATCGACGCGCGGATTATCGCCACCACCGCAATGCATGGTGCCAAGGCGCCGGTAGAAAAGACCGACTGGACGCCACTCTCCGGCAAGGAGGTTCTCATCTGGCCCGACCGCGACAAGCCCGGGTGGGAGTACGCAACCAACGCCGCTCAGGCAATCCTGTCAGCGGGCGCCAAATCGTGCCACATCCTCTACCCGCCTGAGGAAAGTGCGCAAGGGTGGGACGCGGCAGATGCCTTTGCCGAAGGGTTCGATGTTTCGGGTTTTCTCGCGCATGGCCCTAGGCTGCAAATGCATGACATCACAGAGAACATTGAGCCCGTTGCCTCGACCGACAAATCCGTCTGGGGTACGGAAGATGCGCTCGCACTTGCCTTCACACGGCGCTATCACCGCGACTGGCGGTATGTCGCCGCCTGGGGTCGCTGGCTTGTCTGGGACGGATGCCGCTGGCGCACCGACGACACCCTTGCTGCGACCGACCTCATTCGCAGCGTCTGCCGCCACGCTGCGCTCAAAGCGGGTGACCCGAAGCAGGCTGCAAAGCTCGCCAGCTCAAGCACCATCAACGGCGTCGAGCGTCTGGCACGCGCCGATCGCCGCCATGCGGCCACGCCCGACGAATGGGATGCCAACCCGTGGCTTCTGAACACCCCGGGCGGCGTCATGGATCTGCAATCCGGGCGAAAGCGTTCACACAATCGCACGGACAGAATGACAAAGGTCACGACCGCAACACCACAGGGCGACTACCCGATCTGGCGACAGTTTCTTGATGAAGTCACGGGCGGGGACAAGGAGTTGCAGGCGTACCTGCAGCGCATGGCCGGCTACGCCCTGACGGGGTCAACGCGCGAACACGCCCTCTTCTTTCTCTACGGCACCGGGGCAAATGGGAAGTCCGTTTTCGTCAATACGCTTGCAACGATCCTTGGCGACTACGCGACCAACGCGCCGATGGACACGTTCATGGAAACCCGCACCGACCGGCACCCAACCGATATGGCGGGTCTTCGCGGGGCGCGGTTTGTCGCCGCCATCGAAACCGAACAGGGTCGACGCTGGGCGGAATCGAAGATCAAAAACCTGACGGGCGGCGACAAGATCGCGGCGCGATTCATGCGCCAGGACTTCTTTGAATTCTTCCCGCAGTTCAAGCTCTTTGTTGCGGGCAACCACAAGCCGTCGATTCGCAACATCGACGAGGCCATGAAGCGGCGCTTGCATCTAATCCCCTTCACGATCACCGTCCCACCGGAAAAGCGCGACAAGCACTTGCAGCAGAAATTGCTCGCTGAACGCGACGGAATCCTCGCCTGGGCGCTCGCGGGGTGTCTTGAGTGGCAGCGTCTTGGTCGATTGGATCCCCCCAAACAGGTGGTCGATGCGACCGAAGAGTATTTCGAGGGCGAGGACGCGCTCGGGCGCTGGCTTGAAGAACGCTGTGTGCGTGTCGCTACGGCCAAGGCCCTCACGGCGGAACTCTTTGCCGACTGGAAGCAATGGGCGGACTCCGCAGGCGAGTTTGTCGGCTCGCAAAAGCGCTTTGCCGACTTATTGCTCAATCGCGGCGTCGAGAAGTGGAGAAACAGCGGGGGCTTGCGTGGATTCCGTGGCGTTGGCCTCAGACAACCGCGCGAACCCGCTTACGCCCCCTACCCCGACCACTGACCCGCACACCGATCAACAAAACTGACGGATCGGACAGGCCACATCGAAACCCTCCGTGACGCGCGCGTATGCGCGTATAAGAGACTTTCGTTGTAACCCGTCAAATCCGTCAGTCCCGAGCCACTCAAGGACTGACACCATGACTTCAACCATCCTCGCCCTTGATCTGGGCACCACCACCGGATGGGCGATTCGCGCCCTTTCCGACCCGATCACCCACGGCTTCGTCACGTTTCGGCCCCAGCGCTTTGAGGGTGGCGGCATGCGCTTCCTGCGGTTCAAGCGCTGGCTCACCGAAATTAAGGCAACCGCTGGCGAGATCCACGCAGTGTATTTCGAGGAAGTGCGCCGCCATGCGGGCGTAGATGCTGCCCACGTCTACGGTGGACTGATGGCCACGCTCACCACCTGGTGCGAGCACCACAACATTCCGTACCAGGGGGTGCCTGTCGGCACGATCAAAAAGCACGCGACCGGCAAAGGCAATGCCGGCAAGGGCGACGTGATCGCAGCGATCCGCGCCCGCGGACACTCGGTCACCGACGACAACGAGGCCGATGCGCTGGCGCTCTTGCACTGGGCACTCGACACACAGGAGGCTTGAAATGAAAATTCCACCCCGCCCCTACCAATGCCCGCTCGGACGCACACAACCGACGGCGCTCGATCTGGATGCCCTCAAGGAACAAGGCTGGCGCGAGCAGCGCATACTGGTCATTGCCGTGTATGACGATCGGCTGGACTTTACCGAACGGGAGTTGATCCGGCGCCTCGGCGAGCGGCTCTATGGCCACCCGGGAGCGCGCCATGGTTGAGTGGACCGTTGAAGGCGTGGCGGCACGCTTTGAGGACGCGGCATCCACCGCCCGACGCCTGCATCCTGTGCGCGTGCAGGGGTATTTCAACTCCTGGCCGGCCTTTGCCCGCAGTCAGTGGGAAGCCTTTGCAAGCGAGGAACCGACGCTCACCCACGTCCCGCCAACTCCAGAGGCTATGGACCGGATGCTCGAGACAATGCGCTGGGTGCAGTGGCTGGAGATCGAACAGCGCCATCTCGTCTGGATGCGCGCCAGGCGCTTTGGCTGGCGCGACATTACGCGGCGCTTCGCCTGTGATCGCACAACGGCTTGGCGGCGCTGGCAACACGCGCTGCAGAAGGTGACGCAGCGCCTCAATGATGGTCCTGTCGCGGCGGCGTATATGGAGAAAATTTAACGTACATCGGCTGTAAGTTGCGGGCTTCAGCGGCAATCGGCGGATTCCATCTATGCAACAAATGCGCCAAATTTAGGGTAGTATTTTGGCTATTCTCTGGACAGTCGTGTGAGCAGCCCCAGCCTGCTGCCGCCTCGCGATTGACCGGATCCTCAAACCCGCTCTGAGCAACGCTCTTGGCGGGTTTTTGCATTCCTGGACCCAATGTCACCCTTGCAAATCCATTATCGGCCGATCGAGCTGCTGATCCCGTACGCCAAGAATGCGCGCACCCACAGCGAGGAGCAGGTCTCGCAGATCGCCGCCAGCATCCGGGAGTTCGGTTTCAACAACCCGATCTTGGTCGATGGCCACCGCGGCATCGTGTCTGGCCACGCACGGCTGCTCGCTGCACGCACGCTGGCGCTGTCCGAGGTGCCGGTGATTGAGCTCGCACACCTGAGCGAGACGCAGAAACGCGCCTTCATCCTGGCCGAGAACAAACTCGCGGAACACTCGGGCTGGGACAGCACACTGTTGTCGCTCGAACTGGCAGACCTGCAGAACGCGGGCTTCGATCTGGGGCTGACCGGCTTTGATGATTCGGAAATCCAGTCCTTGCTCGACACGGACGAGGATGCCAGTGCCGACGAAGCGCAGGACTCAGCCGATGAGTTGCCGGCGCCACCCGCGAAACCTGTCAGTCGCACGGGCGACGTCTGGGCGCTCGGTGAGCACCGCCTGATCTGTGGCGATGCCACGGACTCTGCGGTGATTACCGCCCTGATGGGTGACCAACGCGCAACACTCTGCTTTACCTCCCCCCCCTACGGGAGCCAACGCGACTACACCGACACCATCGTCGATTGGGATGGCCTGATGCGCGGCGTGTTGGCCACGCTCCCCATGGCTGCCGACGGACAGGTGCTCGTCAACCTTGGGCTCATCCACCGTGACAACGAGGTGATGCCGTACTGGGACGCTTGGCTCAAGTGGATGCAGTCCGCGGGCTGGCGCCGCTTTGCCTGGTACGTCTGGGACCAGGGGCCGGGAATGCCGGGCGACTGGAACGGACGTCTGGCACCCAGCTTCGAATTCATCTTTCACTTCAATCGCGAGTCGCGCCGCCCCAACAAGATCGTGCCCTGCAAGCATGCGGGCCAGGAATCACACCTGCGCTCGGACGGTTCATCGACCGCGATGCGCAAGAAGGATGGCGAAGTCGGCGGTTGGTCGCACGCCGGCACGCCCACGCAGGACATGCGCATCCCCGACAGCGTTATCCGGCTCATGCGCCACAAAGGCAAGATCGGTGAGGACATCGATCACCCGGCCGTGTTTCCGGTCGCGCTGCCCGAGTTCGTGATGGAGTCCTTCTCCGCCAAAAGCGACATCGTATTTGAACCGTTCAACGGCTCCGGCACCTCGTTGCTGGCTGCACAGCGTACCGGGCGCCGCTGCCGTGCAGTGGAAATCGCTCCCGAATACGTGGACGTGGCAATTCGTCGCTTCCAACAAAATCATCGAGGTGTCACCATCACGCTCGTTGCCACTGGCCAGTCGTTCGAAGATGTCGCTACCGAGCGCTTGGGCACAGACGGAGGTGCCCATGCGTAACCCCCTCACGGACCTGAAGATCGAACTGCGATCGGTTTCCGCTCTGATCCCGTATATCCGGAACAGCAAGCAACACTCCGATGCCCAGGTCGCCCAGATCGCAGCCAGCATCGCAGAGTTTGGCTGGGGCGCTCCAATTCTTGTCGATGGTCAGAACAACGTCATCGCCGGCCACGGCAGATTGCTTGCGGCACGCAAGCTCGGCATGACCGAGGTGCCCGTGGTTCCCATGGCGCATCTGACCGACGTTCAGCGCAAAGCCCTGATCCTTGCCGACAACAAGATCGGTGAGAACGCCTCCTGGGACGACGAGTTACTGGGCCTTGAACTGGCCGAGTTGCAGGAGGCTGGGTTTGACCTGGCACTCACTGGCTTCAGCGCCGATGAGTGGGATACGCTCATTGCCGGCGACGAGGGCAGCGAAGGACTGACCGACGAGGACGCGGTTCCTGAGGTCTCGGAGGATCCGGTGACTCAGCCAGGCGACGTATGGGTGCTCGGTGAACACAAAATTCTGTGCGGCGACGCGACCAAAGCGGAAGACTACAAGGCATTGTTGGGCGAGGAACTGGCCGACATGACCGTGACCGACCCGCCTTACAACGTGAATTACGCCAACACCGCCAAGGACAAAATGCGCGGCACCAACCGCCCCATTCTGAACGACAACATGGGCGACGGCTTCGCAGGGTTTCTGACTCTCGCCTGCCAGAACATCCTCGCCGTCACAAAGGGTGCGGTGTACATCGCCATGAGTTCATCCGAGCTCGACACCCTGCAAGGCGCGTTCCGGGCTGCCGGTGGTAAGTGGTCAACCTTCATCATTTGGGCGAAAAACACCTTCACCATGGGTCGCGCCGATTACCAGCGCCAGTACGAACCCATCCTCTACGGCTGGAAGGACGGCGCCCAGCACTACTGGTGCGGTGCCCGCGATCAGGGCGACGTCTGGCAGATTAAGAAGCCGCACAATAACGATCTGCATCCGACCATGAAACCGGTGGAACTGATGGAGCGCGCCGTACGCAACAGCAGCAAGACGCGCGACATCGTGCTCGATCCGTTTGGTGGCTCGGGCACCACGCTCATCGCCTGCGAGAAGTCAGGACGGCGGGCGCGTCTGATCGAACTCGATCCGAAATACATGGACGTGATCATCAGGCGCTGGCAATTGTTCTCTGGCCATGAAGCCAAACGCGCCAGGGATGACGCGAAGTTTGGGGACTTGGTGAAGGCGGATCAGGTCTCGACTTTGTAGATGCGCTCGCCTCCCTGCTCCTTTGTGGATGTGATGACCAGCCCGAGTTTCTTTTTCAACGATCCTGCAAACGTCCCGCGTACAGTGTGCTGCTTATGCCGATGTCGGCATAAACAACATTACGCCGATGTCCTGGTTATGCCGACTCACGTCGGCAACACGGCCTGTGCAGCGGAAAGCGCTGCGATGAAGTCGGCATAAAAAAGATGTCACGCGCATGATGAGTTCCCCTATTTCAA
>JADZBO010000170.1 GCA_020851995.1 Burkholderiaceae bacterium
AAGAAAATGTGCGCCGGCGTTCATCGGATCCTCAGCCAGAAGGCGAGTGCAGGCAAGTTGAGCAGCTTCAAGCTGGCCTTGATCGGCAAGGCGCCATGCCGCCGCAAGCGGGGCTTCGTTCAGGTCGGTGGGGCGTTCGATGGCGTCCGTCATCAAGGCCGCTGCTCGGGAGTTAGCAGCGCGATCGTGCTGCAAACGAGGGGATGGGAGATCCCGGACCGACTGGACAGAGTGGGAAGTCGCTGACACCGGGGGCGCGATCGCAGGGACTGTGGCCGCTTTGGCGCTGCTCCTCGGGGGGGCCATTGTCGTGGTCGTCTGCGTGGGTGCCGCTTTGCAGTAAATCGCCGACTCGGGGTGCATTTCCAGCGCGAGTGAATCGGGCCGATGCAGTCGAAGTTCTCCATGGCCTGTCATCAGCGCGCCGCCCGCCCGCAGGCAGGCCGCGAGCTTGACCGCTGCGAGTGCGATTGCGTGCGGTTCGAAGTAGATGAAGACGTTGCGGCAAACAATCAGATCGAAGTCTGAAAAGCCCGCCTCGGGCGCAGGCAAGCGATCCTGAATAAGATCGGCGCGCGCGTAGCGGATCATGCGCCGCAGGTCTGGCGCTAGGCGCCACTGGTCGCCCTGTTGCTGAAAATGGTCAGTTTTGAACTCGGCGGTGCATCCGCGAAACGACCATTCGCCGTACACGGCGCGCTCGGCGCGCGCAAGGATGTCGGCACTTACATCCGTTGCGACGATCTCGATGTGCCAGCGTGCAAGATCCGGCAGCAATGTGCTCAGCAGAATCGCAATCGATGCGGGCTCTTCTCCGGAGGCGCAACCGCAGCTCCAGATTTTGAGTGAAAGATCATTGTCCGCGCGCCGCGCCGCAATCAGTCCGGGCAGAATGCGCTGTTGCAAGAGTGCCATCTGGCTTGCGTCGCGCAAGAAATAGGTTTCGTGCGTGGTGAGCAAGGTGGCCAGGCGGCTGCATTCGTCAGTGCGCCGGGGGCACCCGGGTTCGAGCATCGCCAGATAGTCTGCAGCGCTGTGAATCCGGCGCGCGCGGATTAACCCGCCGATATGCTTCTCGAGCGTCGGTGCGTTGGTCGGAGTCACTTTGAGTCCGGTGAGCCGACCAATTTCGCGGAGCAGATCCTGGGTGAGCACGATTTCCGTTCGCGGGATCAGCGATGATTGCCAACATGGATATTATGCTTGAAAATAATCCCCGGCCCGTTGCATAGTGTCACCAAAGCTCGAAGATCCGACACCCGATCGGAGCGGATCCAGTTGGTCACGCGGGCACGATGATCTGGACTGGTGATGACACGAATCCCGCATTGCAGAATATGAATGACGATTTCGCATGGTGCGATCCTTCGTTGATGTAAATCAACAAATAACCGCCTATTCTCTGCTCAACTGATCCGGGGAACTGATCACGCCAGCGTCGGCGTCGCGCTCCCTGAACACGGAGGCGACATGTTTCAGGTTCGTATACATGGGCGAGGCGGGCAGGGCGTCGTGACGGCGGCCGAGATGCTGTCGATCGCGGCTTTCGAGGAAGGGCGTCACGCCCAGGCGTTTCCGAGTTTTGGATCCGAGCGTACCGGTGCTCCGGTCGTGGCGTTCTGCCGCATCGCCGATCAGGAAATCCGCCTGCGCGAGCCCATCATGGTGCCCGACGCGATCATCATCCAGGATCCGACGTTGCTGCATCTCGTGGATGTGTTTTCCGGTCTGCGCAAGGACAGCTATCTGCTGATCAATACCAACAAGTCCTTCGCACAACTTGGTCTTGGTGAATTTATTCAGGGCTGGACGCCGGGGCGCCTGTGTACGGTCTCAGCGACCGAAACCGCAGTCAGGCACGTCGGACGCCCCGTACCCAATGTGCCACTGCTCGCGGGATTCGCGGCGATGTCCGGCGTGATTCGCCTGGAATCTGTGATCAAGGCAATTCAGGAGAAATTTTCAGGCAAAGTCGCCGACGGCAATATCGCCGCGGCGACCGAAGCGTATGCCGAAGTGCTCGCGGAAATTGGAGAGGGCAAGCGATCATGCTGAGACAAATTGAAGGATCGCAGGCCGTAGCGGCCGCGATTGGGCTTTGTCGCCCCGAAGTGATTTGTGCCTACCCGATCTCACCACAGACCCACATCGTCGAGGGGCTTGGCGAAATGGTGAAGTCCGGTGCGCTGACTCAGTGCGAATTCATCAATGTCGAATCGGAATTCGCAGCCATGAGCGTGGCGATTGGCGCTTCGGCCGCCGGCGCACGCGCTTACACGGCAACGGCGTCGCAGGGTTTGCTGTACATGGTGGAGGCGGTCTACAACGCATCGGGCCTGGGTCTGCCCATTGTGATGACGGTTGCCAACCGCGCCATTGGCTCACCCATCAATATCTGGAACGATCACTCGGATTCCATGTCGCAGCGCGACTGTGGCTGGATTCAGCTGTTCGCGGAAACCAACCAGGAGGCGCTGGATTTGCATATCCTCGCCTTCAAGCTGGCGGAAGAGCTGAGCCTTCCGGTGATGGTGTGCATGGATGGTTTTATCCTGACGCATGCCTATGAGCGCATGGATATTCCGTCTCAGGAGCAGGTCGACGCGTTTCTGCCACCCTACGAGCCACGTCAGGTGCTCGACCCCCGCGAGCCGGTTTCAATCGGCGCGATGGTCGGCCCCGAAGCGTTCATGGAGGTGCGCTACCTGGCGCACGCAAAGCAGATGCAGGCACTGGCCCGGATTCCTGAACTCAGCGCTGAATTCAAGGCGATTTTCGGTCGCGACAGCGGGGGCCTGATGCATACCTATCGTGCTGATGACGCTGAGACGATTGTCGTCGCGATGGGGTCCGTGCTTGGCACCATCAAGGACACCATTGACGAAATGCGCGACCAGGGCCACCGGATCGGGGCGCTCGCAATCACATCCTACCGGCCGTTTCCCGGTGTGCAGGTTCGCGACGTCCTCAAGAGTGCACGGCGTGTGGTGGTGTTGGAAAAAAGTATGGCGGTGGGTATTGGTGGCATCCTCGCGTCCGATATTCGCCTGGCGCTGGCGGAGCTTCCGGTCGTGGGCTATGCGGTCATTGCGGGTCTGGGGGGGCGCCCGATCACCCGGAAATCCCTTCGGACGCTATTCGAATCGGCGATGCGTGATGCGCTTGAGCCGCTTTCGTTTCTGGATCTTGACTGGACTATTGTCAACAAGCACCTGGAACTTGAGCGCACCGTTCGACGGTCTGGTCCGGCTGCCGAGGCTATCCTGCGCGGGCTCGGCCGTGGCGCGTCTCAATTCGGTTAGGAGCGGCGGATCATGTCGATGCAAACGATCAAGTTCTATCAGACTGGCACGTTCACTGTCGGGAATCGCCTGCTCAGCGCGCAGGAGCGCACGGTGCAGGCCAACATGCAGCGCACCAACTCGCTGAATTCGGGCCACCGGGCGTGTCAGGGATGCGGCGAAGCGCTCGGCGCGCGCTACGCGATCGATGCTGCCATGAACGCCACCGACCGGCAGTTGATCGCGGCCAACGCGACAGGTTGCCTTGAGGTGTTCTCGACGCCTTATCCGGAGACGTCCTGGCAGATTCCGTGGATTCATTCTCTGTTTGGCAACGCCCCGGCCGTTGCCTCGGGTATCGCTGCGGCGATCAAGGTCAAGCGCGCCAAGGGCCAGATGGCTGATGTGCGCGTCGTGGCGCAGGGCGGTGACGGCGGGACCACCGATATTGGCTTTGGCTGCCTTTCGGGAATGTTCGAGCGCAATGATGATGTGCTCTATATTTGTTACGACAACGAAGCCTATATGAACACCGGCGTTCAGCGCAGTTCAGCCACGCCGCCGGCCGCGCGCACTGCAACGACCATGCCAGTGGGGGCGCATCCCGGTAACGCTTTCGGACAGGGGAAGTTTCTGCCCGCCATCGCGATGGCGCACGAGATTCCCTATGTCGCGACCGCAACGGTCGCGGATCTGCACGACCTGGAATACAAGGTCACGCGCGCGATGGGCATCCGCGGAGCCCGTTACATCCACATTCTCGTGCCATGTCCGTTGGGTTGGGGATCGGCGTCCAACGAGACGATTCGGCTGGCCCGGCTCGCGCGGGAAACCGGCCTGTTTCCGGTGTTCGAGGCGGAGGGCGGCGAGATCACGTCCTCATCGCCGATCCGCCACCAGCTCCCGGTCGAGGAGTATCTGCGTCCGCAGAAGCGATTCGCCCACCTGTTTGGCAAGGTGCCCGCCACTGACACCATTGCCCGGATTCAGGCAATGGCCGACAAGAACATTCGCAAGTACGGCCTGCTGGCCGCTGACAGGAGCTGAAATGGACAAGCCCTTTGCGATTACGCTGGATCCGGGTTCGTCCCTGGCGAACCACACTGGTTCGTGGCGCACTGAGCGACCGGTGTATGTCGACCGGTTGCCACCGTGCAATCACCAGTGTCCGGCAGGAGAAGACATTCAAGGCTGGCTGTTTCACGCGGAATCGGGCGACTACGAAAAGGCCTGGCGGCACCTCACGCGTGACAACCCCTTCCCTGCGGTCATGGGACGGGTGTGTTATCACACCTGCGAAACAGCCTGTAATCGCGGCAAGATCGACGATCCGGTCGGTATCAATTCCGTCGAGCGGTTTCTGGGCGACGAGGCGATCCGGCGCGGCTGGGCTTTCGACGCGGTGACACAGGAGTCCGGCAAGCGGGTTCTGATTGTCGGCGCCGGACCTTCGGGTATGTCGGCTGCCTATCACTTGCGGCGGATGGGTCATCGGGTGACGGTGATGGACGCGGGACCCATGATGGGTGGCATGATGCGCTTTGGTATCCCGAAGTACCGTTTGCCGCGCGATGTGCTTGATGCCGAAATGCAGCGCATCATCGATCTGGGCGTTGAGGTCAGGCTCAATTCCAGGGTGGATCACATCCTCGACAGTATGCAGGAAGGTAAGTTTGACGCGGCCTTTCTGGCGGTTGGCGCGCATATTGGCAAGCGCGCCACGATCCCCGCGGGGATCGCGGCGCGCATTGTGGATGCTGTCGCGGTCCTGCGCAGCATGGAAGGTGAGGACAAACCCCTGCTGGGACGCCGCGTGGTTGTGTATGGCGGCGGCAATACGGCGATCGATGTGGCGCGCAGTGCCAAGCGGCTTGGCGCCGAGCCCATCATTGTTTACAGGCGCACGCGCGAAAAAATGCCCGCGCACGATTTCGAGGTCGAGGAGGCTTTGCAGGAAGGTGTCCTGGTGAAGTGGCTTTCCACCATCAAGCATGCCGACGAGTCGGCCATCACCATCGAAAAAATGCAGCTCGACGATCATGGGTTTCCGCAGCCCACGGGCGAGTTCGAAACGATCGCGGCGGATTCGCTGGTGCTTGCGCTGGGGCAGGATGTCGATCTCAGTCTGCTTGAAGGTGTGCCGCAACTGGAGGTCAATGATGGCGTGGTCAAGGTCGGACCGAACATGATGACTGGTCACCCCGGCATCTTCGCAGGGGGCGATATGGTGCCGGCGGAACGCAACGTCACTGTCGCGATCGGGCATGGCAAGAAAGCGGCCCGACATATTGATGCCTGGCTCTCGGGTGCAACGTATACGGCGCCTGCGCGGCACGATCTCGCGACCTTCGATCGCCTGAACACCTGGTACTACACGGACGCGCCGAAGACCGTACGCCCGATGCTCGACATCATCCGCCGGCAGTCGACCTTCGATGAAGTGCAGGGCGGATTGTCAGAGGAAAACGCGCTGTTTGAGGCGCGCCGCTGTCTGAGTTGCGGCAACTGCTTCGAATGCGATAACTGCTACGGCGTGTGCCCTGATAACGCGGTCATCAAACTGGGGCCTGGCAAGCGGTTCGAGTTCAATCTGGATTACTGCAAGGGCTGCGGAATTTGCGTGGCCGAATGCCCGTGCGGCGCCATCACAATGGAGCCTGAGCAGATCTGATCGGGGTGAGTCAGGTTGCGCCTGAAAGCACCGCGACCGCCGGCACGCGCAATGCGCCGCCTCGCGTCGGCAGGATTGTGCAGGCACGCATGCCGCGCTGGAGTGTCGGACGCAGGCTGGCTGACACAGGACGCCTGATTTGCCTTGGTGATTCGGATGGGCTTGCAGGCGTTTGCGGAACTTTATTCAAGATGAACCTGCCCAACCGATCTCAGTGTATAAGATCGTCAACCCATTTCCTTTCTGAAGACCAAACACCTGACATGACCCCGAAAGAACGCGAACTTCTCCAGAATTTTCTTCAGCAACTCGAGCAAACCCGCGTCGGTGCCAAAGACCCTGATGCGGACGGGATGATTCGTGATGCCATCGTCCGCCAGCCTGAATCATCCTATCTGCTTGTCCAGCGCGCAATGGGCCTCGATCTTGCCTTGCAGGCCGCGCAGGCCCAGATCGCGAAGCTGCAGGCCGATCTCAACGCAGCGCGGGTGCCAGCACCTGCACCTGCACCTGCGGCGACCGGGTTTCTGGATAACGTGAATGTCTGGGGCCGGCAGGCGGTGCCCTTGGGTCAAACGCCTCAGGCTGTGCGTCCTTCACCCAGTGCGGTTGCGCCCCAGGCCCGTGCATCCGCACCGGCATCCGCACCTGCGCCGGCAGCCCCCAGCGCGTGGGGTTCAGGTCTGATGGGCACACTGGCCACCACGGCGGCCGGGGTCGTTGCGGGATCACTGTTGTATCAGGGCATTCAGGGGTTGATGGGCCACCAGGGGTCTTCGCTCGCGGGTCAATCCGGTTCGGGGCCCGGTGGCCCGCCTGCTGGTCAGTCAGGGGGTGTGAATGATCTGGTTGCGCAGGAAAGCAGTCCGCCAGCAGGTTCCTGGTCCGCACCTGATCCGAACGACCAGGCTGTGGACGATCGCACCTATCTTGCGGATGCCGCGGATGATGCTTCCTACGGCGACGATGATTTCGCTTGAGATCAGCTGGCCCGGTCGGTGATCCGTCCGGGCTCCAAAATCAAACGGCGAACGCAGCGGTCGGTGCACTGATTCAAATAAATCTGCACTGTGCCGGCTTTTGGCGTTAAATTAAGGGTGATGGGAATTCTAAGATGGCCTTTGCCGGCTTGTTCTATGGACTTATAAAAAAATAAAATCACACGATCAGCAAAAATCGCGCAAAAGCTGGTAGATTTCTACCGATTTCTGTTACGCTTGCATGACTTTAAACGAAAGTTAGTTAAAAAGTCATGCAAACAATGAGTGAAATATCCCAGCATTCGCTTTGCTATCTGAAATTTCTGAATCTTCTTGAGGCTATCAGGGGGACACCGACATTTCCGGCGCTGGATCCCGTTGAAGAGCGATTGCTGAATCTGCTCGCTGCCACGTGGCATATCGGCCGGCGGGTCAGCGTGCTGGAGGCCATGGGCCTGTCATCAGAGATCTCTGCGACGACTGCGCACCGCCGACTCAAGACGTTGCGAGGCAAGGGCATGATCACTCTGGATGCGGACAAGTCCGACACGCGCATCAAGTATGTCATCCCGACCGAACTGGCCAACGCGTATTTTGCAACGCTCGGCCAGGCGCTCAACAAGGCGCAGCAGCAGACCAGCAACTGAGTGCATCAGAGAGCGCGTTGCGTCGCGGCGAACGGCGCGCGGACTTGCGCGCGATGCCGATCACTCCAGGGTGATGTTGCCGTCCTCGATGACCTTTTTCCAGATGGCCGATTCAGAGGCCATTTTCTTGCGAAAATCCTCCGGCGAGCCGCCAACCGGATCAAAGCCCAGTTTGGCGAGTTGTTGCAGAACGGCCGGGTTCTTGAGCGCGCTGTTTAACGCAGCATTCATCTTATCGACAATCGGCTGCGGCAGGCCGGCGGGTCCGAATACGCCAAACCAAGTCTGCGATTCATATCCCGGCACAAACTGCGAAAGCGGTGGGATTTCGGGTGCGACTGAGGATTTTCCAGCCGAAGTGACCGCCAGAGCCCGCACCTTGCCGTCGCGGATGTGCGGCAAAGCGGTCGAGATCGAGTCGAACATCAGATCCAGACGTCCTGCCATCAAATCCGGCATCGCCAGTGCAGTGCCCTTGTAAGGCACATGCGTCATCCGCGTGCCCGTCATCGCCAGAAACCGCTCGGTGGAAAGGTGCGGTATGCCGCCCGTGCCGGCGGAACCAAAGTTCAGTTTTCCCGGATTTGCCTTCGCGTAGGCAATCAGATCCGGAATCGACTTGATCGGCGAATTCGGCGGGACGATCACGACCTGCGGGGATTCCGCGAGGTACACGATGGGCGTGAAATCGCGGGTCGGCGAGTAGGGAATCTTCGGGTTGAGCAACGGGCCGATGGAGTGCGTCGAGGAGGTCGTGAGCAACAGCGTATAGCCATCCGGTGCCGCGCGTGCACCGGCTTCCGAGCCGATCACGCCAGCCGCACCGGCCCGATTGTCGACGACAACGCTTTGGCCGAGTTCGGTGCCGAGTTGCTGGGCGATGACACGCGACACGATATCGGTTGCGCCGCCTGCCGGAAACGGGACGATCAATTTGATGGACTTGTTCGGATAACTCTGCGCGAACGCAGCGGCCGTGAATAGCACCATGGCCGACGATGCGACTGCCAGGCAGGCTTTGAACAGGGGGCGACTGGACTTCATGAGAGCCTCGGGGGAGTAAGTGTCAGGAAACCACGTTGATCGGTTCGCCCCGGACGAACGCGTCCAGGTTGTCGATGATGCCTTTGGCCAGGCGCGACAGGCCGTCTTCGCTGGCCCAGGCCACGTGGGGCGTGATGATCAGATTAGGGTGACCCGACTGCATCAGAATGTTTTCCCGGTCAGGTGGTTCGATCGAGAGCACATCAAGCGCGGCGCCGCCAAGGTGGCCACCGGTCAGCCCTTCGAGCACCGCCTTTTCGTTGATCAGGGGCCCGCGAGCGGTGTTGATCAGCATGGCGCCCGGTTTCATGCGACTGATCTCGGCGTGACCAATCATGCCGCGCGTGGCCTCGGTCAGGGGGCAGTGCAGCGAGATGACGTCGCTTTGGTCGAGTACGGTTTCGAAACGGGTGTAGCCTGCCCGGATCTCCGGTCGGTTCCTGTGCTCGGCGAAAAGCACTTTCATGCCGAGGGCTTCGGCCATCTGAGCGACATGACCGCCAATCGCGCCACGCCCGAAAATCCCCAGGGTGCAGCCGCGCACGTTCTGCACCGGCAGGCCATGTACACAGAAGTGCGGGGAATCGGACCAGGCTTGCCTGCCAATGTACTGATAGTAGGGCAGCGCGCGACGCAGCGCGAAGATGAAGCCGATGACGCCCTCCGCCACGCTCTGGCGCGAATAGCCGGGCACGTTCGTGACCACCATGCCGCATTCGCGGGCGGACTGCAGGTCAATGCAGTCGTATCCCGTCGCGGCAACGCAGATCAGGCGCAACTTCGGCAATTGCCGCAGCACGCTGTCGCCCAGTTTGACTTTGTTGGTGATGCAGATGTCGGCCTGCGCCAGGGCGCGGACAATGACCTCCTCGTCCGGTTCGGTTGCCGGCCGATTGATCCATTCGGTGGCCCAGACCGGAACCGGCAGGGGTTCTGGCATCGTGTCGCTGTCGAGGAATACGATCTGCATGGTAAAAATGCCGGGACGATAAGAGTTTCCCGCATTAAATCATGCCCGCGCGTGTCGGGTGCTGGAAGAATGAACTTTGCCGGGCAATTCCGACTCAAAAGGGCGACTCAGGGGCCTATCGATGAATCCGATCCAACTGTTTTTCGCCTCGCTTTGCCTGGCGCTGGTTGCCGCGCCGGCATCTGCCGATCGCTACACGCTGGCCGGGCGAGTGGTTGACGTGTCCGACGGGGACACGATCACCCTGCTCGTCGGCACTGAGCGGCACCCAATCCGTCTGGCAAGCATTGATGCGCCCGAAACCCGGCACGGCTCGGACCGTCCCGGCCAGGCCTTCGGGCAGGCTTCGCGCAAGGCGCTGGCCGAACTGGTCGCCGGCAAGACGCTCACCGCAGCGTGCTTCGAACGGGATCGCTACAAGCGTGACGTCTGCGACATCGAAGTCGACGGCACCACCGCGAACCGGCTTCAGGTCAAGGCAGGGATGGCGTGGGCCAATCAGCAGGCCGGCGGCAAATACCTGCGCGACAAGTCGCTCGTCGCTCTGGAGTCAGAGGCCCGCAAGGCAGGCCTGGGGTTGTGGTCCGAAGAGAAGGCTGTGCCGCCCTGGGTCTGGCGCTCACGTTGCTGGAAGGAAGGCAAGTGCTGAATCAAGTACGGCAAGTGCCGAACCAAAGAAGGCAAGTGCTCAACCGAGAGTGGCACGTTCTTAGCCTGGCGTGGCAAGTCCTGAGCCGAGGGTGGCTCGTCCTGAACCTAGGGTGGCACGTCCTGAGCCGAGGGTGGCACATCCTGAACCGAGGGTGGCACATCCTGAACCGAGGGTGGCACATCCTGAACCGGGCTGGGCACATGCTGACGCGCGGTTGTTGGTTGCCGGCACGGCGCGGGTTTGTTGCCGCCATGACTTGCAGTCTGCTCGCGGGATGCGGCCCCCAGGGGATTGAATCGGCCATCAACAGCCCCTATCCCGCGGGCGCTGAGCGCGACAATACGCTCTACACGGCATTCGCCCAGCGCTCGCCCAAGTACCTCGATCCCGCCCGCTCGTATTCGACCGACGAGACACCCTACACCTACAACATCTACGAGCCGCTCTACGGATACCACTACCTGAAGCGACCCTACGAGTTGGTTGCGCGCGCCGCGCTCCGTGTCGTGCAGCCGCAATTCGTTGATGCGCGTGGCGAGCCCTTGCCCGCGGACGCCCCCGTAGCGGCGATCGCCGAAAGCATCTACGACATTCCGATTCGCCGGGATATCCTCTTTGCGCCGCATCCGGCCTTCGCGCGCGATGCCGAGGGGCGATACGCCTACTTTCCGATTTCGGCGCAAACGCTCGCCGACAAGTTTGCGATTCCCGATTTTCCGCTGACCGGCACGCGCGCATTGACGGCACACGACTATGTCTATGCGATTCGTCGCCTGGCCAGCCCGCGGGTTGCATCGCCGATCTTTGCGACCCTCGCCGAGCATGTGGTGGGAATGCGCGCCTATGGCGAGCGGTTGCGCGAAATCGACGCCGCCTTGCGCAAGGACGTCGCACCCGGCGCACGCGATTTGCCATGGCTTGATCTTCGCGATCTTGGCTTTTCCGGCGTGGAGGCGCTTGACGAACAGACGCTGCGGATCCGGGTCAAGGGTCTTTACCCGCAATTCAAGTACTGGCTCGCGATGACCTTCGTGGCGCCGGTCCCCTGGGAGGCCGACCGCTTCTACGCGCAACCAGGCATGGCCCAGCGCGACCTGTCGCTCAACACCTGGCCAGTCGGCACTGGCCCCTATATGCTTTCTGAATCAATCCCCAATCGTCGTCACGTGCTCGCGCGCAATCCGAATTTTCGGGGCGAACCCTATCCCTGCGAGGGCGAACCCGGCGATGCGGGCGCGGGTCTGCTGGCCGATTGCGGCAAAATGACCCCGTTCATCGATCGCATCGTGTTCAATATCGAGAAGGAAGCCATTCCGCTGCAGGGCAAGTTCATGCAGGGCTATTACGACATTCCGCAGGTCGAGCGTGGCGATACGGGCGTTGCGATGCTCGTCGCCGCAAGCGATTCGACCGAAAAGGCGGCTTTATATGCAGAACACGGCATCCAGCTGCCAACCACGGTTGAAGCACAAAGCCAGTACTTTGGCTTTAACTGGCGCGATCCGGTCGTGGGCGCGGGCGACACGCCAGAGCGGCAAGTGCGCAATCGCAAATTGCGCCACGCGCTGAGCATCGCCTTCAACTGGGAGGAGTTCGTCGCGATTTTCGAAAACGGGCAGGCACAAGTGGCTTATGGCCCGGTTCCCCCTGGAGTGCTCGGCTATCAGGCGCCTCCGGAGGGCGTCAATCCTGTGGTCTACGACATGCGTGACGGCAGGCCCGTGCGCAAGTCGCTTGACGAAGCGCGCCGATTGCTCGCCGAGGCGGGATATCCGGACGGCAGGGATGCAAAGACCGGCGAACCGCTGGTGCTGCACTTTGACGCTATGGGCGGGGCCAGCGGCTCGACCCCGTTGCTTGACTGGATGCGGCGGCAATTCGCCCAGATCGGCGTGCAACTCGACGTCCGCGCAACCGACTACAACCGCTTTCAGGAAAAGATGTCGCGCGGGGTCGCCCAGATGTACATGTGGGGCTGGGTCGCCGATTACCCGGACGCCGAGAATTTTCTGTTTCTGCTGTACGGCCCCAACGTCAAGGCGCAGAAAGGGGGCGAAAACGCCTCTAACTACGAAAATCCCGAGTACGACCGGTTGTTTGAGCAGATGCGAGATCTTCCTGATGGCCCTGAAAAAGAGCAGATCATCGCGCGCATGACCCGGATTCTTCAGGAGGACGCGCCCTGGATGTTCGGTATTTACCCCAAATCCGGCGGGGCTTACCAGCAATGGGTCGGCAATGCCAAACCAACCCAGATGGTGCGAAACACCTTGCAGTATCTCAAGATCGACGCGCCGTTGCGCGCCAGCAAGATCGCTGACTGGAACAAGCCGCTCTGGTGGCCGCTGGGATTGATCGCGTTGCTGCTGGCCCTCCTGGTGTGGCCCGCGTGGCGGGCCCTGCGCCGCCAGGATCGCGAAACGGCGTTCGGGGAAGTGGTCGTCAGGCCGGGAGGCAGGCAATGACAGGGTACATATTGCGTCGCCTGCTCTACGGTGCGCTGATTCTCGTCGGTGTGAACCTGGTCACTTTCGTGCTGTTTTTCGCGGTGAATACGCCCGATGACATGGCCCGACTGTCGATTGGCGGCCAGCGTGTCAGCGCGGACGCGATCGAAAAGTGGAAAGTCGAGCGGGGCTACGATAAGCCGCTCTTCGTCAACGCCGCGCGCGAGGGTGTTTCGAAATACACCGACACGATCTTCTACCAGCGTTCGCTGCCATTGCTGACCTTCGACTTCGGCGCGGCCGACAGCGGGCGCGATATTGGCAGGGAGATCCGCGCGCGCATGGGGCCAAGTCTGGCACTAGCGGTTCCCACTTTTGCGCTTGGCCTGTTCGCGAGCATCGTGTTCGCGTTGGCGCTGGTGTTTTTTCGTACCACGCGGCTCGATTTCTGGGGCGTCGTGCTCTGCGTGATCATGCTGTCGATTTCCGGGCTGTTCTATATCATCGCGGGTCAGTGGATTTTTGCCAAAGTTCTGCGGCTGGTTCCTTACTCCGGGTTCGCCGGTGGATTGGACATGATCAAGTTTCTGGCACTGCCTGTCGCGGTGGCGGTGATTTCACGCCTGGGCAGCGAGGCCAGGTTCTTTCGCAGTCTGTTCCTCGAGGAAATTGGCAAGGACTATGTGCGCACCGCGCGCGCCAAGGGGCTTGCCGAGCGCACGGTGCTGTTTCGTCACGTTCTGCGCAACGCCATGTTGCCGATTCTGACCGGTTCGGTTTCCGCCTTGCCATTGCTCTTCATGGGCAGCCTGATCACAGAGTCGTTTTTCGGCATTCCCGGTCTTGGAAGCTACACGCTCGACGCGATCAGCGCACAGGATTTTTCCGTCGTTCGTGCCATGGTGTTTCTCGGATCGGCACTTTATATCGTCGGACTGATCCTGGCAGATATTTCCTACACGCTCGCTGACCCGCGCGTGCGCTTCGAGTAGCCACCATGCCCAGATTCATCCTGCTCTGGACCGATGCCGCCCTTTTCGCACTGGTGGCTGCCGTGCTTGCCTATGGGTGGCACGCCAGTCGCTCGCATGCGCTGCGCGCGACCTGGTCGAGGGTCGCTCGCAGCGCACCGGCCATGTGCTCCGCAGTGGTGCTGACGCTGTTCGCAGTGGTCGGATTACTGGATTCGGTGCACTACCAGCCGAGGCTGCCGCCGGCACCGGGCGCGCCGGTCGATGCGGCGCCAGTCTTCGCACCCAAGGTCGTCTCGGCACTGGATGCGCTGCTGGCTGACACGGCGTTCGTGCGTCCCGAGAAGACCTATTCGGCGCCGCTGGCCTGGCGCCAGTTCACCAAGGAGTCGATCCTTCAGGACGGTGGCGAACCGATCCGCGATTTTCCCCGACTGAGATTCGGTGGACGTCATTTGGACGATCCGGAAGCCCAATGGCTCGGTGACATCGGGATGCGGCTTGGTCTGGGGATGCTCGGGGGCGGGTTGGTGGGGTTGCTGGCTGTCGCGCTGGCGCTCGCTCTGGTCTCCCGCAGCCAGTCGCCGGCGGAGGTCTGGAGGGGCCGTACTCAGGTACCCTGGCGCGCGATCCTGGTAACGATCTTCGTGGTTCTCGTCGTCACTGGAGCAATCGTCGGGCTTTCCACCGGCTACCACGTGCTCGGTACCGATCGTACCGGCAACGATGTCCTCTGGCAGGCGCTCAAGAGCATCCGCACCGCCTGGGTAATCGGCAGCCTGACAACGGTCGCGATGCTGCCTCCGGCGATCCTGTTGGGTATTTCCGCCGGCTATTTCAAGGGCTGGATCGATGATGTGATTCAGTATGTCTACACGACACTGACCTCGATTCCGGGCGTACTCCTGATCGCGGCGTGCGTGCTGATGATGCAGGTCTACATCGATACGCATCCTGGCTTGTTTCCTACTGCCGCCCAGCGCGCCGATCTGCGCCTGTTCCTGCTGTGCATGATCCTCGGCCTGACCGGCTGGGCTGGATTGTGCCGCCTGCTGCGCGCCGAGGCACTCAAACTGCGCGAGCTTGAATATGTCCAGGCGGCGCGCGCGTTTGGCGTGTCGCACTGGCGCATCATGGCACGCCATCTGGTGCCCAATGTCATGCACATCGTGCTGATCACGGTGGTGCTCGAGTTCTCCGCACTGGTGTTGTACGAGGCAGTGCTCTCCTATCTTGGCATCGGCGTCGATCCGACGATGAACTCGTTCGGATCGATGATCGAGAAATCACGGCTGGAAATGTCGCGTGATCCGATGATCTGGTGGAGTCTGCTGGCCGCGTTCCTGTTCATGCTGGCGCTGGTGCTCGCTGCGAACCTTTACGCGGATGCCGTGCGCGACGCCTTTGATCCGCGCAGTCGTGCTCTGCGGCCAAGGGTGCGCCGGATGGCTGAGCCCAGGGGGCCGGCGCTGCAGCCGTCGGCCGATGCGCGCCTGGGTGAGATGACGTCAGCGATGACGCGTCCGGCCGATGCACCGGTGCTCGAAGTCCGGGATCTCGATATTGAAATCGATGACGACGAGCAAGTCCGCTACGCAGTGCGTTCGCTGGCGCTGACGGTCGCGCGCGGCGAAACCTTTGCGTTGGTGGGTGAATCCGGGTCCGGCAAAAGCATGACAGCGATGGCGCTGTTGCGGTTGCTGCCCGAGGCCTTGCGGGTTACGCGCGGTGCAATCGTCCTCGAAGGGACCGAACTGAACGCGCTGTCCGAGGCCGCGATGCGTGGTGTGCGCGGTGGCCGTGCCGGCATGATCTTTCAGGAGCCAGCCACCAGCCTCAATCCGGTCATGCGCATCGGCGATCAGGTCATCGAGGCAATCGTGGCACACACCGACCTGCGCGGCGCCCAGTCCCGCGCACGTGCCATTGAATGGCTGGCTCGTGTCGGCATACCGGAGCCGGCGGTGCGCATCGATGACTATCCGTTCCAGTTTTCTGGCGGACAAAAGCAGCGCATCATGATCGCGATCGCTCTGGCGGCCGAGCCAGAGTTGCTGGTCGCCGACGAGCCGACCACGGCGCTCGACGTGACCGTGCAGGCGCAGGTTCTGCGCTTGCTCGCGGACATTCAGCGCGATCTGGGCATGGCGGTTTTGCTGATCACACACGACCTTGCCGTGGTGCGTGATGTGGCTGACACGGTTGCCCTGATGCGCCACGGCGAGATTGTCGAAACCGCGCCGGCTGACCAGTTTTTTACCGCGCCGCGGCATCCGTATGCGCGGCAACTGTTCGATGCCATTCCGACGTTCGCCAAGCGTGGACAGCCCCTGTCGGCCTCTGAGCGCGCAGCAGACCCTCTGGTGCCAAATCGGGCGTTGGCCGCGTCTGGCGATGATCGGGTCGTCCTGACAGTGCGTGATCTGAAGGTTCACTATGCGATTCGCAAGGGCTTGCTGCGCCGTATCGTCGGCTACAACGAGGTAGTGCGCGGCGTCAGTCTGGATCTGCGCGCGGGTGAGACGCTCGCGCTGGTCGGTGCATCCGGTTGCGGCAAGACCACGATTGCCAAGACCTTGTTGCGTCTGGTGCCAGGTGCCCGGGTGCAGGGGGTGGCGACGCTTGACGGCGCCGACATGCTGGGCGCGGGCACCGCGCAGGCGAAAGCCTTGCGCCGAAAAATACAGATCGTCTTCCAGGATCCCTACGCGTCACTGGATCCGCGTATGCGGATAGGCGCAATCCTCGACGAAGGTATCGCGTCGCTGCGACCCGAATGGAAACAGGCGGAGCGTGCGGCGCGCATTGATGCGCTGCTTGAGCGGGTCGGTATGCCGACTGATGCGGCCTACCGCTATCCGCATGAGTTTTCGGGTGGCCAGCGTCAGCGTATCGCCATCGCGCGCGCGCTGGCGGTCGAGCCCGAAGTTCTGATCCTCGACGAACCGACCTCGGCACTGGACGTTTCCGTTCAGGCCCAGATTCTTGACCTGCTCGCCGAGTTGCAGCGCGAGACTGGCCTCGCTTACCTTTTCATCACCCACAATTTCGGGGTGGTCGAATACTTTGCCGATCGGGTGGCGGTCATGGATTCCGGTGTCATCGTCGAGATGGGCGAGGCGGCACAAGTGCTTCATGCACCTGCCCATGCCGTAACCCGCGAACTGCTCAGTGCTGTCCCGCGCCTGGATTTCGGCGCTGGCAACGTGTGAAGCGTGTGGGGCTGTCGTATCGTTGATTGGCAAGACCCTCCGGTATACTGAGAGCCTTGAATTCACGCGACCAAGCCTCAGTTACTTGCCATGGGACTCAAAGTTTTTGACCTTCAGTGCGACAACGGCCATCTTTTCGAGGGATGGTTCGGCTCGCACGAAGATTACGATGCTCAGGAGGCAAGGGGGCTGATCACGTGCCCCGTCTGTCAGAGTGGCTCTGTCGTCAAACGTTTGTCGGCGCCCCACCTGAATATGGGTCACGCAACAGAGTCCCAGACGCTGCCTTCAGTGCAAGCGGCCGGCGCCGGCGCGCGCGAAGTCGTGGCGGCATCGCCCGAGTCAGGCCAGCTTGCGCAACTCCAGGCGGCGATCCTTCAACAAATGCGCGAATTCATCCGTAAGACGGAAAACGTTGGCACGCAGTTTGCAGATGAAGCGCGCCGCATTCATGAGGGCAGCGCCGACGAGCGTCCAATCCGTGGCATTGCGACGCACGAGGAGCGTCAAGCGCTCGCCGAAGAAGGCATTGCCGTCGTGGCGCTGCCAGACTTTCTGGATACGGATCGAATGCAGTGACGGGATGCCGTGCGATTGCAGCGCAGGGATGTCTTGCGATTGCAGTGCTCGGATATCGTCCGATTGAAATGCCGGGATAGCGCGCAAATGCCCACCTCAAGCACTGAAGGCAGATTAAGTTGCAGAGCCGGCTGTGGCGCGTGCTGCGTGGCGCCTTCCATCACCAGTGCGTTGCCCGGCATGCCGTCAGGCAAGCCTGCGGGCGTGCGATGCGTTCAGTTGACGGAGGATTTCAGGTGCGCTGTTTTTGGTCTGCCTGAGCGGCCGGCTTTCTGCAGCGGCTTGCGCCCGTCTGCAGAAATGTGCGGTCCCGACCGGGACTACGCGCTACGCTGGATTGCAGATCTGGAGCGCGCCACGGCTGTGGCGCGCTAGTGTAGCGTTCGACGCTTGAAGGCACGGTTTCAAGTGCCTGATCGCGTTGACCACCGCACCAGCCAGCTCACATCACGCGGCTGCGGTATTCACCCGTGCGGGTGTCAATTTCGATTTTGTCACCGATCGCGCAGAACAGCGGAACGGGAAGTTCGTGCCCGGTATTGATCTTGGCGGGCTTCATCACTTTGCCGGACGTATCACCGCGAACGGCCGGTTCGGTGTAAATGATTTCACGAACGATGATCGTCGGCATCTCGACCGAGATGGCGCGGCCGTCGTAGAACACCGCTTCGACCGGCATGCCTTCTTCGAGATATTGCAGGGCGTCGCCCATGCTTTCCGACTCGATCTCGTACTGGTTGTAGTCCTGGTCCATGAACACGTACATGGGATCAGCGAAGTAGGAGTAGGTGCACTCTTTGCGATCAAGAACGACAACCTCGAACTTCTCGTCGGCCTTGGCGACGGTCTCGCTGCCTGATCCGGTCAACAGGTTTTTGAACTTGAGCTTGACCACGGATGCGTTGCGGCCCGATTTGCTGTACTCGGCGCGCTGTATGACGAGAGGGTCCTTGCCGACCTGTACCACGTTGCCAACGCGCAGCTCTTGAGCCGTTTTCATACTTGAAACTCCGGAAATGGTAGGTCTCCGGAATAGTTGGCCGGAGTCGCATCAATTAATAAAGCTTTCTATTCTAGCCTTTCTCGCATTTTGTTGCTGTCGGGAGTGGTTTTAACGGCCTGCGGCGGTGAGCTTTCCCCTGCAAAATCGGTCAAGTGAATGCGCCAGGTCGGGGATTTTTTGTTGCTCTCTGAGGAACAGCGCCGTCGCTGCCGTCCAGTCGCCGATCATCGATGGCGATAACGAGTCATTGAATGCGGTTTGAACCGTGTGAATGGCATCGGGATGTCCGTTCCAGGCGAGGATCGCGGTTTCTGCCGGCTCTGGCAGGTTTGCGATGGACAGCCAGGCCCGGAGTTTTGCAAGGTGGGCATCATCAGTTTGCGGGTAAATATGCCAGACGGCCGGTTTGCCAGCCCAGATGGCACGCACGATGGAATCTTCACCGCGCACAAAATTCAGATCAGCCATCCACAGCAGACGGTCGTAGTCGGGCTGAGTCAGAAAAGCGATCCGCTCGATCCGCAGTGCCCCACGGCTTTGCGAGCCAAGTTCGGGCGCAATACCCTCAGGGACCAAAAGCAGCGTCGGGGTGCCCAAGGCGACCAGTGCATCCAGCAGCGCATCGACGGGTGCGTGTGGGTAGCAGAAAAGCGAAACGAGCCTTGCTCCCTGCGCCGAACCCCACACGTCGATTCCTTGCGCGGAGACGCCGGCGCGGTGCATTAGCGCCCGCTGGCCTGGCCGGTCCCCGAGCCATGCCAGTCGGTCGTGCTCAAGCGCAGCCTCGCGAGGCAGGCCACCGGTGCGGGGGTTGAATCCCGGAAAAAAATAGTGTGCCGGGATTCCGTCGGCACGCAGGGCTGGCAGCGTGTGACAACCCTCGACCCAGCTTTCGGCGCTGAGATACTCGACGTTGATCAGGACTGAGGAGGTTTCACGCATGCGCCTTCGATAGGCGGTGTCAGGCTCGCACGAAAACATGGCAATGACGAGCCCGGCGGGTTCGACATCGGCGATCTCCCGTGACTGATTCCAGCGCACAATCCGCAGCCCGCAAACGGTCTGGATCGCGGCGTCTGGCTGGAGTCGTGGCTCGATCTTGCCGAAAACCGCCAGATCATCGACCCAGAGGCGGACATCCCAGCCGCACTCTGCAGTCAACTGACGCGCTAGCCGCCAGGTGACGCCAATATCGCCGAAATTGTCGATGACGCGGCAGAATACGTCCGCGCGCATGTTCAGTGAAAGTGGGTTGGCGCCGTTTCAGCGTCTTCCGGTAGTTCGGCGTGGACCATTTCCCCGGCTGGATTCGGAAAAAAAGGCGCGCCGCAATCTTCGCAGTAGTCGGGCGGCAGGATGCCCGGAAGGCGGCGTACGTCACCGACTTCGCATTCCTTGAGAAGCGCGGCGATTTCATCGGGCGTTTCGATCGGTGGGGCATCGGATTCGAGCGCAGGGGCATCATCCTCGCGACCGTAGAGCGGCCAGAGGCAGCCGTAGATGACTTCGGACTGATTCTTTTGCGTGAAACCGACCCGATATTCCTCGATTCGACCTTCCCCGCAACCGGCGATCACAGCACGCAGAGCGCTGGCGGGTATGTTGAGCGCACCGGACAGCCATGAAACCGCGGCCTTCACGGAGAGCGGCCGCACGCGCCGATCAGCCTCGCGATTACTGACGTAATAGGCGTCGGGAACCAGTCCCTCGAAGCCGCAGCCCGGAAGCAGGCCGGCGAAGGTGTCACGCGTCTGTGCAGCCCACTGCTCCAGGCAGGCGGCGCGACCTTCGCCCAGTTCGCCCGGCACTTCCTGCCAGCGAAACAGAGCATGGCCTTCGGGGACTGCAACCGCGCCCACCAGGTACCTGGTGTCGGCCAGCATGTTGAAAGATTCGGCGTCCGTGTTGAGCGTTGGCGCCGAACCTTCGGCCCCGAGTGCCAGTGCGCCGAGTTTTTGCATCCACTGCCAGGTTTCGGAAAAGCTGCGCGGCATCTGATCCAGGCTGGCCAGTCGGGGTAAAAGCGCGACGCGCGCCTCGCGCGAAAGCACATGACCGTGCAACTGCGCCTGCAGCGCCGCGAGCGGTGCCGCCGGTATCACGTTGGCAGGAATGCTGTAACGCGTCCAGACGACCAGCGGTGCGACCAGCAGGAGCACATCGTGGCGACGTCCGTCATGCTCGATGACGCAGGATTCGGACAGGGTTTCGGCCTGTTCGATCAGGACTTCATAGCCACCGAGATTGGTTTGCGTGAGGTGATCGAGGGCGGCGTCCATCGCCGTATCGTTGCCCGCGCGCAGCAACCGGTTGATGACCGTGGCGAGTTCCGACTCCCAATAGCGGTCTTCGACCCGGCTGCCGGAACTGTGCAGTGCAAGCGCCAGGGCAATCAGGCGGGCGGCATCCTTTGTCAGACGGGGTGCGGAGGGTGAACGCGAACGGGCCATAGGAAACAATCAGAGGGTCTAAGGACTTCGGAAGCCTTCAGTGTAGTGTTCAATGCTTGAAGGCA
>JADZBO010000171.1 GCA_020851995.1 Burkholderiaceae bacterium
GCACTCACCGCCGCCCTTCAGGAACACGTACGGGATCGACTTGCGCCCTACGAATATCCGAAGGAAGTCGAATATGTCGATGCACTTCCCATGACGACGACCGGAAAAATTCAGCGTCGCGTACTGCGTCAACTCGAAGCCGGACGCGGCGGAATCGGTGCGAGTGGCACGACACCGTCGTCTGACCTCAACTCTGGTGCTGGTCATGGTGCTCATGCCGGTTCCGACACTCATGCCGGGGTTGGCTCAAGAACCGGCAGGAACACGAGCATGAGCCCTGACTTGGACGCGGGTACGGCCACAGGCACAGGCACAGGCTTAGTCACAGCAAAGCGTTAAACTCCCTTCGCTCCGTCAAACCCAGTCCGACGAACCCAATTTCTGCGATCCATATGGCCATTTATCAACTCGGCGACCTTACGCCCCAAATCGACCCGACCGCGTTCATTTTCGACTCAGCCGATATCATCGGCGATGTGGTCATTGAGGCAGGCGCCAGCGTCTGGGCCAATTGCAGCATCCGCGGAGACAACACGCGCATCCGCGTGGGAAAGAACTCCAACATCCAGGAAGGCTGCGTGCTGCACGTTGACCCTGACACTCCCTTGATTATCGAAGAACACGTCACCATCGGCCATCAGGCCATGCTACACGGTTGCACAATCGCCTCGGGCACGCTCGTCGGCATGCAGGCTATCGTTCTCAACCACGCAAAAATTGGCCGGAACTGCCTGATTGGTGCGGGTGCCATCGTGCCGGAAGGCCGTGAAATTCCAGACGGTAGCCTGGTCATCGGAGTGGGCAAGATTGCTCGGACGATTTCAGAGGAAGAAATCGCGAACATCCGGCGCAACAACCAGAACTACGCCATCCGGGCGCAGATGTTCAGACAAAAGCTGCGCAAAATCGGCTGATTCGTTGCCGAGCCGATTCCGGCCCATCGGCTAACATGGCGAGATGCAAGACACTCTCCATAAATTCATTTTCGAAGACCACAGCGTGCGCGTCGAGGCGGTTCGCCTGGGCGACGCCTGGCGGCAAACGCAGGCGCGGCACACCTATCCCCCGGCAGTCAACCGTCTTCTGGGCGAACTCGTCGCCGCGTCGACGCTGATGGCGGCAAACCTCAAGTTCGATGGCTCGCTGGTGCTGCAACTCCAGGGCGACGGTGCCGTGGCGTTGCTTGTCGCCGAATGCCGTGCTGACCTCAGCATTCGGGCGACCGTCAAGCTCCGGGACCGTGAAGTCCATGACAACGATACACTGCAAACACTCGTGAATCCGAACGGATCCGGACGGTTCGTCGTCGTACTCGATCCGCCGAAAGACACGCCCGGCCGTCAGACCTACCAAGGCGTGGTTCCCATCGAAGGCGACAGTGTGGCTGAGGCGCTTGAGCAATACATGCTGCGCTCGGAGCAACTGCATACACGGATCTGGCTCGCAGCCGACGATCAGCATTGCGCTGGCGTCTTGCTGCAGCAGCTCCCCACGCAGGGCGGCGTGCAGTCCTCGTCATGCTCCGATGCGCAGGAGTCGTGGATCCGCGCCAATCACCTCGCCGACACCATCAAACCCGGTGAGTTGCTGGCCACAGATTCCGCCGCAATGGTTCACCGCCTGTTCTGGGACGAAACCCTGCTCGTGACCGAGCCACGGCAGGTGGTCTGGCGCTGCTCATGCACCCGGGAGCGTGTTGCCGATATGCTGCGCATGCTCGGAAAGCCCGAAGTCGACTCGATCCTGCAGGAAAGGAGTAAAGTCGAAGTGTCCTGTGAATTCTGTGGCAACCCCTACGAATTCGATATGGTCGATGCTGCGGCTCTGTTCCAGCCTGTAACCTCGGTCGAGAACAAGTCGGTACACTGAGTAACGTCCTTGAAACGAATCGCAATTCTGATTTGTCTGGCACTGATCGGCAGCCTCCTGCATGCAGCCGTGGGTTCGGTTGTCTCCCGCGCGGCGCCGCTTCATCACACAGTGCCTTCTGCTGCGATCACAACTGCCGAAACCTTTCCCGCTGTCGCTGTTACCAATGCGTCGCACCTTCATCATGACTGCGCAGATCTGCAGGAAGGTCCTCACGCCGGTGGCGGGCAAGCATCCTGTGCGATGTCGCATGATCATGGCGCCGCGCAATGCCGGGCCGCTGGCACTGATTGCTGCCAGGGCACAATGATGTTGCCGGCACCATGCGATGTTGCAAGTCCGGCGCCCATCGGCATCGCGACCACGGTCGCCATCAGCCTGCCACAGGGCTGTATTCACCACGGTATCTACAAGCCGCCCAGATCGTAATGTTCTTCCAAACGCGGTACGTCGCCCGTTATCCCGGGCGAGTCCCGCGCGTTCAAGGTCGCCGCGATCTCGCGACGACACTCAACCGACTGGAGAATTACGATGAACATGACCCATTACATGGAATTGCTGGCGGTCAACCAGCCCTGGAACCTGCTGATCTTCATGGCCGGCCCTATCGTGCTGGCCGAAACGCTGGCGATCAGCGAACTCTATATCCTCTTCACGCGCAACCTCACCGGCTGGGTGCATCAGCTCAATCGCGTGGTCGGCATCATCGTGGGGTTCTATTTCCTGCTGATCATCGTGTATCTCACCACGACCGCCGTGGTGCCAATCACACGCGCAGGAGAATGGCGCACCATTATTGACGTCATTGCTGTGCTTTCCTACCTGATCGGCGGATTGCCACTGATCTGGATCGCGCTGCAGGAGCTGGGATTCGTGAACCGGACGCTCACGCGCGAAGGCAAACTGCGTGTGCACGCAACGTGCGTGGCACTTTTCCTGGTGTTCGGTCATATTGCAATGATTGCCGGAATGCTGGATCCAGGACTTCTCGGCTATAACGTCTCCCCGGCGGCACCGATGTCTCACTCCGGGCATTGAGTCGGCTAGAGTCCGATGGCGGGATGTGCGCCAGCAGGTGGCCCTCGATTCCGGGGGTCGTTTGCTGGCGCAGGCTGATCAACGCAACTCCCAAGGTTTCTGCCCATGAGCAGCGCAGACTATCCCGACCGTTGCGATGACGCAAATGCGGTTTCCGGATGCCATACTGCAATTGTCCGATACCTACTAAGATAAGCGGCATGTACAAGTTCAAGGCCAAAAAGAATCCCTCGCTCGTCTCGCACTCGCGCGATTACCTGATACAGGAACTGCAGGCATGGCGGGAGTTGATCAAGGGCGAATGGCCCTGGATTCTGATGTTGATCGCAGGGATCACGCTTTTACTCGCGTTCACGCGGCCGCTGCCGCCCCGCGATGTCTACCTGGCAGTGGGACAACCCGGATCCGTATTTCAGAAAATGGGGAAGAAATTCGTCCCCTATTTTGCACAGCAAGGCATCACCCTCCACCTGGTGACGACCAGCGGCTCCGAAAATAGTCTGGAAGATCTGGATAACGTCAACAACCCGGTCAGCGCCGCGCTGATGGTCGGGGGATTGGCATTCAAAGAGCAGCAACCCAGACTGGCATCACTGGGAAGCATCGAGTATGTGCCGCTCTGGCTCTTTTACCGCAGTGAAAAAATTAGCCCGAAGGAAGCGGTGAAAGTATTTTCCGCTAAGCGCGTCGCTGTAGGCACTGTTGGCAGCGGCACGTTTACGCTGCTACGCCGTATTCTGGCGCTCAGCAACGTCGAAATCGACGAGCGACCCAACTTTCTTCGCCTGCCCAACGCAGACGCCGTCGATCAACTGATCGCGGGCCAGATCGATGCGGCCTTTATTCTGGATGCAATCGACTCACCCAATGTGCAGAAATTGCTGCAGAGACGTGACATAGAAATTTTCAATTTTCAGTATGCCCCGGCAGTGGTCAAAAAGCTCCCGTATCTCGAGTCGGTGGTGATTCCGCAGGGTGCGCTTGATCTGACTGACATCAGGCCGGCGGAAGACGTCCACATGTTGGCAACAAGCGCCACCATCCTGATTGATAAGTCCATGCATCCGGCTATTCAGCATATCTTCCTGATCAGCGCCGAAAAAATCAGCCGTGAGGTCGACCAGTTCTTCGCCAGACCTGGCGCATTTCCCGCCTATATTGATCGCAGCATGCCGCTGAGCGCGGTGGCACAGCGTTATTTCGACCAAGGGCCTCCCCCGCTCAAGGACGACCTGCCCCTCTGGCTTGTGAGCTATATCGACCGGATCTGGATTCTGATGGTTGGATTTTTCGCCGTCATCTACCCGATCGTCAAGCTGTTCCCGAGTTATCGTCATACGCGGGCGATCATGATCATTACCGACGCCTACGAAGAAATCCTGGAAATTGATCGAAGCGCGGCGCGCACTGACAATGTCGTCATACTCCAGTCGCTCATCGACCGGCTTGATGAGATTAACAACGACTCGCGGGAAATTTCGATCTCGACGGATGAAATCAACCGGCTTTACAGCATGAAGAGCAACCTCAAGATGGTTCGCGATCAAGTGGTCGCGCGCAAACTGACACTCGAAGAATTGGCGCCGGCTGGATCTGGTTCCGGGTGAGCCGCGGGACGCGACCACAGCCGGGATCAAATGATCGTTCCCGGATCGACAAGTTCGTTCGGATCACCCATGATGCGCGATAGCCCTTTTTTCAAGGGCCAGTTTTGAACGAACCTCACTGCAGTGCCAGTCTTTCCCCGCAGCAGCAGGCGTCATCCCGCGAGAGAGCGCGGCGCCTCGCTGATTGAATCCGTCCTGTGTCTGATCGCGCTCGTACTCGCGGGTTTCGCCGTGTTCGAAATCGCGCAGTGGCATATCACGCGACATTTAGCCCGACTGGCGCTCCATGCCGCAGGACGCGAAGGGACCATCACCCATGCCAATCCACAAACAATCCGGCTCGCGGCGGAGGCCATTTTGTCGCCAGGCGTTGCCGGGTCGGCGCGACGCACAACCGCACGCTCTTCAGAGTTCGCCTCGGTGCATGGAGGGGGCATCCAGTTATCGGAAGTTTCTCGCCATTCGACGACACTGGCGATCTCCGGAATGCGGTCTTGGCACCTCGAGATCCTTTCGCCGACCACAGCGATGTTCTCCGACTTCCGCGACGCCCCGCTTTCACGGGCCCGGGGCCGCGCGACCATTCGCAATGACTTTCTCGCTGAACAACATGCTGCCCACCAGACGCGTGGTTGGGCAAACGGTATCGGACCGGCTTCGGGCAACGACATCTTCGAGGCAAATACCCTGCGCCTGAGGCTGACTGTTCTGTATGCGCCCCTGATGCCAGGAATCGGGATGATTGTGCGAATGATGCCGCCAACGGGCGATCCGCGCGCCGACCATGCGCGACGTCGCGGAATGCTTGCCATCGTGATCGAAGCCGGGACCGCAATGCACTCACATCCGACCATGTGGGTCGATCAACCTGCGGACCGCAGTGGTGTGGTTCCGGAGGACAAGACCGGCAATTCTCACCGCGATGCGGCGGGCAATCTGTCTTACGACAAGCGCGATGCGCCGGGCAATCCGTCTTACGACAATCCCGACACGTCGCGCACACGAAGCCTGGGTCGATTCCACGGCGAACTTGCCGCCAGCACCTTCGGATCCAGGCCGAATTCCGCAAACCGGATAGCGGTCACACCAACGGTTTCCGGGTCGCCCCCCGCACCCGCCGTACCTGTCAAACCACGGGAGGCACAACACGAACACGAGGAGCTTTGCGGAACGCTTTTGTGCTGCCCCCCCAGAGAGCGCTAGCGAATCCGCGCAAGAGATCCGGCGCTGCCTGCCGATACCTCGCGTTGCCAGGAAGTGCCTCTGATCTAGTGCAGTGCGGTGTCTAGCGCGCGACTGGTGTGCCCGTCTGCTGAGTTGCGGTCGTCGCGGAATCCGTTGAAAGATTCGTCGAAGGAGTCGGTTTGGCTGGCGGTTTGGCTGGGGGTTTGACCATAGGCTTGACCGCTGGCTGGGCGGTTGGCTGGGCGGGTGGCTGGGCCGGCGACTTGGCCGCAGCGCTTGTTGGCTTAGACTCGGTCGGTTTGCTTCCCGCGCTGCCAGGTTTTTTGTCTGTTGGTTTGGCGATCGTGCCAGCCGGCTTCGCATCGGTCAGCTTTGCTTCCGTGGGCTTCGATTCGGGCGGCTTGCCCTCTGGCGGCAGGATCTGGACAAACACCTCGGCACGCTTGAGCATGCCCAGCTCGCCGCGTGCGCGCTCTTCAGCGGCCTCCGTGCCACTGCGCAAATCTTCGACCTCGGCGGCGAGCGCTGCGTTGCGTGCGCGCAAGCCGTCATTGATGCTGCGTTGGGAAGCAACCTGCTCCTGCGAATCCCAGACGGCAAACCAGCCGCCGCGACCCATCCACAAAGGGTACTGGATCAGCGCGACCAAAGCGATCAACACCAGCAACAGCAGACGCATACAGCCCCAGGTTAAGCGAAGCTACCCAGGGTAGCTTCGCCCGCAAGCGCTTCAGCGCAGGTTGTAGAAAGCATCGCGACCCGGGTAGGTTGCGACCTCAGCGAGTTCTTCTTCGATGCGCAGCAGCTGATTGTATTTGGCCATGCGATCCGATCGGGAGAGCGATCCCGTCTTGATCTGCATGGCGTTCGTCGCCACCGCGATATCAGCGATCGTCGAATCCTCGGTTTCACCTGAACGGTGCGACACAACTGCCGTGTAACCAGCACGCTTGGCCATTTCGATTGCCGCGAAGGTTTCGGTCAGCGTACCGATCTGGTTGATCTTGATCAGAATCGAGTTGGCGATCCCTTGCTGGATCCCCTGACGAAGGATCTTGGTGTTGGTGACGAACAGGTCATCGCCCACAAGCTGGACTTTGCGGCCGAGTTGCTCGGTCAAGAGCTTCCAGCCGTCCCAATCGTTTTCGGCCATACCGTCTTCGATTGAAATGATCGGGTATTTGTCGCACCAGGTCGCCAGCAGATTGGTGAACTCCTGTGATGTCAGCGAAATCCCGCCCTCACCCTCAAGACGGTATTTACCGTCGCGATAGAACTCCGAGGCGGCGCAATCGAGCCCAAGCGCGATTTGGGTGCCTGGCTCGTAGCCGGCGTTCTCGATGGCGCGCAGGATCAACTGAATTGCCGCTTCGTGGCTCGGCACGTTTGGCGCAAAGCCGCCCTCGTCACCGACCGCCGTCGACATGCCCTGATCATGGATCAGTTTCTTCAGTGCATGGAAGGTTTCGGCGCCCATGCGCAGCGATTCGCGAAAGCTCTTGGCACCGATCGGCAGGATCATGAGTTCCTGAAGATCCAGCGTGTTGTTGGCGTGCGCGCCACCGTTGATGACGTTCATCATCGGAACCGGCATGCTCATCGGGCCGCTGCCCCCGAAATAGCGATACAACGAAAGACCAGACTCATCGGCGGCCGCGCGTGCGACGGCCATGCTGACAGCCAGGATCGCGTTGGCGCCGAGGCGGGATTTATCTTCGGTGCCGTCGAGCTCGATCAGCGTACGGTCAAGAAATGTCTGCTCCTGTGCATCGAGCCCCATCATGGCTTCGGAGATGTCGGTGTTGACGTTTTCGACAGCGCGCAGCACACCCTTGCCCAGATACCGGCTCTTGTCGCCATCGCGCAGCTCGATCGCCTCGCGACTACCGGTCGATGCGCCGGACGGCACCGAGGCGCGACCCATGGCGCCGGATTCCAGCAGGACATCGCATTCGACGGTGGGATTGCCGCGAGAATCGAGGATTTCGCGTCCGATGATATCTACGATTGCACTCATGTCAGTATCCTAATGAATAAAATTACGAAAACGATGATTCCAGAAACCCGTGCCGCTTGGTTACGCGATCAAGATCGACGAGTGTCGCCAGGAGATCCTTCATGCGCGCCAGCGGCACCGCGTTGGGTCCATCAGACAGGGCTTTGGCCGGATCGGGATGAGTTTCCATGAAAAGTCCGGAGACGCCTGCCGCCACGGCCGCACGCGCCAGTACCGGCACGAACTCACGCTGGCCGCCCGACGACGTCCCCTGCCCTCCGGGCAACTGAACCGAGTGCGTTGCGTCGAAGACGACCGGGCAACCGGTTTCACGCATGATGGCGAGCGAGCGCATGTCCGACACAAGGTTGTTGTAACCAAAGGACACGCCGCGTTCGCACACCATGATGCCATCACGCACCCCTGCGGCGGCGGCGGCGGCACGTGCCTTACTGACCACCTGGAGCATGTCGTGGGGTGCGAGAAACTGGCCTTTCTTGATATTGACCGGTTTACCACTGGCCGCGCAGGCGTGAATGAAATCCGTCTGACGGCACAGGAATGCAGGGGTCTGCAGGACATCAACGACAGCGGCAACCTGGGAGACCTGAGTGGTGTCATGCACATCGGTCAGCACCGGCACGTTGAGCGCAGCGCGCACATCGGCAAGGATCTGCAATCCCTCTTCCATGCCGGGCCCGCGGAAGGACGTGCCCGAACTGCGGTTCGCCTTGTCGAACGAACTTTTGTAGATAAAAGGGATGCCAAGCGCCGAGGTGATCTCACGCAAAGTGCCGGCCGTATCCATCGCCATCTGGCGCGATTCGATCACGCACGGACCGGCGATCAGGAAAAACGGATGATCAAGCCCGACAGCAAAGCCACAGAGCTTCATCACGCACCTGCGCGGTTTTGCTGATGCTCAAGCGCGGCCTTGATGTAGCTTGAGAACAGCGGATGGCCATCGCGTGGCGTCGACGTGAATTCAGGGTGAAACTGGACGCCCACGAACCAGGGGTGATTGGGTAGTTCCATCATTTCGGGGAGTTCTTCGGTTGGCGTGCGTGCGCTGATCACGAGGCCGGCGGCCTCGAGCTTTGGCACGTAGACGTTGTTGACTTCGTAACGATGGCGGTGGCGCTCGTTGACGACGTTGCCGTAGATCCTGGCCGCAAGGGTTCCGGGTTTGACCGGGCAGCTTTGCGCGCCTTTGCGCATCGTGCCGCCAAGGTCGGAGCCTTCGTCGCGCTTTTCGACACGACCCTCGCGATCCATCCACTCGTTGATGAGCGCGACCACGGGATGCGGCGAGGCCTGATCGAATTCGGTGCTGTTTGCCAGATCCAGGCCAGCCACGTGGCGCGCGAATTCGATCACCGCCAATTGCATGCCCAGGCAAATGCCCAGATACGGCACGTTATTCTCGCGAGCGAAACGGATGGCAGCAATCTTACCCTCGGTGCCGCGCTTGCCGAATCCGCCAGGGACCAGGATTGCATCAAATGGCGCGAGGATTTCTGTGCCATTTTGCTCGATCGCCTCGGAGTCGATGTACTCGACCACCACGCGGGAATGCGTGTGAATGCCCGCGTGAATGAGTGCTTCGGTCAGCGACTTGTAGGATTCGGTCAGGTCGACGTACTTGCCAACCATGGCGATACGGACCTGATGACGCGGATGCTCAAGGCGATCGATGAGGTTTTCCCACATCGACAGATCGGCGGGCGGCGGATTGATCGCAAGCGCCTCGCAGATGAGGTTGTCCAGACCCTGATTGTGCAGCATGCCGGGAATTTTATAAATCGAATCGGCATCCCAGACGGAAATCACAGCGTCTAGCGGGACGTTGGAGAAAAGCGATATCTTTGCGCGCTCTTCATCGGGAATCGGACGATCCGCCCGGCACAGCAGCGCATTGGGAATGATGCCGATTTCACGCAGCTTCTGGACAGAATGCTGCGTGGGCTTGGTCTTGAGCTCGCCCGCGGATGCGATGAACGGCACCAGCGTCAGATGGATGAACGCTGCGTTGTTGCGCCCAAGCCGCAGGCTCATCTGGCGGGCCGCCTCAAGGAAGGGAAGCGACTCGATATCGCCGACGGTGCCACCGATCTCGACAATGGCGACATCTGTCGCGCCATCCCAGGACTGATCGGCGCCGCGGGTGATGAAATCCTGAATTTCGTTGGTGATGTGCGGAATCACCTGGACCGTCTTGCCAAGATAATCACCGCGGCGTTCTTTACGCAGGACGGATTCATAAATCTGGCCGGTGGTGAAATTATTGACCTTGCGCATCTTGGACGAGATGAAGCGCTCGTAGTGGCCAAGATCGAGGTCGGTTTCGGCGCCGTCTTCGGTGACGAAAACCTCGCCGTGCTGAAACGGGCTCATGGTGCCCGGATCGACGTTAATGTAGGGATCGAGTTTCAGAAGCGTGACCTGAAGACCACGAGACTCGAGGATGGCCGCAAGCGACGCGGCGGCGATGCCCTTGCCCAGAGAGGACACCACACCACCTGTGACAAATACAAATTTGGTCATGTCATTGACGCCCCTTGAAGAGGCGTATGCAGGAAATTTGAATTATAGCCGCCCGCCCTCACTTTGCGCAGAAAGAATCGGTTCGGTGCGGCGCAGCATCCAGCCGAGGGCATCGCCCCCGAGATGCGGTGCAAGGCGTTGCCGCACTTCGGCGTGATAGCTGTCGAGCCAGGCGATTTCGTCAGCCCGCATCTGCTCGGGCAGCACGCAACGGGTGTCGATCGGGCAGAGCGTGAGGGTTTCGAACTCCAGGAATTCGCCAAACTCCGACTCACCGGCAATCCGGTTGCAAAGGAGGTTTTCAATGCGCACTCCCCAGCGACCGGGTCGGTACAGGCCGGGCTCGTTGGAGGTGATCATGCCCGGCTGCATGGCGGTGTGCGGCAATGGCGCAGCGCGGTAGGAAATCACCTGAGGGCCCTCATGGACGTTCAGGTAGTACCCAACGCCGTGTCCGGTACCGTGCCCATAGTCGGCCAGCCGATCCCATAAAGGTGCCCGCGCGACCACGTCGAGCATCGGCGCGGCCACGCCCCTGGGAAAACGCAGCCGTGAGAGCGCAATCATGGCGCGCAGTACAGCGGTGTAATCCTCCATCTGCTCGCGCGTGGGAGTTCCGACCGGCACGACGCGGGTGATATCGGTTGTGCCTCCCAGATATTGCGCGCCGGAATCGATCAGCAGCAAGCCGTGCCCGTCGATACGCGCATGCGACCGGGCCGTTGCGCGATAGTGGGGCATGGCGCCATTGGCGTTGAACGCGGCAATGGTGCCGAAACTGCGCGAGACAAAATCCGCATGACGCGCGCGCTCGCGGGTCACAGCCTCGTCGATCATCAGTTCCGTCAAAGTCTGGCGAGCCCGGTCCGCAATCGCAGTGTCAAGCCATGCGAAGAAGGCGCACAGCGCGGCCCCGTCGATTTCCATGGCACGACGGACGCGGCTCAGTTCAAAATCGGTTTTCTGCGATTTGAAAAACTGCGTCGGATTCATGGCGCGCACCAGATGGGCACGTGCGGCGTCAGCCAGTATGCAACAGACTCTGGCCGGATCTACCAACAGGATGTCGGATTCGGGCAAGGCGCCAAGCGCGCTGGCAGCCCTTTCATACGCTTCGACGCGGATGCCGTCTTCGGCCAGGGTGCGCTCAAGCGCTGGATTAATTTTGCCCGCACCGACAAAAAGAGTTGCGCTTTCAAGGCCCACCAGGGCATGGCCCAGAAACACCGGATTGAAGCTGACATCGGCTCCCCTGAGGTTAAACAACCAGGCCAGGTCATCGAGTGTCGAGATGAGGTGCCACTGGGCCTTGTGCCCGCGCATTGCCTCACGTAAACGGCCCAGTTTGGCCGCACGCGTTTCGCCAGCCAGCTCAAGGGGCAGATCGCGCACGGGAGCAGCCGGCAGCGCCGGACGGTCAAGCCAGCACGCGCCGGGCAAATCGAGATCCAGCAATAGCGCGATGCCCCGGGGATGCAGCAGATCGACGAGGGAATCGCGTGCCATCAGGGAGAGTGCCCGCCCGTCGACGGACACGACTGCGCCTTGCGGCAAACGATGCGCCAGCCAGGTGGCGTGGGATGGATCGGCGGCGCTGGTCGTCTTCATGACCGTGAAGCCGGTGCCGGCAAGTTCGGTTTCAGCCTGCACCCAGTAGCGGCTGTCGACCCAGAGGCCGGCAAAATCCGCAGTGACCACCACAGTGCCGACTGAGCCGGTAAACCCGGTCAGCCACTGACGGATTTGCCAGTGGTCGGGCAAGTATTCGGAAAGGTGGGGGTCGGCTGAGGGGACCAGGCACGCGGTCACGCCCTGCGCGTGCATCGCGGCACGAAGGGTCGCGAGCGGGGCACGCACGGGCTGGGAGTTGTCGGGAAGGTTCATCGCAGCATGAAGGACATTGCAGAGAGACTGTTGAGCATTCGGATGAGGTCCTGCATACTGGCGGCGGCAAATCGCACGGTCACGCCGTCGAGCCGCGTCAGGGCTGGCCAGGTGCAGAACAGGTCAGCAATGGCGGGGCCCTGCGTGGTCAGCAGGCACTCAAGCGGGGGCACGACCAGGTGCGGGTGCGAATGCGCCGCTACAGACGGCTCGGCGCAATCCTGCACGGCAAGCCGGGCGGCTTGTTCGATCGATGCCTGGACTTCGCTGGGTGCCATGGTCACACCGCTTGCGTGGCCATAGGCAACCTTGGTCTGGACCCAGCGCGCACGGGTAAACAGGTCACGGTTTTCATCGATGAAAACATCGTCGCCAGACGCGAGAATAACGGGCACTCCCGACTCGGCGGCTAACGCGCCATAGAGCCCGGCCTCGCTAAGTTCCAGTCCGTTGACCGTGACGCGGGCAAACGCAAAACTGTTGATGGTGTGTGCCAGAATCCCGCGCCCCTGGGCACGGGAGTGGTAGCCGATCATCATGACACCATCGCATTCGGGGTCTAGACCGCCCATCATGCCGAGGTAACGCGGTTTACCGAGGACAAACAAGGCTCTTGGATCAAGGTCATCCGCCAGGAGGTTCCGGAAAGAGCCATGAGAATCGTTGACGAGCACTTCGGTCGCGCCACCGGCGAACGCGCCACGGATCGCTGCATTCGCCTCTTCGGTCATCCAGCGACGAGCGCGCTCGTATTCACCGTTTCCGGGCCGGGTCTGTTCGACATTGAAAACGCCGGCTATGCCTTCAATATCTACGGAAATCAGGATTTTCATAGCGGTTTGCCCAGGGCTCTGGCTGGCTCAGGCGGTTCGCGATTTCTGGCGTCGCGCCCGGAACCAGGCGATGAATCCCGGCAGCAGTGACACGACGATGATGCCGATGATGACCGCGGTGAGGTTGTCGCGCACGAAGGGCAGGTTGCCGAAGAGATAGCCTGCGCCGGTCAGCGAGATGACCCAGAGCAGTCCGCCCGAAACGTTGTACATGAAGAACCGACGGGGGTTCATGCGGGCGAAGCCGGCCACGAACGGTGCCATGGTGCGCGCGATCGGGAGAAATCTGGCGATGATGATGGTCTGGCCGCCATAGCGGTCGAAAAAGCCCTGGGTGTAGGCCAGGCGGGCGGGGCTGACGAGCTTGGTCCGGCTGATGAGGGTCTGGCCAAACCAGCGGCCGATGGAGTAGTTGAGTGCGTCTCCGATGATGGCGGCGAAGGAGAGCAAAGCCATCAGTGTCCAGAGATCCATTTTGCCCATGGCACAGATGGCGCCCGCGACGAAGAGCAGGGAGTCGCCGGGGAGGAAGTTGGCGAACACCAGGCCGGTTTCGGAAAAAATGATGACGAAGAGCAGCGCGTAGATCCAGTTGCCGTGGTCGGCGATGAACTGGAGCATCGTCTTGTCGATGTGAAGCAGGAGGTTGAGGAGGCTGGACAAGGTGTCCATGAGGGAATCCTTAGTTGATGCGGACGATCCGTTGGAGGACGTCAGATGAATTTAATGGGGCATTGTAGCTTTGGTGGGGACTGCATTTGTTTGAGTGAGCGGTGATCGGGCATGGAACAATTTGCTTGGCGGTGATTGGATAACCGCCCTTCGGGTCGCTAGTTTTGAGCGAGAATCGACCTCAGGGTGGTGCGCGCGTGGCCGTCGCGGCCGGTCACGGGCTCGGCGAACCAGAGCGAATTCAGAACCGCCTGTTCGGTCGCTTCAACGGCAGCCTCAAAAAGCCCATCCAGCAGGCTCGCGTGCACCATTGCGATCGCTGGCATCGGGTCGGTCGCGCGTTGAGGCACGGTGTAGGCGGTCGTAAAAGCGAGGGCGATGTCGCCGCTGCCATGTCCCATGCAGGATCCGGTGCGCGCCAGGCCGAGCGCCGCGCGCGCGGACAAACGGCGAAGCTGCAAGGCGTCAAGGGGGGCGTTCGTCCCGAGCAGCATGATGATCGATCCTTTGTCGGGCTCTGACCGCCCGGCGTCGCGCTCCGCCACAACACGGCCAACAGGCTTGCCGTCAACGATCAGGTTACGCAGTCGGCCAAAGTTCGAAAGTACCAGCGCACCAACCACGTAGCCAGTGTCACCCGGCGCGATCCGCGATGCAGAGCCGATTCCGCCCTTGAGTCCGAAACATGACATGCCCCGCCCTGCTCCGATAGAACCCTGCGCAAATTCTGGCTGCGCAGCCGCAAGCGCCTGCCGGTAATGCGTGGGTTCAATCGCCATTGCCTGAATGTCGTTCAGGTAGCCGTCGTTGCACTCGAACACCAGCGGGTTCACGGTTGCGGATTCCCGTCCGATGTCGGGATGGTCTGCCATTGCGACCTGAATCTGGGCCGCGGCCACGGCGGGGACCGAAAACGTGTTGGTCAGGGCAATCGGTGTTTCCAGGACGCCAAGCTCCTCGACCTGCATCAAACCGACGGATTTGCCGAAACCATTGAAGACGGATGCCGCCGCGGGCACCTTGTGCAGAAAATGCGAACGGTCATGAAGGCACAGGACCGTCACTCCGGTCTGGATCTCCGCCCGACTCAGCGTGCAATGGCCCACCCGCACACCGGGAACGTCGGTGACGGCGTTCCGGCCGCCTTCGGGAAGGACGCCGATCCGTGGCGGCAATGCAAGCGCGTGGTTCATGGCAGTCTATTTCCGGTCGATCTTGGGATCGAGCGCGTCGCGCAAGCCGTCGCCCAGCAGATTGAAGGCCAGCACCGTGAAGAAGATCGCCAGCGCGGGGAAGAGCGCAACGTGTGGCGCGACCACCATGTCCGAGCGCGCTTCGTTGAGCATCGCGCCCCACTCCGGCGTCGGCGGCTGGGCCCCCATGCCAAGGAAAGACAGGCTGGCTGCGGTAATGATCGATGTGCCGATGCGCATGGTGCCGTAGACGACGATCGGCGAGACGGTGCCCGGCAGGATATGACGCAACATGATCGTGAAATCGGAAGCCCCGAGGCTGCGCACCGCCTCGACGTAAGTCATTTCCTTAAGCGCCAGCGTGTTGCCGCGCACCAGCCTCGCGAAGGCCGGAATGCTGAAGACCGCGACCGCAATGATGACATTGACCATGCTGGACCCGAGAATCGCCACGACACCGATCGCCAGCAGCATCCCGGGGAATGCCAGTAGCACATCGGAAATCCGCATCGCGATCCGCTCGACCCAGCCCTGGTAGTAGCCAGCGACCAGACCCATCAGCGTTCCGATCACGGCGCCGATCGTGACCGACAGCAAGCCGGCGGCAAGCGAGATGCGCGCCCCCATCACGACCCGGCTGAAGATATCCCTGCCCAGTGCGTCGACACCGAACCAGTGGGCAAGCGACGGGCCGGCATTGAGCGCGTCATAATCGAAATAACCTTCCGGATCGTAGGGAACAATCCACGGCGCAAAGAGCGCAACCAGCACGAGCAGCGCCACGAACATGCCGGCCACCAAGGCAAGGCGCTGGCGCCTGAACTTGCGCAGGAATTCCGAGAGCGGGGTCCGAATTGCCGATGACATGCCCACGCTCACTTGTAACGAATCGCCGGGTTGATGGCGCCGTACAGCACGTCAACCACCAGATTGATCAGAATGAACTCAAGGGAAAAAAGCAGCACCAACCCCTGAATCACCGGGTAATCGCGCTGCGTCACGGCGTCAACCAGCAAACGGCCCATGCCCGGCCAGGCAAACACGGTTTCAACCACGATCGAACCGCCAAGCAGAAACCCGAATTGCAAGCCCATCATCGTCACAACCGGAATCAGCGCATTGCGCAGGGTATGGCGCAAGATCACGACGGGCTCGGACAGCCCTTTGGCCCTGGCCGTGCGCACGAAATCTTCCTGAATGACTTCGACAAACGAAGACCGGGTAAAGCGCGCCATGACAGCGGCCACCGCGGCGCCCAATGTGGCAGACGGCAGAATGTAGTGCCGCCAGGTCGACGCACCCACTGTCGGCAACCAGCCGAGATCGACCGCGAACACCTGGATCAGCATCATGCCCAGCGCAAAGGCTGGAAAAGAGATCCCTGAGATTGCGAAGGTCATTCCCAGGCGATCAGGCCAGCGGTTTCGCCACACCGCCGAGCAGACGCCGATGGTCATGCCGACCAGCACCGACCATGCCATACTCCACAACGTCAACCAGAGCGTCGGCAGAAAGCGCTCGGCAATCTCGGTTGATACAGGCCGGCGCGTGCGCAACGAAACGCCAAGGTCGCCGTGCATCAAGTCCGTGAAATAGCGCACAAACTGCTGGTGCAGCGGCAGATCCAGTCCAAGATCCTTGCGGATAAGATTGATGGTCGTCAGATCCGCATCCGGCCCTGCCACCATCCGTGCAGGATCGCCGGGCAGCATATGCACGAAAAGGAACACGATGACCGACACCATCAACAGCGTCGGGATCATGCCAAGCAGGCGCCGGCAGGAATAGGAGAACATCAGTCGCTCAGGTTGACGGATGCGGCGGCAGACTTTTCGACGACCGCCGCACCGCGAAAATTCACTTCAGGTCGATGTCGCCGAACCAGAACGAGGTGTCAGGTTGCACGTAGACACCTGACAGGTTCTTGGCCCGAACGTAGACATTGTTCGCCGTGACCAGGAAGGCCCAGGGCGCATCTTTCCAGATGATTTCCTGTGCATTCTTGTACAAGGCCGTCTTTTCATCGCGACTCGTGGTTGTGAGCGCCCCCATGATGGCAGCGTCAACCTCTTTGTTCGAATAGTACGCGGTGTTGTTCATCACCGGCGGGAATGCCGCTGTGCTGAGCAACGGCCGCAACGCCCAGTCGGCTTCGCCGGTCGAGGACGACCAGCCGGCATAGAGCATGCGCACTTTTGCGTCCTCTGGCTTCTGCACCTGGCCTACGCGTTGCACACGCTGGGCCGATTCGAGCACCTCGATCGAGGCCTTGATACCGACCTGTGCAAGCTGCTGCTGGAGGAACTGAACGACCTTGACCGACGTACCGTCGTTATAGGCGGACCAGAGCGTGGTTTCGAAACCGTTGGGATAGCCAGCCGCAGCGAGGAGTTCTCTGGCTTTCTTCAGATCGTAATGCCACGGCTCCATCTGGAACGCAAAGTCCACGCCTTGCGGAATCACGCCTTCGAGCGGCGCGGCGAAGCCGTTGAATGCAACTTTCGACAGCGCCTGTTTGTTGATGGCGTAATTGACGGCCTGACGCACGCGGACGTCGTTGAAAGGCTTGACCAGAACGTTCATCGAAACATAGCGCGCCATGATCGACTTGGTGTCATCGATCACGTCGAGTTTCGGATTTTTGGCCAGAACCGCGATCTGCTCGTAGGGAATCGGGTAGGCGAATTGCGCTTCGCCGGTTTGCACCACGGCGGCACGCGTGTTGTTGTCCGTTACGGTTCTGAACGTCAGCGTGTCGACCTTGGGCTGACCCTTGTTCCAGTAGCCATCAAACCGGGCTACCTTCAGGTATTCGGCAGGCTTCCATTCGACGAACTTGAAAGGACCCGTGCCGACCGGGTTAAAGCCGATCTCCTTGCCGTATTTCGTGAGTGCAGTCGGCGAAATGATCATTGCCGACGGGTGTGCCAGCGCATTGATGAACGCCGAGAATGGTTCAGTGAGCGTAATGCGCACAGTCAGCGGATCGACGACTTCGGTCGACTTGACGCGATTGAACTGGGTGTAACGAGCCAGTTTATTTTCCGGGTTGGACACCCGATCGAAGGTGGCTTTGACGGCATCGGCGTTGAAATCGGTACCGTCGTGGAACTTGATGCCCGGACGCAGCTTCAGCGTGTAGACCAGACCGTCCGGGGATACTGTGTATTCCGTGGCGAGTTTGGGCTGCAGCTTCAAGTCCTTGTCAAACTCGTACAGGCCTTCGTAGTAGGCCTTGCCAGCCGCCTGGTTCAGTGTGCTGTTGGTGTTGTAGGGATCAAGCGTTTCAAGGGCGATTGCCACGGCAAAGGTGACATCCTTGGCCGCAAGCGCCTGCGCCGAGAGCAGCGTACCGCCAGCCAGCATCAGGGCCGCAAGCAAGCGGGTTGGAATGATTCTAAGGGCCATGCGATTCTCCTCGGTGGGTGGGAGTGACAATGAACGGAATGACGTACAGGTTGAAAACGAACAACGAATAACGAAGAACTAAGAACTAAGAACAAAAAGCGAAAAACGAAAAACGAAAAACGAATGCCTAACAGACAGAAACGGGCAGCGAACCAAAAGACCGGGGTACGGCTCAGTAGACTCCCCCGACCCGATGCCGGGCAACATAGTGGTCAGGGCCTACCCGCACCAGCGGTTCGACTGCCGGTTCGTCACCGAGCGCGCGAATAGTGCTGGGAAGTTCGTCGACCTGCAGTTCGCGCGAAAGGTGCCGCCTCGCGGGGTCGGCGATCGGCACGGCGGCCATGAGTTTACGCGTGTAAGGGTGCTGCGGATTCTGGAAGATCTCGCGCCGCGGTCCGATTTCGACAATCTGACCGAGATACATCACTGCCACTCGGTGACTGATGCGTTCGACCACGGCCATGTCGTGCGAGATAAACAGAAAGGACACCCCAAGCTCCTGCTGCAAACCAATCAGCAGGTTAATGATCTGGGCCTGGATCGACACATCGAGCGCCGAGACCGATTCATCGGCGATCACCACCTTCGGATTGAGGGCCAGCGCCCGTGCAATGCAGATCCGCTGTCGCTGACCACCGGAAAATTCGTGCGGATAGCGCTGCGCCATATCTGGCGACAGTCCCACGCGATCAAGCAACTCGGCAACGCGACGCCGCGCCTCCTGCGGTGTCGCAGCACGGTGCACCAGCAGCGGCTCCATAATGGAATAGCCGACTGTCACGCGCGGATCAAGCGAAGCGAACGGATCCTGGAATACAAACTGAATGTTGCGACGCAGGGATTGCAGCTTCTGGTGGCCCAGCGTGACGACGTTCTGACCGTCGAATTCGATTTCGCCGGACTGAGTTTCCACCAACCGCAACAGCGATCGCCCGGTGGTGGATTTGCCGCAACCGGACTCCCCCACCAGCGCCAGAGTCTCGCCCGGGTACAGGTCGAAACTGACGCGCTCCACGGCGTGCACGCGCCTCTGCACGCGGTTCAGAATGCCGCCGCGCAGGTCAAAGCGCGTGACCAGATTGCGCACCCGAAGAATCGGGGTGGCATTGCGGTATGGCAACACGATCGGGTCGCCCGGACGACTCTGCGGCGCGGCGGCGGCGTGTGGGTCGGCATTGACGTTGTCGTGTTTGTTGTCGTGTTTGTTGTCGTGTGTGTTGTCGTGTGTGTTGTCGTGTGTGTTGTCCTGAGTGCTGACTTCAGCGTCGGCGCTGACAGACTCCGACGCCGGTACGGTTGCAGTCACGGACGCCGATGGCGACACTGTGTCGCCGGCCGGCGTCTTTTCAGCCAGAAGCGCAAAGCGCTGCGGCAAGTCGGTGTCGTGCATCGAACCGAGCCGCGGCACCGCGGCCAGCAAGGCTTGCGTATAAGGCTCTCGGGGGTGCGCAAAAACCTGGGTTGCCGACCCCTGCTCGACCTGCTCACCCTGGTACATCACCAACACGCGATCGGCAACCTCCGCGACCACGCCCATATCGTGGGTGATGAAAATCACCCCCATGTGCATCTCGCGCTGTAACTGCCGGATCAGCGACAGAATCTGCGCCTGAATCGTCACATCCAGGGCGGTCGTCGGCTCGTCGGCGATGAGCAACGCAGGTTTGCAGGCCAGCGCCATGGCGATCATCACGCGCTGCCGCATGCCACCCGATAACTGATGAGGATAGCGCTCCATCACCGAACGCGCTTCCGGAATGCGCACCAGTTCAAGCAGACGCAAGGTTTCGGCGCGCGCCGCAGAGGCGCTGGCCTTCTGATGCAGGCGAATCGACTCGGCGATCTGGTCTCCGGCAGTGAACACCGGATTCAGCGAGGTCATCGGCTCCTGGAAAATCATCGCCATGTCAGCACCGCGCACGGTGCGCATTTGCGAGGCATCCGCGCCAGCAAGGTCAACGATCTCGCCGCTGCGTCGGCGCAATGCCATCGCACCGCTGATCATGCGCCCGCCGCCGTGCTCGACCAGACGCATCAGCGCCAGCGAGGTCACCGATTTGCCAGAACCCGATTCTCCGACAATTGCCAGTGTTTCGCCGCGATCGACATGGAACGAAAGTCCGCGAACGGCGTCGACGGTACGTTCGGATCCGGAAAACCGCACGCTCAGTCCATCGACCTGAACGACGCGATCAGCGGCGATAGCCACAGGCGCGCTCACGTCGGATAGATTTCAGTGACGGGATGCTCGCCAAGTCGCGCATAGCCGCGGTACATGCGATCGGTGTTGAACGGCAAGGCAATATTGCCGTGCTGGTCGACCGCGATCAGACCGCCCTTGCCACCAACCGAGGGCAACGCTTCAAACATCACCGCGTCAGCCGCCTGGGCAAGCGTGGCCCCGGCGTACTGCATGCGCGCCGCCACGTCATACGCGGCCACCATCCGGATATACATTTCACCGGTGCCGGTACACGACACCGCACAGGTCGCGTTGTTTGCGTAGGTACCGGCGCCTATGACCGGCGCATCGCCCACGCGGCCGACCTGCTTATTGGTAATACCCCCGGTTGAGGTGGCTGCCGCAAGATTGCCGTCGGCATCAAGTGCAACCGCACCGACCGTGCCGAACTTGCGATCCGGATCGATTGGCTCATTGGAATCCGCGGGCCGTGTTGGACGCCCGGCCAGGATTGGTTGCCCCTGGCCATCCGAATCCGCGCCATCCGCGGCTTCGTGTTGCGCGCGCCGCAGTTGCTCTAGTCGGGCCGGGGTGGTGAAATAATCGCGCTCTACCAGAGTGACGCCGTTGGCGCGGGCAAAACGCTCGGCACCCTCGCCCACAAAGAACACGTGCCGACTGCGCTCCATGACCATGCGCGCGAGCAGCACCGGATTGCGCACGTGATGCACATTGGCAATCGAACCACAACGCAGCGTCGCTCCGTCCATGATGGCCGCATCGAGCTCGTGGGTGGCGTCCGAAGTCAGGACCGCACCGTGTCCGGCGTTGAAGTAAGGACAATCTTCCAGGCCGGTCACCGCAACCGAAACGGCGTCGAGCGCCGATCCACCCTGCGCCAGCACCGCCTGGGCAGAGGTCAGAATACGCTGCAAGGCGGCGTGATATTCATGCTCGAGCGCTGGCGAGGCAGTTCCGCGGCTCACTGCGCCCGCCCCCCCGTGAATCACGACCACGGGCTTCATGCGGTCCCCCGCATGGAGGCAAAGTGCACGCGCGCCTTGGGGCTCGCCGATTGCGGGACCTCAGGCCGCGCCATCAGCTCACTGCCGAAACGTCAAGTTTGGCAGCGGTCTTGGACTTGACCTCGTCAACCGTCACCCCCGGCGCGAGTTCGGTGAGTTTCAGTCCGTCAGGCGTCACATGCATGACGCCAAGATCGGTAATGATCATCTCGACCACACCGACGCCCGTAAGGGGCAGTGTGCACTTGGGCAGCAACTTGAGATCGAACGTGCCGTCCTTTTTGGCGGCGACGTGCTCCATCAGGACGATCACGCGGCCCACGCCGGCAACGAGATCCATCGCGCCGCCCATGCCCTTGACCATCTTCCCGGGAATCATCCAGTTGGCCAGATCGCCAGTTTCAGACACCTGCATTGCGCCGAGGAAGGCCAGATTGATCTTGCCACCACGAATCATCCCGAACGAATCGGCCGACGAGAAAATCGACGATCCGGGCAACGTGGTCACAGTCTGCTTGCCGGCGTTGATCAGGTCGGCGTCCACCTCGTCTTCGGTCGGGAAACCGCCAATACCAAGCAGGCCGTTTTCGGACTGCAGCCACACCACCATGCCCTCAGGCACGTGGTTAGCCACCATCGTGGGAACGCCAATGCCGAGATTGACGTAGAAGCCGTCGCGCAGTTCCTGAGCGGCGCGTGCCGCCATTTGGTCACGAGTCCATGCCATGTGTGTGCTCCTTATTTGGCCGCGCGAACGGTGCGCTGCTCGATCCGCTTTTCGGGGTTGGCGTTGATCACGATACGGTGAACGAAGATTCCGGGAAGGTGAATCTGGTCGGGATCAAGCTCACCGGTCTCGACGACCTTCTCGACTTCAACCACCGTGATCTTGCCCGCTTGCGCGACGGGCGGATTGAAGTTGCGCGCCGTCTTGTGGAAGATCAGGTTGCCGACCTTGTCGGCGATGTAGGCCTTGACCAGGGAGACGTCCGGCGTCAGGGCGCGCTCCATGATGTACTGGTGGCCGTCAAATTCGCGGATTTCCTTGCCTTCGGCGATCACGGTGCCCACGCCCGTGCGCGTGAAAAAGGCCGGAATCCCTGCGCCACCGGCGCGCAGGCGCTCGGCCAGCGTCCCCTGTGGCGTGAACTCGAGCTCGAGTTCGCCCGACAAAAACTGCCGCTCGAACTCCTTGTTCTCGCCAACGTAAGACGAAATCATCTTGCGCACCTGGCGAGTCTTGAGCAGGATACCCAACCCAAAATCATCGACACCCGCGTTGTTGCTGATGCAGGTGAGGTCTTTGACACCCAGGTCGCGCACTGCGGCGATCAGGGCCTCAGGGATTCCACACAGGCCAAAGCCGCCGACACCGAGCGTGACCCCGTCTTTCACGATTCCGGCCAGCGCCTCCCGGGCGCTTGGGTATACCTTGTTCATTCAATCCACTCCTTGCAGGTTGTACGTGGGTACTTAGCCAGATTATCTACGATTTGCGGCGCGTGCCATAGCCGACAGCACCTCGGGGGGCCAGGCAGCTGACTTGGCCAGTTCAAAATCCATCCAGACCATAATTGAGCGCCCGCGGGCCCGTAAATCGACTCCATCGTCCTGAACCACGGCCAGATCGACCTCGTGCTCGAGGCTGGAGCGCCCAATGCGCACGACCCGGTGGGTGACACGCACAGTCGACGGATAGTTGATTTGCTTGAAGAAATCGCAGGAAACGTGAACGACCACGGGCCCGAAGCGATCCGTTGATTCGATGCCGGCTGCGGCGAAACTCTGAATACGGCCCTCTTCCATGTAGCGGAAATAGACCACGTTATTCATGTGATTGAGGCTATCGGCTTCGCCCCAGCGCATGCTCAGGTCACACAAAAACGTGTCTCCAACCTCGAGGGTGGGTGCTTCAGCCTGTGTCACTCAAATCTCCGCAAGAATTGCAAAAGGGTCGGTTCCGCACTTTGCAAGACCGCGATCCAACCTCTGGAACCCGCCTGCAATACAATCGTGCGATCAATGATCATACTTTGAGCCGGGGAGAAGTTCATGTCGCAGCGAGAGTCGATGGAGTACGACGTCGTCGTGGTGGGTGGAGGCCCGGGCGGGTTGTCGACCGCGATTCGCCTGAAACAGCTTGCCAGCGAGCGCGGCACCGAGGTTTCGGTCTGCGTACTGGAAAAAGCCAGCGAAATCGGCGCCCACATTCTGTCGGGCGCCGTGATGGATCCGATCGCACTCGACGAATTGCTGCCGGACTGGAAAAACCAGGGCGCACCCGTCACGATCAAGGTGACTGAGGACGAGTTCCTGTTTCTGACCGAAACCGGCTCCAAGAAGACGCCGGGCTGGCTGCTCCCCCCCTGTTTCCACAATCACGGCAACTATATCGTCAGATTGGGCGATGTGACCAAGTGGCTCGGCGAGCAGGCTGAGGCCCTGGGTGTTGAAATATTTCCCGGTTTTGCCGCGGTGGAGGTTCTGTATGACGAGGCTGGCGCCGTGCGCGGCGTGGCCACGGGTGACATGGGTGTCGGCCGTGACGGCCAACCCACCGACGCCTACCAGCAGGGCATGGAGCTGCTGGCCAAGTACACCATCTTCGCCGAGGGTTCGCGCGGACAGCTCGGCCGCGAGCTGATCGCAAAATACAAACTCGACGAAGGACGCGACCCTCAGGCCTACGGGATTGGTGTGAAGGAGCTCTGGGAAGTGGATCCCTCCAAGTCCCGGCCCGGCATGGTGCTGCACACAGCAGGCTGGCCTCTGGATTCCGACACCTATGGCGGATCCTTCCTTTACCACATGGACAATAACCAGGTCGCCGTGGGCATGGTGGTCGGGCTGGACTATGCCAACCCCTGGCTGTCGCCATTTGAAGAGTTCCAGCGCTACAAGACCCACCCCGCGCTGCGCGGCACATTCGAGGGCGGCAAACGAATCGCCTACGGTGCACGGGCCATCACCGCCGGCGGCCTGCTGTCACTGCCGAAGCTGGTCTTCCCGGGCGGCGCGCTGGTCGGCTGCGAGGCCGGATTCCTCAACGCATCCAGGATCAAGGGCAGTCACGCCGCGATCAAGTCGGGCATGATGGCAGCCGAAGCCTGCTTCGACGCACTGGCGGGCGGACGCAATCAGGACGAACTCGCCGCCTATCCCGCTGCGTTCGAAGGATCCTGGCTGCGCACCGAACTCAACAAGGCGCGCAATTTCAAGGCCTGGTTCAAAAAGGGGCGCAATGTGGCGACCCTCATGACCGGTATCGAGCAATGGCTGCTGCGCGGCAACATCCCCTGGACCATTCACCGTCACGCGCCCGATCACACCTACCTCAAGCCCGCTGATCAGTGCCCGAAAATCGATTATCCGAAACCGGATGGCGTGCTGACGTTCGACAGGCTCAGTTCGGTGTTCATCTCGAACACCAACCACGAGGAAAACGAACCGATCCACCTCACCCTCAAGAATGCCTCGGTGCCGGTTGATATCAACCTGCGCAAGTTTGGCGGCCCGGAAGCGCGCTATTGCCCGGCAGGCGTCTACGAGTTCATCAAGGACGATGCCGGCAACGACAAGTTGCAGATCAACGCCCAAAACTGCCTGCACTGCAAGACCTGCGATATCAAGGACCCAACCCAGAACATCGTCTGGGTTGCGCCGCAAGGCGGCGAGGGTCCCGTGTACAGCGGAATGTGAGAACCGAAACCCGGGGATTGCTGCTCGGCCTGTTGGCCGTTGCAGCATTCAGCCTCACGCTGCCGGCCACACGCGCGGCGCTGGTTTCGTTTGATCCGGTGTTCCTCTGCGCGGCGCGTATCGTGCTTGCTGCCGCGCTTGCCGGCATCTACCTCGCGATCGGCCGCTACCGCTTGCCCAACCGCAGCGAATTCAAGGCGCTTTGTGCGGTCGTCACAGGGGTGGTCTTCGGCTTTCCACTCTTCACTGCACTCGCGATGCAGCATGTTGACGCATCGCACGGAAGTGTCGTGCTGGGCATCATGCCGCTGACGGTCGCAGCCACCGGCGCATTGGTCTTCAAAGAACGTCCATCGCCTGGCTTCTGGTTGTTCGCCGTGCTGGGCAGCGCAGTAGTGGTTGCATTTTCGCTCATGCGCAGCCACGGCGGCATCGCGCTCGCCGACATCTATTTGCTCATCGCCGTGGTCACCGCGTCCGTGGCCTATGCGGTGGGGGCGACGGTCTCGCGTTCGCTCGGGGGGTTACAGACCATCTCCTGGGCACTCCTGATGGGTTTGCCGATCTGGATCCCGACGGTGATCCTGTATTTCCCGGATTCACTGTCGGCCACGCCCGGAGCCTGGATCGGCCTGCTGTACGTCGCGCTGATCAGTCAGTTTCTCGGGTTTTTGCCCTGGTTTCGCGGTCTGGCGCTGGGCGGCATCGCCCGCGTCGGTCAGACACAGTTGTTGCAGCCTTTTCTGACGATCATTGCCTCGGCCCTGCTGCTGGGCGAAGCAGTCGACGGTATGACGATCGGCTTCGCGATCGCGGTGTTCGCCATCGTCGCCGCTGGCAGACACTTCAGCACGCTGCGGCGAAAATAGAGTATTGGCCAGAAGGAGAACCCCATGCTCGACCCACAAGCCAAAGCGCTCATCGATCTCGTCATCGAAAAAGGTATTCCACCCACGCACACCCTGACCCCGGCCGAGGCACGTGCGTTCTACTCCGAGCGCCGCTACTTCAGCCAGCCGGATCCGCCGGCGATCGCCTCCTGGCGCGATGTAAAGGCCCCAGGGCCTGACGGGTCCGTTACCGTGCGTTGCTACCGGCCCGCTGGCAGTTCAGATACAGAGATCCTGCCGGCGCTGGTCTACTACCATGGCGGCGGGCATGTGATCGGGGATCTCGACACACATGATGTTCTCTGCCGCCAGCTTTGCAATCAGGCAGGCTGTGCAGTGTTCTCGGTCGACTACCGGCTGGCGCCCGAGCACGTTTTCCCTGCAGCAGCACAAGACTGTATCTCGGCGACGCAATGGGTGCACGACCAGGCCGCCGAACTGCATGTCGACCCGTCGCGCATCGCCGTCGGCGGCGACAGTGCAGGCGGACAACTCGCCGCGGTCGTTAGCCTGGCGCTGCGCGACGCGCGGGAATTTTCCCCGGTACTCCAGTTATTGATTTATCCAGTGACCGATGTCTGCGCCCAGACCGCGTCGCTACGAACCAACGCGCAGGGCTATCTGCTGACCAAAGAGTCGATCGATTATTTCTACGGGCATTACATGCCCGAGGCCTGGATGCGCCTGGACTGGCGCGCCTCGCCGCTGCGGGCGGCGGATCACCGTAACCTGCCGCCCGCCCTGGTTCTGACCGCCGGATTCGATCCGCTGCGCGACGAAGGCCTGCTGTACGCCGACAAACTGTCGACCGCCGGCGTGCCCACCCAGTACATCTGCTTCGAGCGCCAGATTCACGGCTTCGCGCTGATGGGGCGCATCCTGGATGAGGCCAACACGGCGGTCAGTCTGATCGCACAGGCGTTGCGCGAACGTTTCGCAAGGCCCTGAGGCACCGCGAACACGAGCGCTCAGCCACAAGCACGGGGCAGCGCACACGGTCCCATCCCCGGCAGCGATGCCGGGCTGTGCGTGCGACCCCGGGGAAACGCTCAGTGGTTGTCGCGCGGCACCGCGCTACCGCTGCATCCGACCAGAAAATCAAAATCCACGCCATCATTGGCCTGGTTGACGTGATCGACGTAGAGCTTGTAATACCCGCGGTTGAGGGGTTGCTTTGGCGGTTGCCACGTCGCACGGCGCTTTGCGAGCACTTCCTCGCTGACATCCAGATGCAGCCGACGCGCCTCGACATCCAGTTCGATCATGTCACCGTTCTCGACCAGCGCCAACGGACCTCCGGCCGCCGCCTCGGGCGCGACATGCAGGATCACTGTGCCATACGCGGTACCGCTCATGCGCGCATCCGAGATGCGAATCATGTCGGTAATACCCTTCTTGAGGATCTTCGGCGGCAAGGGCATGTTGCCCACCTCAGCCATCCCTGGGTAGCCCTTGGGTCCACAGTTCTTCAGCACCATAATGCAGTTCTCATCGATGTCCAGTTTCGGATCATCGATACGGCCATGGAAATCCTCGATATTCTGGAAGACCACCGCACGGCCGCGATGCTTGAGCAGCCTGGGGGTTGCCGCCGAGGGCTTGATGATCGCGCCGTCCGGGCAGAGATTGCCGCGCAACACGGCGATACCGGTGTTTTCCTTGAAGGGTTGATCCCACGAGGTGATCACGTCGCGGTTCCAGCACGGTGCTTTCTTGTTGTTTTCCCAGATGCTCTTGCCGGTGACGGTCAGGGCGCGCTTGTTCAGCAGCCCCTGCTCTCCCAGAGTGCGCAACACGACCGGCAACCCGCCGGCGTAGCAAAAATCTTCCATCAGGTATTTGCCGCTGGGCATCAGATTCAGCAGCGTGTGCACGCCGCGTCCGAACTTGTCCCAGTCGTCAATCGACAGTTTCACGCCAATACGGCGCGCAATCGCAATCAGGTGGATCACCGCGTTGGTTGACCCGCCGATCGCCGCGTTGGTCCGGATTGCGTTCTCGAAGGCCTGGCGCGTCAGGATTTTGTCGAGAGTCAGATTCTCGCGCACCATTTGCACGATACGCCGCCCCGATTCACGCGCCAGCACATTCCGACGCGCGTCGACCGCAGGGAATGCCGCATTGCCCGGCAACGCCACGCCAAGCGATTCGACCATGCTGGCCATCGTCGAGGCGGTACCCATCACCATGCAGTGTCCATGCGACCGGTGCATACAGGATTCGGCTTCGTGAAATTCGTCGGTGGTCATCTTGCCGGCGCGCACGTCTTCCGACATGGACCAGGTGTTCGTGCCGGAGCCGATGTCGGTGCCCCGGTATTTGCCATTCAGCATCGGCCCGCCGGAGACGCCGATCGTCGGAATGTTCACACTCGCCGCGCCCATCAGCAGCGAGGGCGTGGTCTTGTCGCAGCCAAACAGCAGGACCACGCCGTCGAGCGGATTGGCACGAATGGTTTCTTCGACATCCATGCTGGCAAGATTGCGTAACAACATGGCAGTCGGCCGCACCAGCGTCTCGCCCAGCGATGTCACCGGAAACTCCAGCGGAAACCCACCCGCCTCAAGTACCCCCTGACGCACCTGGTCGGCCAGCAGGCGGAAGTGCGAGTTGCAGGGCGTCAACTCGGACCACGTGTTGCAGATCCCGATGACGGGACGCCCGTCGAACTGGTCGTGCGGGATGCCGCGATTCTTCGTCCAGCTGCGATAAATAAACCCGTAAATATCGTCGCGTGAAAACCACTGGCTCGATCGACTCGCCGCAGGCGAATCGCCCGCAGAGGCAGAGGACTTCACAGAAATCGACTTCCCGGCTGTGCCCGGCTTCTTGCCCGCGGCAGAAGCTTTACCTGCAGCGACCGGCTTATTTGCAGCGGAAGGTTTACGGGCACCGCCGGGCTTGCCTATTGCGGGCTGCCGAAGCGCAACCGCTGATTTGCCCGAGGTGTCTGCTTTGCCCGAGGTGTCTGCTTTGCCCGAGGTGTTTACTTTGCCCGCAAGCGCAGCTTTGCCTGTCGAGGCCGTTTTGCCGGTCGCGGCAGGTTTGCGAGCCGACGCCGACTGATTAGCCGCAGCAGCCTTGCTCGGCGGGGGGGGCGATTTCTTGGACTGTGCCACGGGTCACTCCTGGACAAGCAAAGGGCCGCGGGCGGGCCCGGCAGTGCCGCACCCGCGCACAACCCAGGTCAATTACTTCTTGAATGCAACAACCTTCTGGGTTTGCTCGCCAAGGCCCTCAACGCCAAGCGTCATGACGTCGCCGGCCTTGAGGAAACGCGGCTTGGGTTTGACGCCCATGCCCACGCCCGGTGGCGTGCCGGTCGTGATGATGTCGCCCGGCATCAGTGTCATGAATTGGCTCACGTAGCTGACGATCGTCGCCACATCGAAAATCATGGTTTTGGTGTTGCCCGTCTGAAAGCGCTTGCCGTTGACCTCAAGCCGCATTTCAAGATTCTGCGGATCCTTGATCTCATCGGTGGTGACAAGCCATGGACCGACCGGGCCGAAAGTATCGCACCCCTTGCCTTTGTCCCAGGTGCCACCACGCTCGATCTGGTATTCGCGCTCGGAAATGTCGTTCACCACGCAATAGCCAGCGACATGCTTGAGTGCGTCCTTCTTCGATACGTAGCGGGCCTTCTTGCCGATCACCAAGCCAAGTTCGACTTCCCAATCGGATTTCTTCGATCCCAGGGGCAGCATGACGTCATCATTCGGACCGCTCAGGCTGGTATCCGCCTTGAAGAACAGGATCGGCTCCTTCGGAATCGGCATGCCGGCTTCGGCGGCATGATCCGAATAATTCAACCCGATCGCGAGGAACTTGCGCACGCCGTTGAGCGGCACGCCGAAACGCTTCTTGCCTTTGACCAGCGGCAGCGTCGAAGGATCCAGCTTGGTGAGCCGGGCAAGCGCTGCCGGAGCAAGTTGCTCGGGCGTGATGTCGGCGATTACGCCTGAAAGATCACGCAGTTTGCCTTCCTTGTCGATCAGGCCGGGTTTTTCCTTGCCTTTGGCGCCAAAGCGTACGAGTTTCATTGCATCTCCTGGGTTGAATTTGTTTGGCTGGAATGCGTTGGTTTTGCTGGAATGCTACAACGACCAGCCGCCGTCGATGATCTGGGCGGTGCCCGTGGTAAAGGCCGACTCGTCGGAGGCCAGATACACCGCCAGCATAGCGATTTCCTCGGCCCGACCCAGGCGCCCCATCGGCTGACGCGAAATGAACATCGCGCGGGCCTCATCGATGGTCTTGCCGGTGTCGGCCGATACAGCCCTGATCCGGTCACCAAGCGAGGGCGACTCGACGGTCCCAGGGCAAATCGCGTTGAATCGCACCCCGCGGGAGACATAGTCTGCCGCCAGCGCCCGAGTCAGTCCGATCACGGCAGCCTTCGAGGCACTATAGATCACCCGATTGGGCGCACCCTTGATGCTGGAAGCGGCTGAAGCCATGTTGATCACGCTGCCCCCGCCCTGCGCAAGCATCGCCGGAAGAAAGGCACGGATCGTTCTATACATCGACTTGACGTTGAGATCCATGCTGAAATCCCAGTCGTTTTCGCTGGTCTGCATGATGTCGCCCTGATGCACATAGCCTGCGCAGTTCAGAAGCACATCGATCGCGCCGACACGCCCGGCGAAGTCATCAACCTCTTTGGTGTCGAGCACATTGAGTTCAGCCGTGCGGATTCCCGCCATGCCGCTGTAGGCGGCGAGCAGAGCCGGGTTGAGGTCGGTGGCCCACACAGCAGCACCCTCGCGTGCCATGGCAAGTGCGCAGGCACGGCCGATGCCCTGCCCGGCGGCCGTAATGACGATGGTTTTTCCCTGCAGGCGCATGCGCTGAGTCTCCTGTTCTTGCGGACGCCCCACCGGGGGTGCGTCGGTCGAAGGCGGGCCTTGCCTTGACCCGAGCACGGCCCCGCGGATTGGTTAGTAAATTGGCTTTACCAATTTACCAATTTACCAGTTCCTGTGCCAAAATCCAATTTATGCCAATCCAGTCAATCGATACGCGCCGCGTTTATCAGCAAATCGCCGATCAGCTCTGCCAGTTGATCGAGTCGGGCGAGTTTAAGGTCGACTCACGCCTGCCGTCCGAGCGCGATCTCGCGGAAAAATTCCGCGTGTCCCGTCCATCCGTGCGTGAAGCGCTGATCGCGCTCGAGGTGGCCGGCCTGGTTCAGATCCGCATGGGCAGCGGTGTCTATGTCTGTAAGCCCGAGCAGGGCCGACAACGTGGTCGCATGCCCGAAAGGGACTTTGCCCCCTTTGAAGTCATCCAGGCACGCCTGCTGATCGAGGCGGAAATCGCCGCCCATGCCGCGCAAAGCCGAAGCGACGAGCATGTCGCGTTGCTCGAACAGCTGCTTGAGCAGATGACCGCACTTGCCCGAGACAATCAGAATCCGCTGGACGCAGACCGCGAGTTCCACGCGGTGCTGGCGCGCGCGACCGGCAACCAGGTGCTGACAAGCATGGTGGAGCAGATGTTCGATGCGCGCATGGGCGTGCTGTTCACACGTCTGTCGAACTACTTCGACACACAAGCAACCTGGGATCAGGCGATCCGCGAGCATCGCGCGATTCTGCGCGCCGTCAAGGCGCGCGATCCGAACCGCGCAAGGCTCGCCATGC
>JADZBO010000172.1 GCA_020851995.1 Burkholderiaceae bacterium
TCAACCATCGATCCGCACCCCCGCTTCGCGGATCAGTTTGCCCCATCGGTCATTATCTCGGCGGATCTGGCTGGCGAACTCCGCGGTGGTTGTGGGCGATGCGTTCAGGCCGAGTTCGCTCAGCCTGCGCACCACATCCGGGTTGCTCAGTGCGGTGTTCAGATCTTTGTTCAGTAGCTGCACCGTGGCCGCGGGGGTACCGGCAGGCACCCCAAATCCATACCACTCAGGGATATCGCCCAGCATCGGATAGCCGGCCTGCGGGGCCGTCGCAACGCCCGGCAAAACTGCCACCGGCTGATCGCCAAAGGCTACCAGCGCCTTGAGCTTGCCTGACTTCACGTGTTGCGCAATTGATGCCGGGTTGGCCACCAGCATGTCGATATTGCCCGCCAGCACATCGATCACCGCAGGACCCGCGCCTTTGTAGGCGACATGCAGCAGCTGGACACCGGTCGTGTGCTTGAACATCTCGACCGCCAGTTGCGGCCCCGCAGCGCTTGAACCAAAGCTGAACTTCCCGGGCTGCGCGCGGGCCATCGTCTCAAGCTCTTTAAGCGTCGACACCGGCACCTTGGGGTTCGCGACCAGCACAAACGGCTGCTGGGTTGCACGCCCGATCGGCGTCATGTCCTTAAACACGTCGAATCCCAGGTCCTTCTTGTACAGGAATGGGTTTACTGTCAGCACGCCCTGGTGAGCAACCACCCAGGTCATGCCATCGGGAGGCGTCTTGAGCGCGTAGGCTGTGCCGACATTACCCTGCGCGCCGGAACGGTTTTCGATGATGACAGGTTGTTGCCAGATCTCACCCAACTTTTCACCGACGATGCGCGACATGGCATCGGTGCCCCCACCTGGTGGAAACGGCACGACGATGCGCACCGGGCCCGTGGGCTTGAAAGCGCCCTCAGCCAGTGCCGGCGCCGGGGCCGCCGCACCCACGGCGAGACCAAAGGCAATCGACCCTGCAAACAGGTACTTTTTCAAATTATGCATTTCATGTCTCCCTTGCAATACAAGCCAAAGCCGGATCAAACCAATTAGCCCGCAAACTCCATCACCGCGCCTGCGTCGAACGATTCATCGATCGACCATACTGCATCGATCAACCGTTGCGGATTAATCCCGGAGCCGCCCCCGGCGCACAGCGTACGCACTTTGTCCTCGATATCGGCATCGCTCATGGGTCGTCCCGTGGACCCGCGCGCCATATCGATATCGACCGTGAGCGCTGCGCCATCGGTCAAATGCACCGTCACCCGGGCCGACTCCACCGCAAAGCGTGCGTCATCCACAAACTCAACCCGGCGGCCCAGCGCGCGCAGTGACTCGTCGCGCACGGCCTCGTCGCTGAACTCCGCAAGCCCGGCGCGACCGCGCGCAAGCGCCACCGCCACCGCATGCTGGCCACTCACCTGCGATTCGCGCCCCGTCATGACCCCAGGGCGATCCGTCCGCTGACGCAGCAACGGATGCCCCGTCAGTTCGATGCGTGCAATGCGCCCAATCCCATCGCCCGCCAGCCCCGGATGCGCCGCCAGTTGAAGACAGGCATCAATCACTGGGTTAAGCACCACACCGCAAGGGTATGGCTTGTAGGTATTGTTCAGAATTTCCCACCGCGAGCCGAGTTCACCCACCAGCCCCGCCAGGTCCGGGTGATCGGCGGTTACGTTCAGAAAGCCTCGCGCCCCCTCTAATGGACGGGCCGGCCCGTCAAAGCCCTCGCGCGCCAGCAGCGCTGACAATATTCCGTTGCGCGCCGCATTTCCCATGCTCACGCTCTTGGCCATGGTGCCGAGCGTCTCGACCAGACCAGACGCCTGCGCAGAGGCCGTACCCAATGCCCAGACCAGTTGTTGTTGTGAAAGCCCCAGTAATTTGCCGCACGCCATCGCCGAACCAAAGACCCCACAGGTCGACGTAATGTGCCAACCGCGCGCGTAGTGGCCGGGCGAGATCGCGTTACCGATACGGCATTCAGCCTCCACCCCCAGGATAAAAGCCAGCAGAAAATCCGCCCCGCGTGTGGCCATGGTTTCGGCCAGGGCAAACACTGCCGGCGCCACCGGTGCCGTCGGATGGATGATCGTCGGAATGTGCGTGTCGTCAAAGTCGAACACGTTCGCGCCCATGCAGTTGAGCGCGGCCGCGTTCAGAATATCGGTGCGTTCTCGCCTGCCAATCAGCGTGGCCTGTTTGCCCGAAGCAAAGTGCCGGTAGGTACGCGCAGCGATCTCAATGGTCGGATCGTGGCAAGCGGATAGCGCCACCGCAAAGTAATTGAGCAACGAGCGTTTGGCCTCGTGCCGCACATGCGCAGGGATATCCTCCCAACGGCAGGACTCAATGAATTTTGTCAGCGTATCGGTGACGGCGATGCTGGAATCGGCAGCCATGGATTGAATCGATCGTTCCTGAAAAATGAGGTTTCAATTATCCCGCGCGGCGGGCTGTTGTAAACCCCCGATCAGGTTTCAAGACGTCAGATATCGAAACTGCCAGCAGGAGATATTCGTACTCACACACCCGCGACAAACCGCCGGGCGTCGCCAGACGTCAAACCGCAACAGCCGACACCACCAGCTGGCGGCCGTAAATCGCCTGATCTGTCATCGCCTGAATCCACAACTGGCGCTCGTGATCCGAGCTGGCCTTGCGCAGCCGACGCCGCAGGTAACCTTTGGCCACGCCACCAACCACCCGCTCCCAGGCGTGCTTGGGTTTGGGCTCGGGGACTTCCTGCACGGTGATCCTGTCAAAACCATTCAGGCCCAGCAGCAACCAGAGCTGATAGATTCCAAGCGCCAGCCAGGGCATGTGTGGATCGGGATTGCGGTTTTCGATAAAGCCTGTGTAGGAGCGCGGCGCACCCTGAACCAGATTGGTCAGCCGCGCGCCGGCAAAGGTCGGATTCGGAACCGACAGCACGAAGGTGCCGCCCATATGCAGATGCCGCCGCACACTCGCCACAAACATCCCCGGGTTTTGCAGATAACCCATCGCCTCGCAGCAAACTGCCGCGTCGAACAAACCCATCGTGTCGGGTACACCGAGGTTGAAATCGGCGCGCTCAAACCCGTCGTAACCCTCGGGCTGATCACAGTAATAATCCATGCCGAACACGCGGGCCTCAAACTGCAGGGCTGGCTTGACCCATCCGAAACCGCAGGCAATATCCAGAATCGACTTCGGACGCACCTCGTTCAGGACGCGCGCAACGGCAAGGCGGTGGGCTTTGGGGGAATTCTCTTCACTCATCGTGGTGCGAGGGTATCCGGCTGACCCCGACCCGTCAACTCCGCCCCACCCCGACGCATCAGCCCTTGCAGCGCGGCCCGACGAGTTCCGGGCGAAACTCGAAATGCATCGCGTCGTAGTGGTACCACTTGCCGCCCCAGATGAACCCATGGTTCTCGAAGATCCGCACAATTTCTTTCAAATCCGCGTTCTCGAGCACCGCTGTCGGATATTTGCATACCGCATCCTGGCGGCACCCATCCCAGCGCCAGTAGCGCCCCAATCCATCGGGCAAGTTGAAATCAATCGCCGCGGCCGAAGCGTGAACGCTCATTCGACCGGTTCCCGCCACCTTGCGCCAGTTGAACGACCCGAGCGGTTTGGAAAGGTATCGTGCCAGGCCTGGATTCTGCGCCACCGCTTCGCCGACCGCGCGCAGCGAAGCCGCCGCACCGCTTTTTCCGTTAAACGCCAGGTAGCAATTGCAAGGCGCCCAATAGACGGCCTGAACGTTGCGCCGCACATCGTCCTCAGTCACGCCGTACATGGCGCGAAAGAACCGGTTCGAACGCAAACGGCCAGGATCATGGTTGACCGCGGGAGGCTCGGTCAGCGGTTCGACAACATAACGCTGCGACATCTGAGCGCGCAGATCCGCGCGATCCAGTAACGCATGGAAGCTGCGCTCGCCAAGTCCTTCGTCGTACAGGAACACTTCTCCCGCGTGCGACACGACGGCCGTCTCGCCTTGCACAGAGGACAGGAAATCCGGGTAGGCGCGCACCAGACACGCAAGATGTTCGCGCGCACCGGCCCCTTGTGCGGGCAACGCACCCAGCATCAGGATCAGCGAAAGCCACAGGGCGGCGGCTATTTTCACAATCATCTAGGCCTACATCCCGCCGTGACGGTGGCATGCCTCGCGCGCACCACGGCAAACGGATAAAGATACTGGTACTGGAACCGCAACGCAACGCAACGCAACGCAACGGAATGGACCGAAACGGAACGGAACGGAACGGAACGGAACGGAAACGGAACGGAAACCGGAACGGAGACGATCAGACTACCTGGCAACCGGTGGCGCGAAACCAATGACCAGATCGGTCACGATTTCGACAATCACTTCGTCGCCCACCTTGAATTTTTCGAGTTCAAGAACCTGTTTGTCGACCTTGACGCGAATCGCCTTGCCGTTCGCCGGCTGCAGGACAGCAAGCCGGGCGGCGGCATTGATATACGTGATCTTTGCCGACGTAAACGAGGTGTCGACTTCCTCGGCGAACGGACGCTGCACGGCGTTGGCGCTCACCGAAACCTTGCGCATGACCGAAGTACCGGGCTGAGTGCCCTTGGGGGCAAGCGCAAGTCCCACTGCCATCGCTTCGGCGTACTCCACCACGAAGGTATCGCCCTTCTTGATCGTGTCGAATGACGTCACCGCCTTGGGCACCGACAGCACGGCGGTGTTGCCCGAAGCGTCCTTGAGCGTCACCGTGCGAGCCGCCGGGTCGATGGCGTCAACCGTTGCGGTGATCACCGAAATATCAGCCACTACCGGGGCCAGACCAGGCGCCTGAGCCGCCGCATCGAAGGAAACTGCGGCCATACCCAACGCCGCGCAAACCAGTGTCGACAACAAATGTTTCTTCATTGCTCTTCTCCAAAGCGCACGGACCAGGCAGGTTTGCCGCCCGCGCACGAAGCCAGGTGTCGTGCTCAACGTAATCAGGAACTTAAAACCGTGCCTTCACGCGTCGAACACCACACCAGAATACGTTCACAATTTGACACATTTGAGTCTAACAGGTTCAGTCGGCCTGAACATTGGTCTGCTTGACGACCTTGCTCCACTTGACGATTTCCGCCCGGATAAAGGCGTCGTACTCCTCTGGCGTATTGCCTGTGGGAACGCTGGCCTGCGCATTGTGAAACAGCACCTCAATCTGCCCGCCGATCCCATCCGTCGTCATCTGAGCGCTGGATTTCTAAGGGATGCCAGTCAACTCGATCCCTGCCAGCGTGTTCAGCAATTCACCCTCGGTCAGCGTATCCACGACCGGCGTGGCCGCATCGACGCGATCGCCCGAAAAGCCGGCGCAATTGCCGACCCGAAACACCTTTGTCATCCTCGTCCCCTAACCTGACGTTGCGCCTTGCAGCGCCCGCGTTTTTATTGCAGGGGTTTTCCCTGATGCATGTGCATTCCCTGCCAAATTTACTGTTAACTATACAACCTCGCAGTGGGCGTATTCACCAGTCATACAAGAAGCGCAAGCGGCCCGCGACGACTTTTGCAATCCGGAGGCAAGACCCATCATGCAAGTCACCCTGACCGTCAATGGCAAGGCCGTGTCGATTGACGCCGCCCCCAACACTTTACTGGTGCAAGCGCTGCGCGAGCACCTTGGCCTGACCGGCACCCATGTCGGCTGCGACACCTCGCAATGCGGGGTTTGCACCGTCATCATGGACGGCCACGCCATCAAGTCGTGCAATATCCTGCTCGCGCAAGCCGAGGGCACGCAGGTCACCACCATCGAGGGCCTGGCCGCAGCCGACGGCACCCTGCACCCGATGCAGGCCGCCTTCAAAGAGTGTCACGGCCTGCAGTGCGGATTCTGCACGCCCGGCATGGTGATGAACGCGGTCGATATCTGCCGCCACAACCCCAACCCGACCGAACGCGAAATCCGCGAACAACTCGAAGGCAACCTGTGCCGCTGCACCGGTTACCAGAACATCGTCCGGGCCGTGCAGCAAGGCGCTGCGGCCATGAAAGCCTGAGGAGCCGACCATGGGTGCCAATGAATTTTCCAAACTTCCCCACATCGGCGAATCCGTCCTGCGCAAAGAGGACTATCGCTTCCTGACGGGCGCCGGCCAGTACACCGACGACATCGATCTTGGCCGCATGACGCACGCCGTGTTCGTGCGCTCGCCACACGCCCACGCCCGCATCGTCCGCGTGGACAAGACGGCGGCTGCTGCCGCGCCCGGCGTCATCGCGGTATTCGATGGCGATGACGTCGCCGCGGACGGCGTCAACGGACTGCCCTGCGGCTGGCTGATCACCAGCACCGACGGACAGCCGATGAAGGAGCCCCCGCACCCGGTACTCGCCCACGGCAAAGCGCGCTACGTGGGCGACCACGTCGCCATGGTGATCGCCGAAACGCTTGAGCAGGCCAAAAACGCCGCCGAACTCGTCGAGGTCGAGTACGAGCCGCTCGATGCCGTGGCCGACGTACGCGACGCAAAGAACGGCCCTGCCCTGCACGAAGCCGCGCCAGACAATCACTGCTACAAGTGGGCGATCGGCGACAAAGCCCAGGTCGATGCCGCCTTTGCCGGTGCCGCGCACGTGACCAAGCTGGATCTGATCAACAACCGCCTGGTACCCAACGCCATGGAGCCGCGCGCCGCGATCGGCGCCTTCAGCAGGGCCACCGACGATTACACGCTCTACGTAGCCAACCAGAACCCGCACGTCGAGCGCCTGCTGATGACGGCCTTCGTGCTTGGCCTGCCGGAGCACAAAGTACGCGTGATCGCCCCCGACGTTGGCGGCGGTTTCGGCTCCAAAATCTACCTGTACGCCGAAGATGTCTGCGTGACCTGGGCAGCCAAAAAGGTCAACCGCAGCATCAAGTGGACCTGCGAGCGCGGCGAAGCCTTCCTGTCTGACGCGCATGGCCGCGATCACGCCTCCCACGCCGAGCTTGCGCTTGACCGCGACGGCAAGTTTCTGGCCCTGCGCGTGCACACCGATGCCAACATGGGTGCGTACCTGTCGACCTTCTCGACGTGCATTCCGACCATACTGTACGCCACCCTGCTCGCCGGCCAGTACACCACCCCACAGGTCTACTGCGAAGTCGACGCCTGGTTCACCAACACCGCACCAGTCGACGCCTACCGCGGCGCCGGTCGCCCGGA
>JADZBO010000173.1 GCA_020851995.1 Burkholderiaceae bacterium
AGGCGCGGTGCATCCCGAATCGCCTCGACATCAGCGATACTGATATCGGATAACGTGGCGTTCGGACCAATCACTGACTCGGCCGGCACGGCGCCCACGCTGCGAAAAGCAGCCGACATGTCCGGCAAGGCTTTACGCCCGCGAACCGTCGCCGCGGCGTCCCCGATGAGGGGATCGCCAAATCCCGCAAATGGCTCGGAAGCCTCGCGGTGGTCGCCAAACTGGCGGAACGCGCGAATCGAACTGACCCCCGGAAGAATCGAAAACGCATAGTGATTGATCAGCCAATCCACCTGGCGGTAGTCGACGGCGGAATCGCCACCAGGCAGAGCGGATACCGCCAGCATGGCAGGTGGCAAACTCTGCAGCGGGCCGGATGGCACAAACAGGATGTGCTGCACATTGGCCAGATAGGGTCGTGCCGGGGCGAAAATCGCTTCATACAACCGATGCAGCGCGCCGATATCGACAGGCAACGGCCGCCCGGCATCATCAAAATCCATACGAGCCCGAATCGCCGAAACGTCCGACGCGAGATCACGCGTGCTGATCGACAGCGGAATGAACGTCGCCGTCGTGCGCGTCACAACCCAAAGATAGGTCTTATCTGTACTCGCGTAGGCCAGCATCGCCTCGCCGGGGCGCAGCAAGGCCTGGATTTGCTCGACACTTAACGGCTCGGGCCGCGTGAGTTCCTGGTATTGGGGAAACGCGGTACCAAGTTCCTGGTCAATGGTGCTGATTTCCTCGGTCGCGGCTGCCGCCGTGTCGCGCAAGCCCTGGTCGAGCAAGGTAGTGCGGTCTTGTGCCGGTCGCGCTGATGCGGCGAGTTGCTGCACCTGAACCCTACCCAGACGATCAACGGCATCCTGGCGCCGCTTGACAAGGCCGGCAAGCGCGTCGTCCCCTACGGCAAACCTGAGCGCCATTTTGGCCACAGCGGCCTCGGTGCCGGAGGTTTGCTGCAATTGCGCAACTTGCAGTGCCTCGTTGGCAATCGCCCGCGCAGGCTCTGCATCGGGATTGCGCTCAAGCAGGCTCAGATGCGTCTGAAACCCACTACGGTTTCGACCGCTTTCACGCAGCGCGCCCTCCTCGGAGCCACGCGCCACCACGCGCTGCCTGAAGATCCCGGTGGCCTTGCGCGCATACAGCAGCGCCTGCGGATAATCCCCCTGCGCCTCAAGTGTGCGGGCAAGTGCATTCATGCTGATTGCGACCGACGGATGATCTGCGGGCAGACTCGCCTCACGCAAGGCAAGCGCACGGGCGTACAGGGCTTGCGCAAGCGCCCGATCGCCCTGCGCGGCATACGCGGAAGCGAGTGTCCCCAGCACAGGCGCCAGGCCAGGATAGGCAGGGCCAAACGCCTTTTCACGGATGGCCAGCGCGCGCCGCGCGTGCTCCACAGCCTGCGTATATTTGCCCTGGGCCACGTCAAGCAATGCCAGATTGTTGAGCACGGATGCGGTCTCCGGGTGATCCGGCCCGGAAAGCTGCTCATAAATCGCCAGCGCGCGCAGGAACGCGCGCTCTGCATCCTGCGCACGGCCAGTACGACGATCGACACTGCCCAACGTATTCAGGGAAAGCGCGACCGAGGGATGCACGGGCCCATAGGTTTTCTCGCGAATCGCCAGGGCTCGTGCATAGAGCGCGCCTGCCGTATCGAACTGCCCCTGCGTGTAAAACAGCGCGCCAAGGTTGTACAAATTCGCCGCAACGGTCGGATGATCCGGTCCTAGCGCCCGTTCGCGGATATCCAGCGCCCGTCGGTACAGTGCTTCGGCACGCTTGTATTGGCCTTGCGTGTAATAAAACATCGCCAGGTTGTTCCAGCTATCGGCAACAACCGGGTGATCCGGCTTGAGTGCCTTCTGCCGAATCTCCAGTGCACGCAAGTACAGCGCTTCGACCGCCGCGTACTGACCTTTGCGGTCAAGCAGGCTGGCCAATCGACTTAAAAGTATCGCCAGCTTGAGGCCACCCGGCCCCTCGGTTTTCTCCGCGATCTCAATCGCCCGCCGAAACAATGCCTCGGCGCGATCATATTGCCCCATCTGCTCATACAGCGCGGCCAGATTCAGCAGCGCGCTGACGACGGCTGTGTGCTCGGAGCCATAGGCCTTTTCGTAGGAGGAAAGTGCGCGCTGGTAAAGCGCCTCTGCCTCTGGGTACTGGGCGAGTTCTTTGCGGATACGCGCAAGATTGTTAAGCGCGGTAGCCACATACGGATGTTCAGGCGCGAAGTTCTTTTCATAAATGGCGAGCGCGCGAACCAGCACAGGCTCAGCGTCACTGTACAGACCCTGCTGAACATACACGGCACCCAACGCACTCAGCCTTGCCGCGAGATCCGGATGTTCCGGCCCGCGCGACGCTTCGGTATCGCGCACCTGCTCTTGCAGCCGCTCGATGTCTTTTACGTAGAATCGTCCGCGCTGCCCGCTCCCGGCCACGTCAGTCGAAGCCGCTTCAGTCCCGGCCGGAACGTTCGCTGTCGGTACGTTTGCTGCCGGTACATTCGCAGCCGGCTTAGCCGGTTCCTGCTGAGCCGACGCCGCCCAGCCAACCAGCGCCAGCATCAACCCAAGGCAACCCGGAAGGGGCGATCCGCGTCCCTTCAACCCGCGACCTGTGCCTTCAGGATGTTTTCGACCCGGGCGCCAATTGCCAGCAGGCGGGCATCCTGACCGTTTGCACTCACCAGTTGCACCCCAATGGGTAACCCGTGCGCGCCCCGGCCGAAGGGCAACGTAAGACAAGGGGCGCCTATCGTTGTCCAGATGCGATTGAAGGCAGACGAACCCGTACCGCTGGTTGCCAGTGGTGCTTCGCCGGGCGCACTGAAGCTGAGCAGGGCATCCACACCAGCCATGCCGCGGATGAAGGCATCTCTGGCAGTCGCCGCGATCCCGAGCGCCTCTTCATACGCACCGCGCGACATGGCGAGCCCGGTCGCGATCATGTGGCGCGTCGGCTCGCCGAGCAACTCGGGAGATGCCTCAAAAACCGCCTGATGATAATGCCCGGCCTCGTACGCCATGATGCTGCGGTTGGCTTCGCCGGCGGCGCGCAATGCTTCAGCGGGCAGCGCATCGTCCACGAATGTGATGCCGGCTTCCTGCATGACACGGCGCGCGGACTCCAGGGCGCGCCAGGCGTCCGGTCCTGCCTCTGCGGCGACTGGTCCGGGGTGCCAGAAAATACGCAGTGGCGCGTCGATTTGCACGGCATCCACCGCGCGACCCAGCAGCACAGGATAGAGAAGCGCCACATCCTCAACGGCACGGGCGTGCAATCCGATTGTGTCCATGGACGGCGATAGCGGCAACACCCCTTCAAGCGGCACCTGGCCGTAAGTCGGCTTGAATCCGACGATGCCGCAAAATGCCGACGGTCGAATCGTCGACCCCCCGGTCTGCGATCCCAGCGCCAGCGGCACCATAGTGTCCGCGACGGCCGCAGCCGAACCGCTGGAAGACCCACCTGGCGTATACAGGGGATTGTGCGGATTGGTTGTCGGTCCGGGATGCAGGTACGCGAATTCGGTCGTGACCGTTTTCCCCATGATGATGGCGCCAGCAGCCTTGAGGCGCGCAACAATCACGGCATCCGCGCCCGGACGATGACCGGCATAGGCGCGCGACCCGTAGGCCGTCGGCATCGCGGAGGTCTCGATGATGTCCTTGACTCCGATCGGCACGCCATACAGCGGCTTACCCTTGGGATCCGGAGGTAATTCAGCCACTTGCGCACGAACTTGCGCAGGGTCATGCCACGCCCAGGCGTGCACCTGCGGGTCACGTGCCGAGATGCGCGCCAGACACGCTTCGTTGAGATCCGCAGCCGAGATTTCCCCGGCGGCGATACGGCGCGAAACCTGTGCGGCAGTCTGGATAGTGAGTGGGGTTTCAACCCCAAGGGAATC
>JADZBO010000174.1 GCA_020851995.1 Burkholderiaceae bacterium
GCCGCGCGCGCGGCGAATTGCGTGCGGCCGATTTCGCGCGCACGCGCCAGCCACTGCCGCGCAGCCGGATCCAGCCTGGGTTCCCAGATGATCCCCATCGTGTCTCACTCCGATGATCCGGGGCTTGTTGGTTGTCTTTTACCCCGGTACGTGGAAAATATACCGGGTAGTATGTCGATGTCAATCTTGCACTGCGGCATGGCGACACAGACAGAGACGGGCGGGCGCAGTCGATCGACGCGCTATTTTTTTAGCGCTTTTTGGGCCATCGCGTAGCCCGATTCCACCAGTTGCTCCAGTGTGCGCGCCGAGAAGTCATAGTCGCGTGAATCGCTTTCGTCTTCGCTGTTTTCGCGCACGATCCGGGTGATCTTCATGGGTGCGTCTTCGCCCATCAACTGGATGTAGAGCGGGTTGCTGCGCAGGCGCCGCACGGCCTCCGGGGGCAAGTCTCCCTGCAGTTCCTCAACCAGCTTGCGAAAATCGCGCATGTTGCGTTCGGTGCGCGTGTCGCTGCGGATGCGCTCGGCATACAGAATCTCGTCGCGTCGCGCCATCACCTCCATCAGGTTCTGCGGCAGGGTGGTTCTGCGTCCCGGAAACAGATCAATGATGAACACTGTTTTTCCGGACGCGCCGCAGCGCTCGATCACGCTTTCAAGTGGTGAGTTGCTGACGATCCCGCCATCCCAGTAATGGTGACCCCGGATCGTCGTCCAGGGAAAACTGGGGGGCAGGCTGCCGCTTGCGACAATATGGTCCGGCGTGAGCTTTTCCGCATAGCTGTCAAAGATCACCAGTTCGCTGGTTTCAATATCGACCGCGCTCACCATCAGGCGGATCGGACTCTTGGCGAGTTTGTCAAAATCCACATACTTCACCAGCAGCTCGCGCGCGGGCGACATGTCGTACAGGCTGGACCATTGCGCAGGCAACTGGTCGGTTGCAAGCGTCGGCAACATCCAGCGTGGCGTGAAGAAGTGCTGCACCCCGAACATTGCGATCTGGCTCGACGCGACCGACCGTCGCAGGCTTTCATCCGGAATAAACGGTGAAATCGTCCCCAGGTCAGCCCAGAACCCGGCAAGTGCTTCGACCGGATGATCCGGATTGCCGGCGATGATCGCGCCATTGAATGCGCCGATCGACACGCCCGAGATAATGTCCGGGCGCACGCCGCCCTCGGCCAGCGCTTTCACGGCACCGTATTCAAAGGCGCCGTAAGCGCCGCCACCTTGCAGGATCAGCACCGTCTGGTTCGGGATGTTGGACAGCTTGTAGGCGGGATCCGCCAGACTGGACTTCTGAGCCGCCACATTGATCCGGTTGCGGATCAGTTGTTCGACAATTTTCGTTTCATCGGTGGGGCGCCCCAGCGAGAACAGCGCGCGGGGTACGTCATTGTGCAGGTAAAACGAGGCGAACGATCCCGATTCCAGCGAGCCGCGGTCGATTTTCTCGTAGGGTTCCTCGATTCGCCCGAGCAGGTTGAAGTGCAGGTCGAACACGTGGCTGAAAAAATAGCTGACCGCGTCATAAGCTTCGTGCCGTCCCAGCATATTGCGTGCCGCCAGACGGCCCTGCCTGATTGCATTGTCCCAGTGCTCGATGCGATGCTGTTCGTTGAAAACGGGATCAAAAAAGTTCGCGACATCCCCGGCGGCAAAGATCGAATGATGGTTGGTTTGCAGAAAGCGGTCGACCAGCACGCCGTGGTTGACATGGATGCCGCTGCCGTGCAAAAAGCCCGTGTCCGGAGTCACCCCGATACCGACCACCACCATGTCGCACGGCAGCGTCCGCCCTTCGCGGGTGAACACCGCTTCCACCTGCGCACTGCCCGCGAACGAGGCCGGTGCATCGCGCAGAATCACCTCGACGCCATGGCTTTCGAGCACGGATTTGAAGTAGGCCGACAGCGCCGGCGTTTTCATTTTGCCCAGCACGTGGGCGCGTTCTTCGACAATCGTCACCTTGACGCCGCGCTGGCAAAGCGACGCGGCGATTTCCACACCGATAAAGCTGGCCCCGATCACCACCGCGTGTTGCGTCTTGAGTGCGCTGGCCCTGAGCGCCCGCGCATCGGCGATGGATCGCAGGTAATGAATGCCGCCCAGATCAGCTCCGGGAACCGATAGCCGCACTGGCGAAGCCCCGGTTGCGATCAACAGATGGCCAAAATGGATCTGATCGGCAGGCTGGCCCGCGTCCGCAGGCAGGCGCACCAGGCGCTTGCGTGCGTCGACCGATGCCACCTGACGGCCAAGGGCAACATCAATGTCCAGCTCTTTGAAACGTGCCTCACTCACCACGGGACGCGCGGTCGATTCCTGGGCGCTGGTGATGAACGTCTTGGAAAGCGGCGGACGCTGGTAGGGCAGGCCGGGCTCCTCGCCGATCAGCAGGATCGAGCCTGTTGCGCCTTCGGCGCGAAGTGTCTCGGCACAGGTGGCTCCCGCAAGTCCACCGCCGATCACCATGAAGTCCACTTGCCTGGTCATTGTCATGCCCTTTGCTCAAACGTGACTCATTGTAAATAACCAGGCTGGCGCAGCTGAGGAGCCGCTATAAGCCTGCTTTGGACGTCCGATCACAATCGCGCATTCCAACTCGCCGAGGGTTCCCTTCCTGAAGCACGCTGAATTTCCCTTGCACGCTGTCGATCACCAAGGCGATGGCGCAGCCGGGTGCCGTGTGCGAGCCGATCAACTTCGATCCGCTGGTGATGGTCGAGGTCATTGACCCGACAGATGATCCGATTCTGCTGTTCCGGTCGCCGGCGTATGCGGCGTCGTTTGGTAAGCGGCTGAGCAGGCAATAATCTGCCTCTCCCGCCCCTCCATGTGAGCCAGTGCCGAAGGTTAATTCACGCTTGAAGTTGGCGTGGTTCTACTCAGCGTCATGACCCCGTTGTTATTGCTGATCGTGAAGGTGACGGCCGGATTCAAACTGGCGTAGATACGGCTTGTGCCCGGGACCGGCAAGGGCAGACCCAGCACCGAAAACGCGTTCGCAATCAGGTTCGTGGAGATGACCACGGACCGCGTCGTGGTGGGCACTCCAGCCGCGTTTGTGCCCTGGGTTATCGTGACCTGTGGACCCCCGAGGGTGGCGATCATCGCTGCAACGCTGGCAGGGGGGGCTGAGGAGGTGCCCGCAAGCGTGACTCCGCTTGGCGCACCTGCGGCGTTACCACCCGCCAGTGCGGGCTGGCCGACGATGCCTGCTGCAATGAGCAGCAGGGAAAGGGCGGTGAAGCGCACCGTCCGGGCAACGCGTGGTGTCGGTGACTTCATGATATTTCAGCCTTGAGCAGCGTCGGTCACTTCAGGAAGTTGAACGGAACACCGACCGTCACGATCGTGTTGAACCCGCCGGGCGACTGGTTGGCGATGTCGGCAAAGAGCACGTTGACGATGACCGGCCATTCCGAGACCGGAACGAGCGAGATGTTTGCGTTGATCCCGACGC
>JADZBO010000175.1 GCA_020851995.1 Burkholderiaceae bacterium
AGGCGTTGACCCGCTGGACCGGTCTGAGCGGGTGGCGGTTTCAGCCTGAACATTGGGCCGTCGATGTGGATGTGCCAATCTCGGCAGGGGATACGTTCGGAGACGATTTTGTACCGGCGGTTCAGGCTCTCCTGGCCACCACGGAATTGTCCGATCGGCCTCTGCAGCCGTGCTTTTATTCAAACCAGGTACTGCGCGTGGTATCCGCGAGCGAGCTTTGCGATCGCACGGCGGCTCCCGGAGATCCCACGTGAAAGCCGTCCGTCACACCCTGACAGCGGCGACCACTCTGCTGGCGTTGGCCGGCTGCACGCTCAGTGAGCGTATCGCCGAAAACGCCCGTGACGCGGTCAGTGCGGATGAAGCGATGCGCCGCCAGCGCGAAAGCTTTCGGCAGTCCGCGGCAGGCCTCGCTGCACGACGAGACGCGCAGCGGGTGAATAAGCCCTGGCTGGTCGGTCGCGCGGTTCCCTTGTCACGCGATGTGATGCTTCCAGCCGCGCTCAGGGCCAACGTCGACACCACGCTGATGTTCGGCGGCGGCAAGGTGGGATTGCCCGTGATCGCTGAGCGCATCACGCACGCTACCGGTATACCCGTGCGAGTGCTTCCCGATGCACTGTTGTCCGCAGAGCATTTTCTGCCGCGGCTTGCCCTTCAGGGCCAGGCGACCGCGCTGGCCATGCCCGAAAAGGCATCATTCGGGCGTGGCCCGCAACCGCTGCCCAAGGCGCTGGACGCGCTGGCGCGAACGCTCGGAATCAATTGGCGCTTCCAGAACGGAGCGATTGAGTTTTTCCGAACCGAAACCCGGATTTTCGATGTTCGAGCGCTTACGCTGTCCGCTCAGGCCGATGCGCGTCTTGGTCGGTCAGCCAGTAATAAGGCCGGCGGCTTCGACAACACCTCGCGCACATCACTTGTCATGCCCGAACAGCACGTCATGGACTCGATCCGCGGCCGCATTGAGGCGTTGCTCACGCGCGCGGGTGTCGTTGTTGCGCAGCCTGGTGCCGCGACCTCGGTGGTCGTGACGGATGTCCCCGAAGCGCTTGACGCGGTTGCGCAATTGATCGAGCGCGAAAATCGCGCACTCACGCGACGTGTCCGGCTGATCTTCGAAGAAGTCACGCTGGCACGCCACGAGAATCTTGAACTTGGCGTGGACTGGGATATTGCCGTGCGCGGCGGCGCTGTCGCAGCGGCGCTGTCGTCCCCCGCGCTTGCAACTTCAACCGGCGCGGCCAGCGTGGCGGCGGAGCTCGGACAATCAGGTCTTGGTGCCAGCAAGCTGGTGTTGCAGGCGCTGTCGCGCTACGGAACCGTGCTGCGCCATACGACTGTTCCGGTGCTCACGTTGAACCGACGCCCGGTCACGCATGCGGTGCGAACCACCTTTTCGTATATCGACCGGGTTCAAACCTCTGCGCCAACAGCATCCGTGACTCCGGGCGTATCGACCCCCGCCTCGGTATCGGTGAGCCAGAAGGAAGAAACCGTCGGCGCCATTCTCACGCTGGTGCCGGATGCACAGGAAGACGGGCAGATTCTGTTGTCGGTGGCTTATGACAATACGGTTGCCCAACCTCTCAAGACCGTCACCTTCGGCGACCAGAGTCAGCGCGCGCAAGTTCAGCAAATCACGATCGATGGCAACGGCACGGTCCAGCAGGTGGCACTCAAGGCGGGTCAACCCATGCTGATATCGGGTTTCGAGCGCCGCGAGCAGGACTCCACGCAAGGTCGCATGGCTGCCGATGCGCCCATGCTTCTCGGCGGGCAGGATCGCGTCGGACGTGCCAGCAGCGCAATGCTGATCATTGTCACCGCCCAGGTCGAAGAGGGATTCTGAGTCGATGCCCGATCTCCAGGAAGTCCTGGCGCTGCAACCACCGCAGGCGGGCGGCGCCAGAGTGCTCGTCAATGGCGCGGGTCACCGACTGGTCTTCGGACTGGACTGGCTGCCCATGGTCGGCGGCAACCCCCGTCGCCTCGCGCTGCGGCGAGCCCGCACACTGGGCGCCACGCATTTTGTGCTGGCAGGAAGTCAGGCCATCTCTCTTGGCTTCGTGCGCCTTTCGCGCAGGACACAAGGAGGCAACCGGGGATTGCATTCGGCTGCGGCGCTGTTTGCCAGTCGCAACCCGGAAGGGGCCGCAGGCTGCCTGGCATCGATCGAGCCGCATGGCTTCTGGCTTGTCGCGACCCACGCAGGCACCGTGTTGGCCGGAACGGATCGCTGGTTCCCGGAGGCGGAGTCTGCGCAGGAGGCCCTGGAGGGCGTACGCAGGCGGTTTCCTTCGTTGCGCGTGCAGGTCGAGGCGCCTTGCGACGCCGGTGCGTTGCCGCAGTGGGCAGGCGGAAGTCCCATTGATTCTGTCGCTTTGCAACGCGTACAGTCATCCTTGTTTGGACTTCCCGGGTCGACAGGCTGGTTTGCTGGCATTGCCTTGGCCGGTGTTGCGGCCTATTCGCTTTTCGATGGTACGCGCGATATGGGTTCCGAGCGCGACCAGGACGCCGACACCCAATGGCGCGAGGCGGTGGCCGGCATCGCACGCAATCACCTGGTCGACTCCTTTGAGGGATTGTCAGCCGTGATCGCGCAGTGGCGTGTCCTTCCCGTGAGTCCGTCCGGGTGGAAACTGCGCCAGGTGCACTGCGAATCGGGGGTCGGGCAGTGGCGGTGTGCCGCCCATTACGCGCGCCTGCACCGACTGGCGCTCAATACCCATCTGGAGCGATTCCGGCCCGATGGCTGGTCGTTGCACTTCACGCCACTCAACGATGCCACCTTAAGCTGGAACGTGGATCGTGTCGTGGAAATTCTCGACTGGTTCGCGCCAGCCTCGCGGCCTGACTGGATGACACAGCTTCAAGTGATCAACCCCGCGTTCGAGCATGTCCAGATCAGCGCGGGAGCCTCGATTGCATTGACTCCACCTGCTGATTCGGGCGGCGTGTCGTTCGCGCGCCCGCCAAACCTTGTCGACTGGGGCCAGCGATCGCTCGTGCTCAAAGGTCCCCTGCGGTCGATTCCGACCTTACGGGGACTGCAGGCACCCGTACGCTGGCGCAGGGTCACGCTCGACGTCGAGCGGCCAGTTCCCGCCGCCATCGCCCAGAGCATCCTCAGTGTGCATCTTGTAGGAGACCTGTATGAACCGCGCTGAACCGAAACACACTCTGACGCCAGGCGGGCGCGAGATTTTCGTCATGATCCTGCGCGGCTTTGGTGTCTGTGCAATTGCCGGACTGACCGGGCTCAGCCATGTTGCAGGCGCGCAGGCGGGCGATACGCAGAGTTCGTCATCAGCGACTGGCAGGGGTGAACCGACGTTCCCGGAGTATGCGACAGTCGAAGAGCTTTTGCGGCTTGATGCGCAGGCCGCCTTGCTGGCAGCCCGGCGTTCTGTGACCAACCCACTGGACGAGCGACGGCCTCCGGATGCCGTCCCCCAGGGTAATGCGCTGCTGGCGATCTTTGGCACGGGTCGCGCCTTGAACGCTGAAGTGCAGATCGGCGCAAGGCTCTACACCTACCGAAGCGGCGCACGTCGCGCGGTTGCCGGCGGTGCGAGTCCGTACGTGCTGGACAAGATCGATCCACCCTGCGTGCACTTGTCACAGGGTCTGCAAAAGGAGGTTCTATGTCTGTCGCGCGCTCGACCCTGAAACGCGTACTGCGTGAACGCACTGGCCGCGCGCCGCGCCAAGCCTGGACGCCGCGGCGTCATGTCGCGATCCAGACGCGCGACGATCTGGCCGGGTTGGTGCCGGGGCTGGCAAGGACGCTTGGTCGCGATCTCGACGTCATGTCGCTCAACGACCGATTGTGCCCTGTCGCGTTTGACGATGGTACCGCCGGAATTTTCGTGCTCGCTGATTATTGCCACGACGATCAGACGCTCGCCGTACTGGACTTGCTCGAAGCGCGAGGCTGGAAGCTCAGTGACCCGTCGCTCTTTATCCTGCCGCCGGCGTTGCTGCTCGCCGTCGACCGGCTTCGCCCGGGTGATCCCGCGGGCGGCATGTACCGCGCAACAGGCGTCAAAGTCGAACGATCGGCGCTGGTCAGCGCCTTTGATGAAATCATTCAGTGGGCTCTGACCAATGGCGCAAGCGATATCCATCTCAACGCCTGCACCGCTCAGTCGGAATCGGCGGTGCGCTTCACAGTGGCAGGGCGCTACATTTCGCCGGAGCGGTATCGCAACATTCCAACCGCGGCAATGCTCGATATGCTTTCGGTTGCGTGGATGGATGTCCAGGGTGGCAACGGCGCAGTCTTTGACCCGCTCGTTGAGCAACAGGGTAGGTTGCGGCGTCGGATCGAGGGGCGCAACGTCCTGTTGCGTTGGGCGTCGCTGGCAACCGACGCGGGCCCGTCGGTCTGCCTGCGGCTGCTGATCATGGATCAAGACAGCCTGACGCCGGATCTGGCAACGCTGGGCTACCTTCCCTCGCAGGTCGTGGCGTTTGAGCGTGCCCGTCTCGTGGAGGGTGGCGCGATTGTGCTGGCGGGCGTGGTCGGCTCGGGGAAATCCACCACGATCGCCACGCTGATCAGGGATGTGCCGCCGGACCACAAGGTCATTACGCTCGAAGACCCCGCGGAATACCTGATCCCGAATGCCTTGCAGAACACCGTGTCGCGCACGCTCGACGCAGAGGACGGCAGCGCGTTTGATGCCAAGCTCAAAACGATCAAACGCTCAGCGATGACGGATCTGCTGATTGGCGAAATCCGGGATCTGACCAGCGGTCGTGCATTCATGGATCTCGCGGGTTGTGGAACCAATCTCTACACGACAGTCCATGCAGGATCGGCATTGCTGATTTGCGAGCGGATGACGTCTGATTTCATCGGGGTATCCCGGGATCTGCTGGCGACACCGGGCATCCTGAAGCTTCTGGTCTTTCAGTGCCTGTTGCCTACAGTCTGTGTGCATTGCGCCTGCTCAGCTGATCAACTGATGGAACTTGCGGCCTGGCGTTGCGCCGCCGGCGTTCAGCGCAGCGCGCGCTGGCGCAGCCTGTGGCTCGATGGCATCGAACGCAGCATTGCAATTCCCCGCCAGTCGTTGCGCTTTCGGTCCCCGCACGGTTGTTTGCGTTGTGGTCAGTCGCGTGACGAAGTGCTGTGTGGGACCGGCGGCCGTACCGTGGTCGCCGAAATGATCGAGCCCGGGCGTTCGCCTGCGTTTCTCGCGGGCGTCAAGAATCGGGATGCGATTGGATTGCATGCATGGTTCAGCGCACGTCCCCGTTCGGCATTGGAGGATCCCTGCATGGACGGCAAGACAGTCCTTGAGGCCGCGCTCTACCAGATGGCGCTTGGGCGAATTGACCCGAAGGATATCGAGTCGCGCTTCGGGCCGCTTGGGTCCGTGACACCCCGAAGCGCCGCGCGATGATCAACGGGGTTGTTTCGCGCATGTGCTCGCCCGTTGTGCGCTGCTGGAGTCGCGCCGTGCTTTTGATCGTCGCCTGGCAGTTCCGCGCGCACCGCGCGGACTACTACGAGTATCTCGCCGATCTCATCGGCTCAACCGCTGGCGCCAAGACTCTGCTGAGTGTGTTTCAGGATGACGCGTGGCGCCATGCCGGGCGCGGCGCACGAGGCGTGCTGTCCGCCTGCTGGTCCGAACGCTTTCCGCAGACTGGCGGTGATTTGTTCGCGACCTGGTATGGCACGCTGCCCACCGAGGATCTCGTGGCAATACAGGCAGCGCAGTACGCGGGTGCTGGCGCGCTGACCCTCACATTGCGCCAACTCGCCGCGGTCGTGCGAGTCACCGACGCTGCAAGCCGGGAATTCATGCAGACATCGCTGGTTGGGTTCCTCGGGGTCGCGGTGGCGTTTGCGTCCCTGTTTTCGATTCCCCTGTTGACCGCCGATCGCCTCGCCGCTGCCTTTTCCTCTGTTCCGGTCGAGTATCACGGCGTCGCCACGCAACGGCTATTCGCAATGGCGCAATGGCTGCGCAAAGGCTGGATTGTGTTGGTCGCGGTGATGGCTGCTTTGGTGGCTGCGTCGGTGTGGTCGCTGCCAAACGCGACAGGCCCGCTCCGTTCGCTGTTCGATCGCTGGGGCATCTGGCGGCTATACCGCATTGTGCAAGCCGTGCGACTTCTGTCGTTGCTGGCCGTGTTGCTTCGGCCCCGCGGGAACGTCGGGGCGCGCTTGCGCGAAGCATTGGCGGTGCAGCGGCGCGGGGCGACACGATGGCTCGATGACCATATTGCCCGGATGTTGGCCCGCATTGACGCGGGTATGAACGGCACCGATGCGCTGGACACAGGTTTGATCGACGCGGACACCTGGTGGTATCTGAGCGACATGGTGACTACCGTGGGACTTGACGAGGGCCTGCAGCGCACGCGGTTGCGCCTTGAGCAGCACACCGTGCGCAAGCTTGCCGTCCAGGCGCAAGTGCTCCGCTGGAGTCTTCTGCTCTGCTCGCTGGTCGTCGTCGCGGTGATCGCCTTCTGGCACTACCGGGTGATCGAAGAACTGCGTCAGGGGCTGGCACTGTTTTACGCACGGTGAACCACATTCGGTCTCTGCGTTAGCCCGAGAGCCCGCCGGCCCCGATGGTCTGACCACGCCGACCGCAATTTTGTGTGCCGGGCCAGGCGTCACCGTTTTCACGATTTATTGATACAAGGAGTTCCATTCATGATTCAGCTTTCTCTGGCGCGTCATACACACCCGAAACCGATGCAGGATCGCCAGCAAAGTGGCTTTTCGCTGATCGAGATTTCGATCGTCACGGCCATCATCATGTTGATCGCCATCGTCGGCATACCCGCAGTGCAGGCGTATGTCATCGAAAACAAGGTACCTCGGGTCGCCGAGGAAATTCAGCGCTTTGTGGCCCGAATCAAAGCGAACACCCACGGGTTTGGATCGTCTCCTTACGCTGATATCGATGTTGGCACCCTGGCCAATGCGCTGCGAACGTCAAGCGTCGTCGCGGTCACCGGCCAGGGTGCGGCAGCGACGGTCGCGCACGGATTGGGCGGCGCGGGCAAATCCGGCAAGGGGGTGATTCTCGTCGCGCCGCATGCGCTGGCAGGCGGGGCGGGCGGTTCGGCATTCACTGTGACCTTCACTAACGTGAATCAGGCTGCGTGTCCCGGCCTTGCTTCGATTCTTCAGCGCATCGCGGAAGTCGTTTCGATCGCCGGCCAGGCTGGTCCGATGGTGGTCAAAGACACCTCGTCCGAACCTGGAACCCCATACAACGCCATGCTGGCTGACGCGCAATGCGCCACGGGCGACAGAAACACCTTTACCTTCACGGTACGTTAGCGTGCCCATGCGTTGCCAGCGCGGCTTTACGCTGATTGAACTCACTGTGGTCATCCTGATTCTGACACTGGGTGTCGCGTGGGGGGCAACAGCCTGGATGCGCCAGGCCGAGGACGCCGCCGCCCAGGCGACCGGTCGATGGTTACTGACCGTCAAAACGGCGGTCGACCAAATGCTCATTCGCCAGGCGGACGTGATTGCCGGAATCTCTGCGCCTCGTCCAGGCGCTTATGTGTATTCAAACGTGATGAATCCGGGATTGTCCGAACTTGGCGCGGCCGGTCACCTGCCGACCCGTTTTCCGGCCGTGCCTTCACTGCCTTACACGGTCACCGTGCACATCCTCTCGCCCAAGGGCGATTGTGACAACACAGGGTGTCGTATCGAGGCCCTGACGGTGGCGCGACCGGTCGGCCAGACTGCAAGTCAGGCTGCTGACGTCACACGTCTGGCCGGTATTCTGACCGGGCTGGAGGGTTACGGCCTGAGCGTTCACCCCTTCTTTCCACGACAACTGCGCGGCGCACTGGCCGAATTCAACAATCCGCCCGACGCGCGTCTGCCCGCCATGGACGTCGGCACGATTGCGGCCTTCAGCGTCTTCGATACGACCCAACATGCTCAGTTTGTGCGCCACAACGATGTCCGGGATACCGCCTTGCGGGGTGAACTCGCCGTGCGCAAAGAGATTTCCTCGCAGGCGGGTCTGCGCACCCCGGCGCGCGTGCAGGCGGGCGGGCGCGTCTCCGCGGGTGAATATCTGCAGGTGGCGGGGATCGCGTCCGACGGCACAGCCTGCGAGGCGGATGGCCTGGTGGGCCGATCGCCGGACGGGCAACTGCTGGTGTGCCATGGCGGAAGGTGGCAAGGGGCGGGAAGCGGGTTTGGGGGCGCGTTCGGCTGGGACGACATCATGGGCTGCGAGTTCCCGCCGTATCGGTCGATAATGATCAATCCCAGGACGGGAAGTTGCTCCTGCCCTCCGGGATTTGTGCCGTTCGAGGTCAGCCGCACAGAACTGCATGAATTCCATCCCCGGCACTCGTTTCACAGCTTCGTCTGCATTCGCTGATTCAGGCCCAAGCACGCTTTGCGCCAGCCTCTATATAATCGGAGGTTTGTCCGCCTTGAGCGCGCCAATTGTCTGCCAATTGCCTGTCAGCTGTCTGTCGAGCCTGTCAATTGTCTGTCAAGTGTCTGTCAATCGGCGGTGTCGGTGCCAATTGCCGTATTCCTGATATGTAGCCTAGCGATGAAAACGTCCGAGATCCGCGAAAAATTCCTGCAGTACTTCAAGTCCCAGGGTCACACGATCGTACCTTCCTCGTCGCTCGTGCCGGCCAACGACCCGACGTTGCTGTTCACCAATTCAGGGATGGTGCAGTTCAAGGACGTATTCACCGGCAAGGACAGCCGTCCCTACAAGCGGGCAACCTCCTCGCAACGCAGTGTGCGCGCGGGCGGCAAGCACAATGATCTGGAAAACGTCGGCTATACAGCGCGACACCACACGTTCTTCGAGATGTTGGGCAATTTCAGCTTCGGCGATTACTTCAAGCACGATGCGATCCGGTTTGCCTGGACTTTGCTCACCGAGGTCTACTCGCTGCCCAAGGAAAAGCTTTGGGTCACGGTGTATCTCGAGGACGACGAGGCCTACGACATCTGGAAAGACGAAATCGGCGTTCCGCCCGAACGCATTGTGCGCATTGGCGACAATAAAGGGGCGCGCTACGCATCGGATAATTTCTGGCAGATGGCTGATACCGGCCCCTGCGGCCCCTGCACGGAAATCTTCTTCGACCACGGCCCGGAGATCTGGGGTGGCCCCCCCGGTTCGCCCGAGGAAGACGGCGATCGCTACATCGAAATCTGGAACCTCGTGTTCATGCAGTTCGAGCGCGATGCCTCTGGCAACATGACCCCGCTTCCGAAGCCGTGCGTCGATACCGGGATGGGTCTCGAGCGGATCGCGGCGGTGCTCCAGCACGTGCATTCCAATTATGAGATCGACCTGTTTGTCGCGCTGATCGCCGCCGCGGCCCGCGAGACGGGTTGCAGGGATCTTGCCAACAACTCGCTCAAGGTCATCGCCGACCACATCCGCGCGTGCAGCTTCCTGATCGTCGACGGCGTCATTCCGAGTAACGAGGGCAGGGGCTACGTGCTGCGGCGCATTATTCGCCGCGCGCTGCGCCATGGCTACAAGCTCGGCCAGACCCAGCCATTTTTTCATCGACTGGTGGGCGATCTGGTCAAACAAATGGGCCAGGCCTACCCTGAACTTGCCACGAGCGCAGCGCGGGTCGAGCAGGTTCTGCGTCAGGAAGAGGAGCGCTTTGGCGAGACCCTCGAGCATGGCATGAAGATCCTGGAAAGCGCGCTTGCGACCTTGCCGTCCTCGGGCGATCAGCCTGCGATGCTCGATGGCAATACGATGTTTACCCTCTATGACACGTATGGCTTCCCGGTTGACCTGACGGCTGATATTTGCCGCGAGCGCAACGTCGAGGTGGATCTCGACGGGTTCGAGTCCGCCATGGATCGCCAGCGTGAGCAGGCACGCGCTGCAGGCAAGTTCAAAATGGCGGAGGGACTGACCTACAGCGGCGAGCAGACCGTGTTCCAGGGCTATGACCATTTGCAAACCGAGGCCCGCGTGCTTGCGCTGTACGTTGGCGGCACCCCCGTCGATCGCATCGTGTCCGGCCAGGAAGCGATTGTGGTGCTCGACAACACGCCTTTCTATGCGGAGTCCGGTGGCCAGGTGGGCGACGTGGGCGCTCTGCTGGCGCAGGGAGCGCATTTCGAGGTCAACGATACCCAGAAGATTCAGAGCGGGGTGTTTGGTCATCATGGCCGCCTGACCACTGGATCGCTGTCGGTCGGCGATGTGATCCAGGCGAGAGTGGATTCCGAACGCCGGGCCCGAACCATCCGCAATCACTCAGCCACGCACCTGATGCACAAGGCGCTGCGCCAGGTGCTCGGCGGCCATGTGCAGCAGCGTGGTTCGCTCGTCGACGCGGACAAAACCCGCTTTGATTTTGCGCACGATGCGCCGCTCACCGACGCAGACATCGCGCAGGTCGAAACCCTCGTCAACGCCGAAGTGCTCGCAAATCAGGCGACCCGGGCGCAGGTCATGGCCTATGACGATGCGGTTAAAGGCGGGGCGATGGCGCTGTTTGGCGAAAAGTATGGCGATACGGTCCGCGTACTCGATATCGGGTTCTCGCGCGAGCTGTGTGGTGGCACGCATGTTTCCCGGACAGGCGATATCGGGCTGTTCAAGGTGCTTTCCGAAAGCGGTGTGGCCGCTGGCGTGCGGCGCATCGAAGCCGTCACGGGCACCAATGCGCTCGCCTGGGTACAGGGGCTGAATGCAACGGCACAGCGGGCTGCCGCAGCGCTCAGGACGCAACCGGCCGATTTGCCGGAGCGCATCGGTCTGATGCAGGATCAACTCAAAACGCTCGAAAAGGAGCTTGAGCAGGCGAAGTCCAAAATGGCGTCGAGCGCAGGCAGCGCGCTGGCAGACAAAGCCGTGGTGGTTGGCGCCGGGGTCAAGCTCCTGGTGACGGAAGTGCAGGGTGTCGAAGCCCGCGATCTGCGCACCATGGTCGACCAGCTCAAGGATAAGCTCAAGCCCGCCATCGTCCTGCTGGCGGCTCGCGGCGCGGACGGCAAGATCAGCGTGGTCGGTGGCGTGACACAGGACCTGACCGCCAGGGCGAAGGCCGGTGAGCTGGTTGGCTATGTTGCCGGCCAGATCGGCGGCAAGGGTGGCGGACGGCCCGACATGGCCATGGGCGGCGGTACCGATGCCGGGGCGCTCGCCGGGGCGCTCGACAGTGTCAGAGCCTGGGTCGAAGGACGAGTCTGAGGCAAGCGTGAGCGAAACTCAAAGTTCCCACGTTGAATGCCAGCAGACGGTCGATGCGACCGGGCTGGCCTGTCCGTTACCTATCCTGCGGGCAAAGAAGGCGCTTGCGACACTGGTCAGCGGCGAAGTTCTTCAGGTGATTACGACGGACAAGGGAGCGGTGCGGGATTTTCAGGCGTTTTGCCGGCAGACTGGAAACGAACTGGTCGCTCAGGTGCAGGAAGCCGAGCGGGCAGTGCACTACGTGCGGCGCCGATAACAACCCACGTTGCGGGTTGTCGTCGTTATTTTGCAGCTTTTCGCACCATCTTGCGTCATGAAAGATGGGCTTCGTTGGTAATGGTGCTATACTCAACGGCTTTGTTGAACCTTTTCAAGGGATTACCTACCATGGTGGTGATTCGTCTGGCCCGCGGTGGCTCCAAGAAACGTCCTTTCTACAACCTCGTTGCGACCGATTCCCGTGATCGCCGCGATGGTCGCTTCATCGAGCGCGTCGGGTTTTACAACCCGGTTGCCAACTCTGGTGAAGAAAATATCCGCATCGCCCTCGATCGCGTCCAGCACTGGACCGGCGTTGGCGCGCAACTCTCGCCTGCGGTCGCCCGTCTGGTCAAAGAGTACTCGGCCAAAGTCGCCACTGCAGCCTGATTGATCCGGGGCTGACGCCATGGCTGACAACGGCGTGGCAGGCACTGGCGCATCGGTCGCGCCGGATGACCTGGTCGAACTGGGTCGAATAGTGTCGGCTTATGGTGTGCGGGGTTGGGTCAAAGTCCAGCCTCACTCCTCGCAATCCGAGGTTCTGCGCGCGGCTCCGGTCTGGTGGCTGGCTGCGCCTGTCGCTCCGGCAGCTGCGTCGTCTGGCGGGTCAGGTTTTGGCCGGGATTCGCTAAGGTCTTTTTCGGTTGTGCAGTCGCGCCGGCAGGGTTCGACCGTCGTGGCCGAACTCGAAGGCATCAGCGATCGCGACATTGCCGAAGCGCTTCGTTCGCACATTGTGCTCGTATCCCGGCAGTACTTTCCGGCGGCTAAACGCGGTGAGTACTATTGGGTCGACCTCATCGGCTGCTCAGTATTCGGCACGGATCCCGATTCACCGGATCGCCGTGCACTGATCGGCACCGTCCAGGAAGTTCTCGATAACGGCGCCCACGCGCTGCTGCGCGTCATCCGCCAGCACGCTGGCGCTGACGGCGAACTCACGCCGGTCCTGGACAGCAAGGGGCGTCCCGTCGATCTTCTTGTCCCGTTCGTTGCGGTGCACGTGCCCAAGGTCGATATCGCCGCGCGGCGCATCGACACCGATTGGCCGATCGATTTCTGACGAATCGTTCCCGCGGATCTTCATGCGTATTGACGCGATCACCCTGTTTCCGGACATGTTCGGCGTCGTGCGCGACGCGGGTGTGACCGGTCGTGCGCACGCACAGGGCTTGTGGTCACTGAACACCTGGAACCCGCGCGACTTCACGCACGATGCGCACCGCACTGTGGATGACCGCCCCTATGGTGGTGGGCCGGGCATGGTCATGATGGCTGAGCCACTGACCCAGGCCGTTGCTGAAATCCGGCGTGCGCGCGCGCTGCAAGCGTTGCCCGGTGCACCCGTCATTCTGCTTTCGCCCACCGGCCAGCAGTTTACGCAGCGCAGCGCCTGCGCGCTTGCACAGTCATCCGGGGCGATTTTTGTCTGCGGGCGATACGAGGGCGTTGATCAGCGCTTCATCGACAACCAGGTTGACGAGCAATGGTCACTGGGTGATTTCGTGATCTCCGGTGGGGAGCTCGCCGCCCTCGCCATGATCGACGCCGCAGTGCGACTTCTGCCGGGCGCGCTCAACCACGGCGAATCGTCCTTGCAGGATTCCTTCCAGGATGCACTCTCGGGCTTGCTCGACAGCCCGCATTACACCCGTCCCGAAATCTACAACGGCGAGCGCGTTCCCGCGGTGCTGATGTCCGGCAACCACGCGCTTATTTCCCGCTGGCGCCGCGAGCAATCCTTGCGTCTCACATTGCGAAATCGCCCTGACCTGATTGAACAGGCCAGGGCGCAAGGCCTGCTGGGGCCTCTGGACGAGAAGTTTCTCGCGTCCTGCTAGCGTCCAACACCACACTCGCGTTTAACGCCGCACTAGTGTCGGCTCAACCGAGCCGTTCGCGCTGCGCCCTGACCTGCGCGAGCGTTTCGCCGAAAGCCACCAGGCGCACCTTTTCCTGCTCGACGACGGCCGCCGGCGCGCGCGCCACGAAGGATTCATTCGTCAGTTTGCCGCGCGCCTTGCCGATTTCACCCTCAAGCCGCGAAATTTCCTTGTCAAGACGGGTGCGCTCGGCGACGACGTCGATTTCAATTTTCAGCATCAGACGCGTGTCGCCTACCACCTGAACCGGCGCGCCGGCGTCAGGGAGCGTTTGCACGACATCGACACCGGAAAGGCGGGCCAAGCCAGCGAGATAGGGGGCATTCAATCGCAGCTCCGCCTGGGGCCCTTCGGCGACCAGAGGCACGCGTACCGAGGGCGCCAGCCCCATTTCGCTGCGTAAGGCACGCACGGCGTCGATCTGGCCGCGCAATCGCCCAAATTGCTCACATGCCTGGTCGTCAATCGCGGCCGCGTTGCTGCGGGGAAATGGCTGGATGGAAACGCTGGTGACTTCGTCCGCAGTCCGTTTGCCCGCGGCGAGGGACACCTTTTGCCAGAGTTCTTCGGTGATGAACGGCGTAATGGGGTGCAGCAGGCGCAGAACGGCTTCGAGCACACGAATGAGTGTGCGCCGCGTCGCGCGCTGCTGCTCGGGGGTTCCCGACTGGATCTGGACTTTCGCAAGCTCAAGGTACCAATCGCAGTATTCGTCCCACACAAAATGGTAGAGGGCGTTGGCGATATTGTCGAAACGGTAGTCTGCAAAACCTCTGGCGACGTCAGCCTCCAGCCGTTGCAGCTGGCTGATGATCCAGCGATCCACGAAGCTTTGGGCGCTGGCATCGACGTCGGAAAGATCGTGGCCCTCCGTGTTCATCAGGACGAACCGCGTCGCGTTCCAGAGCTTGTTGCAGAAATTTCGGTAACCCTCGCAGCGCTTCAGATCAAAGTTGATGTTGCGCCCGAGCGTGGCGTAGGCGGCCATGGTGAAACGCAATGCGTCGGCGCCGAAGGCCGGGATGCCGTCCGGGAACTGTTTGCGCGTGGCCTTTTCGATACTGGCTGCCTGTTTCGGGTTCATCAGCCCGAAGGTGCGCTTTTGCACCAGGGTCTCCAGATCAACGCCGTCGATCAGGTCGACCGGATCCAGCGTGTTCCCCTTGGACTTGCTCATCTTCTGACCTTCCGCGTCGCGGATCAGGCCGTGGACGTATACATGCCGAAATGGCACCTGTCCCGTCAGATGTGTCGTCATCATGACCATGCGGGCGACCCAGAAGAAAATGATGTCGAACCCGGTCACGAGTACAGAGGACGGCATGTAGCGGGTGAAATCCGGGGTCTTCTCAGGCCACCCCATGGTGGTGAATGGCACCAGCGCTGACGAGAACCAGGTGTCCAGTACGTCGTCGTCACGCCGCAGCGGTCCGCTGACGCCAGCCGCGCGCGCCTGTTCCAGCGCAGCGTGCTCCGAGCGCGCCACAAAGACCTGGCCGTCGTCGCTGTACCACGCGGGAATCTGGTGACCCCACCACAGCTGGCGCGAAATGCACCAATCCTGAATATTTTCCAGCCACTGGTTATATGTGGTGGTCCAGTTCTGCGGGAAGAACTGGACGTCGCCGCGCGCCACCGCATCCAGAGCGACCTCGGTGATGCTCTTGCCCGGATGGATCGTTCCCTCGGGGGCCGGCTTGCTCATCGCGACGAACCACTGGTCTGTCAGCATGGGCTCCAGCACCTCGCCGGTGCGGTCGCCGCGTGGTTGCATCATCGTGTGCGGTTCCACCTTGATCAGAAAGCCGCCTTGTTCAAGTTCGGCCACGACAGCGTTGCGTGCGGATACGCGATCCATGCCGCGAAATTGCTCCGGGGCATTGTCATTGATGTGCGCGTCGAGCGTGAGGATCTCGATCAGAGGCAGGTTGTGACGGATTGCGCAGGCATAGTCGTTGAAGTCGTGGGCGCCGGTGATCTTCACGCAACCCGTACCGAATGCGCGGTCGACGAAGTCATCGGCGATGATGGGGATACGTCGGTTGCACAACGGCAGTTCGACCATCTTGCCGATCAGGTGCCGGTACCGGACGTCGTCCGGGTGTACGGCGATGGCGTTGTCGCCGAGCATGGTTTCCGGGCGGGTGGTGGCAACGGTCATCCCTTCGATCGTCGTGGTGACACCCTGCTCGTCGGTGATCGACTGCGCGCCGTCCGCGAAGGGATAGCGAATGTGCCAGAGGTTGCCGGCGGTCTCCACGGATTGCACTTCCAGATCCGAGACAGCCGTCATCAGCGCGGGGTCCCAGTTCACCAGGCGCTTGCCGCGGTAGATCAACCCCTGCTCGTAAAGGCGCACGAACGTCTCCACGACCCCGGCGGACATTTGCGGATCCATGGTGAAGTATTCGCGCGGCCAGTCTGCCGAGGCGCCCAGGCGACGAACCTGACTTGTGATGGTGTTGCCGGAGAGTTCTTTCCACTCCCACACTTTGCCGACGAAGGCTTCGCGGCCCAGATCGTGGCGTGAAACCTTCTGAGCATCCAGCTGTCGTTCGACGACGATCTGGGTTGCAATGCCGGCGTGGTCGGTGCCTGGCACGAATACGGTGTCATCACCCAGCATCCGGTGGTAACGCACCAGACCGTCCATGATTGTCTGATTAAACGCATGGCCCATGTGCAGAGTGCCCGTTACATTAGGCGGCGGAAACTGGATGACGTACGGCTCGCCAGTGGCTCCGGGCGGGCTGACATGCTGGCCGGCTGCAAAATAGCCCCGCTGCTCCCACGCCTGATACCAGTGCGCCTCAAGGTCGGCGGGTTCGAAACTCTTGGAAAGTTCGCCTTCTGGGGCGCGGGTCGGTTGATTCATCGGTGCATCCGTGGTGGCTACAGGTGAGCTGGGGAGCGCACCCGTCAAAACCCACTATTTTAGGATGTTAGCGAGGCGAGCGGCATGGTAGAATGCCGGGTTACGGTGGGCTTCACCAAAGTCCATGTTTTTGTTGAGATTTTACTGAGTTTCATTGGAGTTTTTACCATGTCAGTCGAACGTACCCTCTCGATCATCAAGCCCGATGCGGTTGCCAAGAACGTGATCGGCCAGATCATCGGTCGCTTTGAAGCCGCCGGCCTGAAAGTTGTCGCCGGCCGCCTGATGCAGTTGTCGCGCTCGGATGCCGAACGCTTCTACGCCGTTCACGCCGCGCGCCCCTTCTTCAAGGATCTGGTCGACTTCATGATCTCGGGTCCGGTATTCGTTCAGGCGCTCGAAGGCGAGGGCGCGATCCTCAAAAACCGCGAACTCATGGGCGCCACGGACCCCAAGAAGGCCGAAAAGGGCACCATTCGTGCTGATTTCGCCGACAGCATCGACGCCAACGCAGTGCATGGCTCGGATGCGCCCGAGACGGCTGCGGTCGAAATCGCCTTCTTCTTCCCCGAGATGAACATCCACAGCCGTTAATCTGGCTGCCAAGCCGTGGCTCACCCCGCATGCTCCCCGAAAAAATCAATCTGCTTGGGCTCGATGCTCCCGCGCTGACCCACCTGGTGGGGCAGTGGGGGGGCAAGCCTTTTCGCGCCAAGCAGCTTGAGCGATGGGTGCATCAGAGGGGCATTGCAAACTTCGAAGACATGACCGACCTTGCGCGCGATTTTCGCGCGCAACTTGCTGAACACTGCCTCGTGCAGGCGCCGCCGGTCATGACTTGCCAGAATTCCACCGATGGCACACGCAAATGGCTGTTTGATGTTGGCCAGGGCAATGCCATTGAGTCTGTTTTTATCCCCGAGGATGATCGCGGCACCCTGTGCATCTCCAGCCAGGCAGGCTGCACACTCGGGTGTCGGTTTTGTTCCACCGGTCACCAGGGGTTCAACCGTAACCTCACCGCTGCGGAAATCATCGGCCAGCTCTGGTGGGCGCGTCACGAACTGATGCAGAATTCCGGTTCGGCCAGGCTCTCGTCCTCGGGCAATCCCTTGGCAGGCACTGACGACAACCGGGTGATCAGCAATGTCGTCATGATGGGCATGGGCGAACCCCTGCTCAATTATGATCAGGTGCTGGTTGCGCTGCGTCTCATGCTCGATGACAACGCCTATGGTCTTTCACGCCGCCGCGTCACGGTGTCCACGTCCGGCATTGTGCCGATGATCGATCGGCTTGCCCGGGATTGTCCCGTCGCGCTCGCGGTCTCATTGCACGCTCCCAACGACCCGCTCCGCGACGAGCTTGTGCCAATCAATAAAAAGTACCCGATTGCCGCGCTGCTCGATGCCTGCAACCGCTATCTGGAACATGCGCCCAGGGATTTCATTACATTCGAATATGTGATGCTTGATGGCGTCAACGATACAGATCACCACGCCCGCGAGCTGATCGGTATTGCACGGCGCGTGCGCTGCAAGATCAACCTGATTCCGTTTAACCCGTTTCCGGGTCCACAGCTTTCCAGATCGTCCCCGGCGCGTATTCGCATTTTTTCGCAGCACCTGATGGATGCCGGAATTGTCACGACCGTGCGCAAGACCCGGGGCGACGATATCGACGCGGCCTGCGGGCAGCTTGCCGGCGAAGTTCTTGATCGTGCCCGGCTCCGCGAGAAGATGGCCCGGAAAATATCCATTCCGATCAAGGAAATTCGAGCATGAGTGAGAGCGAAGCCGTCAACCCGCTCCTGCGGGAATCACCGCCATCCCCCGCCGAACCGGTCACCGCGCCCGGCTCGTTGCGCGCGCTGCGGCTTGCCCGCTCCTGGTCGGTGGACGATGTCGCAGTCCGGATCAAGTACACCGCGCGTCAGGTCGATGCGCTCGAGTCAGGGCGTCTTGAAGACTTGCCGCGCGGACTGGCGCTGCGCGGGCTGGTTCGCAGCTATGCGCGACTGATGAGCGTCGATTCCGCTGCGCTGGAAGCCTCGCTTGCTCAGTACATCGGCCCAGTAAAGGGCGGAATCGCCCAGCACACCTCGATTCGTGCGCTGACGACCGCGCATGATGTCGACCGCCGGCCTGGTTCGGCCGGCTGGCTGGTGTTGATCCTGCTGGTGGTGGTGGCGGCATGTGCCGTCGCAATATGGCAGGGCCTGATTCCGGCGGGCCTGGTGCCCGAATGGTTGAGGTCCGCACTGCGATGAGCCACCCAATGAATGCCGTCGCCAGCGCGACGAACGTGCCGGTAGGGCCAGCCCGGCGCCACACCACCCGACAGGTCGCCATCCGCTGGGGCACCCGCGAAGTATCTGTCGGCGGCGATGCGCCCGTGATGGTGCAGTCCATGACCAACACCGATACGGCGGACGCGATTGCCACCGCGATTCAGGTCAAAGAGCTTGCCCAGGCTGGCTCTGAGATCGTGCGCATCACGGTCAATACACCCGAAGCCGCGCGCGAAGTGCCGGCAATCCGCGAACAGCTTGACCGCATGGGCGTATCGGTGCCGCTGTGCGGGGATTTTCATTACAACGGACACAAACTGCTGACGCAATTCCCGGAGTGTGCCCAGGCCCTGTCCAAGTACCGCATCAATCCTGGAAACATGGGTGGCGGCAAGCGACGCGACGATAACTTCGCCCAGATGATCGAAGTCGCGGCCCGCTATGGCAAGGCCGTTCGCATCGGCGTGAACTGGGGTAGCCTGGACCACGAACTGCTGGCCCGGATGATGGACGACAACAGCAAGGCGGCCAACCCGCGTGATGGTCAGGCGGTGATGCGTGACGCGCTTGTTGTCTCCGCGATCAGCAACGCCCGTCGCGCTGAAGATTTGGGGTTGCCGGGCGATGCAATCATTCTGTCGTGCAAGGTCAGTCACGTTCAGGATCTGATCGCCGTCTATCGCGACCTTGCCGCCCGTTGCGACTACCCCTTGCACCTGGGCCTCACCGAGGCTGGCATGGGCAGCAAGGGTATCGTTGCCTCGACCGCCGCGCTGGCCGTCCTTCTGCAGGAAGGCATTGGCGACACGATACGCGTGTCGCTCACGCCCGAGCCGGGCGGCGAGCGTACGCGCGAGGTTGTCGTGGCGCAGGAAATCCTCCAGACAATGGGTTTGCGGGCTTTTACGCCCATGGTGGTCGCCTGCCCTGGTTGTGGCCGCACCAGCAGCACCGTGTTCCAGGAACTCGCAGATCAGATCCAGACCTATTTGCGCGAACAAATGCCGGTGTGGCGCCAGCGCTATCCGGGTGTCGAAACCATGAACGTCGCAGTCATGGGCTGCGTGGTCAATGGTCCTGGCGAAAGCCGGCATGCCGATATCGGCATCAGCCTCCCGGGTACCGGCGAAGTACCTGCCGCACCCGTCTTCGTCGATGGCGAACGCACGGTGACGCTCAAGGGCGATCACATCGCGCGCGAGTTTCAGGCCATCGTGCAACACTATGTCGAGCGTCGCTACGGTGCGCTGCGGGTTGATTAATTGTTGGTCATTGCGGGCAGTACCGCACACCGGATATCCATTTTTTCTACATGACGAACGCTTTTGCCAAAGTGACCGCAATTCGCGGCATGAACGATGCGCTGCCAGGGCCAGGTGCCCGCTGGGAGCAGCTGGAGTCGCTAGTGCGAACCTGGCTGCGAACCTACGGCTACCGCAACATGCGCACCCCCATCCTTGAGCACACGAGGCTGTTTACACGTGGCATCGGGGAGGTCACCGATATCGTCGAAAAAGAGATGTATTCCTTCACGGATTCGCTCAACGCAGAATCCCTGACGATGCGCCCTGAATTCACTGCGGGCATCGTGCGCGCCTGCATTGAGCACAATTTGCTGTACGACCGTCCGCAACGGGTGTACTCCATGGGCCCGGTGTTCCGCCACGAGCGTCCGCAGCGTGGCCGATACCGCCAGTTTCACCAGATCGACGTCGAGGCGCTCGGCTTGGCCGGGCCCGATATCGACGCGGAAATGATCGTCATGGTGGCGCGTCTCTGGAAACGACTCGGTATCACAGACGTTCGCCTGGAACTGAACTCGCTTGGTCAGGCAACCGAGCGCGCCGCGCACCGCGCCGCGCTGATCTCCCACCTTGAGCAGCATGTCGGCATACTCGATGAGGAAGCCCGCCGTCGCATGTACACCAATCCATTGCGCGTGCTGGATACCAAGAACCCGGCCATGCAGGCAATGGCCAACGCTGCTCCGCGTCTGTTTGATTACCTGGGTGAAGAATCCCGCAGCCATTTCGATGCCGTCTGCGCCCGACTTGACGACGCGGGCATCGCCTACACGCTCAACCCGCGCATGGTGCGTGGGCTCGACTATTACAATCTGACGGTGTTCGAGTGGATCACCGACAAACTGGGTGCCCAGGCAACCGTGTGCGGTGGCGGGCGCTACGATGGCTTGTTTGAATTGCTCGGCGGCAAGCCCGCCCCAGCCATCGGGTTCGCCCTCGGCATGGAGCGCCTGATCGACTTGTGGGAGCAATATGCGCCTGCGCCGGCCGATCCGGAATGTGACGTGTATATCGTGAACCAGGGTGAAGAGGCCCAGCGGCGCGCCGCTGTGATTGCCGAATCCCTCCGGGATCAGGGCGTTTCGGTGATCGTGCACGCCGGAGGCGGCAGTTTCAAGTCGCAATTCAAACGGGCCGACGCGAGCGCTGCTTCGATTGCGGTTATTCTTGCAGGCGATGAACTGGCCGGAGGTACGGCCTCGGTCAAGATGTTGCGCGCGGCCGATTCCGCGGTCCAGGCGAACCAGCAGTTGCAAGTGCCACTGGAAAATCTGGTGGCATTTCTGAAGGATAGGATTTGACGTACATGGCTTACGACCTCGAAGAACAGGAAAAGATTGATCAGCTCAGGGCATGGTGGGGCAATTACGGCACCGCCGTGCTCACCTTCCTCGTCGTGCTGCTGTTGCTTGTGGCAGGCTGGCGCGGGTGGCAGTGGTATGAGGGTCATCAGGCCAACCAGGCGCGTGGCTACTTCGAAGCGCTCGAAGACGCCACTCGTCAGACGGGCGACGAATCCGTCGCGCGCATCACTGCGGCCGCGACGACCCTGCGTTCCGAATTCGGCAAGACGGATTACGCGGCCCGGGGCGGGCTCGTGGCTGCCGCGGCGCTGCAGGCCCGTGGCGATCTCGCCGCCGCCCAGTCCCAGTTGGAATGGATTGCGCGTTCCGGGCATCCCGCGCTTGTGCCCGTCGCCAAGTTGCGGTTGGCTGGCCTCCTGTTCGAAAAAGCGGACTACGACGCGGCGCTGGCACAGCTACAGGATGCGCCGCCCGCGTTCGCCGGGCTGTTTGCCGACCGCCGGGGTGACATCCTCTTCGCGCAGGGCAAGCAGTCCGAGGCGCGCGCTGCATGGCAGCAGTCCATTGCCGCGCTGGGCCCCACCAGCCAGCTTGCTCCTGCAATCAAACTCAAACTTGACGCTCTCGGATCCTGACATGCTGCGACTCATGCGTGCTAGACACGTGTTTTTGGGTGTCACCGCTGCCGCGATGACCGTTCTTGCGGGTTGTTCGGCGTTTACCGGCGATGATGGCCGTAACAATCCCACCGAGCTCAAGGCCTTTGAGCCGGCGCTTTCGGTTCAGGCTGCGTGGCGAGCGCCCGTTGGCAGCGGAACCGGTATCGGCTTTGCGCCGGTGATTGGTCGGGACACAGCCTACGCGGCTGCCGCCGACGGATCCGTCGGCAAGTACGACCTGACCTCCGGTGCCGCAATCTGGCGCGTTCAGCTCGACACCAAGCTCTCTGCAGGCGTCGGCAGCGATGGTGTGACAACCGCCGTTGTGGCGCGCGACGGCACCGTGATTGCGCTGGACGAAACCGGTGCGGTCAAGTGGCGCGCCAAGGCGACCAGCGATGTGTCGATTCCGCCCATCGTTGGCTTTGGTGTCGTCGTTGTGCGCAGCGGGGATTACCGCATCCAGGCGTTCAATGCCCAGAACGGCGAGCGCGTCTGGAGCATCCAGCGCCCCGGCCCCGCGCTCTCTCTGCGAGCGCCATCACGCATGATTCTGGCCGAAGGGCTGATCATCACGGCAATCCCTGGCGGCAAACTCATTGCGGTCAATGCAACCTCCGGCGATATCGCCTGGGAAGGCATAGTGGGTGTGCCCAAGGGCACCTCGGATCTCGAACGCGTCAATGATGTGGTCGGTGCGCCGGTGATTCTGGGGCCGCTTCTTTGTGCGGCCTCCTACCAGGGCAAGCTCACGTGTTTTGACGTGTCGCAGGGCGGTCGCCCGGCGTGGAGCAAGGATTTTTCCAGCACGGCAGGCATCGCGTCCGATGGCAAATACATCTATTCGCCCTCGCAGCGGGATATCGTCAACGCGTTCCAGCTTGACAATGGCGCGCTGGCCTGGCGCCAGGACGCTCTGCGTAATCGTCGTCTGGCCGGGCCGGCTGCCAATGGCCAGGCGGTGGTAGTCGGGGACAGTGAAGGTTTTGTGCATTTTCTCTCGCCGGATGATGGTCGCCTGGTCGCCCGGCTTTCTCTTGGAGGCGGTCCCATCCAGGCGCCGCTCCAGGCAACCCTGCACGGTGTGCTCGTCCAGTTGGGCGACAGCACGCTGGTCATGCTTACGACGAACTAACCTGTGCCATTCAAACCTGTCATCGCGCTGGTCGGGCGTCCTAACGTCGGTAAATCAACGCTGTTCAATCGGCTGACCCGGTCGCGCTCGGCGCTGGTGGCTGATTATTCCGGCCTGACCCGTGATCGCCACTACGGCGAGGGCAGGGTGGGCGACAAGCCCTTCATTGCGGTCGACACCGGTGGTTTCGAGCCTGTCGCCAAGTCTGGGATCCTCCACGAGATGGCCCGCCAGACCCGCCAGGCCATCGCGGAATCGGATGTCGTGCTGTTCCTGGTCGACGCGCGCGCGGGGCTCAATGCGCATGATCACGACATCGCCAGCCTGCTGCGTAAAAGCGCACAGCGCGTCATTCTTTGCGTCAACAAGGCCGAGGGTATGGCACACAGCGGCTCCATCTCCGAGTTTCATGAACTCGGCCTGGGCCAGCCTTATGCCATTTCGGCAGCTCACGGCGACGGCATCAACGACCTGGTCGAGATTGCACTTGAGGGGCTTGGCGAAGAGCGCGCGGATACGGATTTTGACGTTGACGACCGCGAGCCGGATCCCGGCGCCATGGCCGATGACGCGACAGAGCATGATCACGGGCCGGATCCCGACCATCGCATCAAGCTCGCAATTGTGGGACGACCCAACGTCGGCAAATCGACGCTCATCAATACGCTGCTTGGCGAGGAGCGCGTCATCGCGTTCGATCTGCCCGGCACCACACGCGACGCCATCGAGATCGAATTCGAGCGCGGTGGCAAACGCTACACGCTGATTGACACGGCAGGCCTGCGCAAGCGCGGCAAGGTGTTCGAGGCCATCGAGAAGTTTTCAGTCATCAAGACGTTGCAGGCCATTGAAGCCTGCAACGTCGTGCTGCTGATGATCGATGCCCAGCACGAGGTTTCCGAGCAGGACGCCCACATTGCGGGTTTTATCGTTGAAAGCGGTCGCGCGCTGGTGGTTGCCATCAATAAATGGGATGGGCTCGACAGTGAGCACCGCGAGCGCATCCAGCGCGAATTCGACCGCAAATTGCGTTTTCTGTCCTTTGCCCGGGTGCACACCATTTCGGCGCTGCGGGGTCAGGGCGTCAATGCGCTCCTGCGATCTGTCAACGCAGCGCATGCGGCCGCGTTCTCCAAGCTTTCCACGCCCAAACTGACCCGCGTACTTCAGGATGCCGTTGAGCAGCAACCGCCGCCGCGCAAAGGCATATTCCGGCCCAAGATGCGTTATGCGCACCAGGGTGGCCAGAATCCACCCCTGGTGATCGTGCACGGCAATGCGCTCGACGCAATTGCGGATCCGTACCGCCGCTACCTGGAAGGCAAGTTTCGCGATGCCTTTGAATTGGCGGGAACACCCCTGCGCATTGAGTTCAAGTCTTCCTACAATCCCTACGTCGACAAGTAGTCCCGGATCTCATGAGCCGTTTCTGGAGCCACCTGGTTTCAACCCTGGATCCCTATGTGCCCGGAGAGCAGCCGCGCATACAGAATCTCATCAAACTCAACACCAACGAGCATCCCTACGGGCCGTCGCCCAAGGTGATTGCCGCGATTGCCCAGGCGTCTGACGCATCCCTGCGCCTTTACCCGGACCCGACTTCGCTGGCGCTAAGGCAGGCCATCGCGCAACGTGAGTCGCTGGATGCCGAGCAGGTCTTTGTCGGAAATGGCTCCGACGAGGTGCTCGCCCATGCGTTCCAGGCGCTGCTCAAACAAGAGCGTCCCCTCTTGTTCCCGGACATCACCTACAGTTTTTACCCGGTGTACTGCGGGCTCTACCAGATTGCCCACCGCACGATCGCGCTCGACGCGGCGCTCGCCATTCGTCCCGAAGATTATCTGCATGGCGACGCGGGCGGGATCATCTTTCCGAATCCCAATGCGCCAACGGGCAGGGGCCTGGCGCTTGATGCCGTTGAGCGCGTGGTCGCGGGAAATCCCGACGTTGTCGTGGTGATCGATGAGGCCTACGTCGATTTCGGCGGGCAGAGCGCAACGTTACTGATCGACCGCTATCCCAACCTGCTGGTGGTCCAGACCATGTCGAAATCGCGATCCCTGGCAGGGTTGCGCGTTGGCTTTGCCATGGGGCATCCTGACCTGATCCAGGGGCTCGACCGGGTAAAGAACAGCTTCAACTCCTACCCGCTGGATCGGCTAGCGCAAGCTGGTGGCGTTGCCGCAATTGAGGATGAGGCGTACTTTCAGCAAACCCGTCACGCGGTCATGCAAACGCGGGATGGGCTTGTCGAAGGGCTTGGCGCGCTCGGTTTTGACGTGCTGCCGTCCCTGGCCAACTTTGTATTCGCCAGCCATCCGCGGCGTCCCGCCGAAGAGATCGCCGCTGCCTTGCGCGAACGGGGCGTGATTGTCCGGCATTTTCGCCATCCCCGCATTTCGAATTATCTGCGGATCACCGTTGGCACCGACCAGCAGTGCGGGCAGCTCGTTGCGGCCTGCGCTGAAATTCTTGCCTGATCCGGTGTGCTCTGTCCCCCGTCATTGAGTGCGGGGGGGGGTTGCAGTAAGACCCCTTATCGTGCATCGAAGTGCATCGAAGTGCATCGAAATGCATGGAAGTGCATCGAAGGGCAT
>JADZBO010000176.1 GCA_020851995.1 Burkholderiaceae bacterium
GAACATGCGTGCCGCGCGCATCGGCCCCACCGTATGTGAACTGGAGGGACCAATACCTACTTTAAAAATTTCAAGAACACTGACTGCCACTTTGATTCCAAGACTTGAATGACTGCTGACGACCGATCCCGTCGGATCTACAGGGACTAGCGCCGAACACCTGTCATGTTCTCCGCTTCGTCGTCAACCATCTGCCGGATGATCTTTGTATCGACCTGATGCCCATCGTTCATCATGCGATGGTGGACTGTTCCTACCAGCTGGCTGCGGATGCGCTGATCGTAGGTCAGGGCCATGGCCGCAAGTTGACGCCTCATGTCTTGGGGCCAGACCTGGTCTTGCCGCAAGCGCTCATCGCAGAAAGTGAATTCCGGAGTGTCCGCCTTGGTTCTCTCCCGCCGCCTGGCGGCAGTTGCCACCTCGTCGATCTGGCCATGCTCATCAAAAACAATCGCATAGACCTGACTGGCCCGTTCGGGTGACAGCATCCCGTTGCGGATTTCGCTGGCAATCGCAGCAAGGTCTCGTTCCATCGGGTCACCGAATCCACCACCCGTCGGGCTTGTGATCTGGATCACATCACCTCGATTGAGTTCGAGCACGGAGATCTTGCCGATGGAGCGTTCATCAGGACGCCCGGGGTTCAGGACAGCAGTGCCTTTGACGCCGTGTTCTCCGCCCCTGAAGCCCCAGGCCGAAAAGACAAAGCGATTCATGTTGCGCACAGTCATGACTGCGCGGTGGGCGGTATTTTCAATCTCCATCTGGAGGGCGGCGCCGCTGACATAGCGACCCGCACGCCGACTGTCGGGAACGATCCGAATGGCCCGCATGATCATCGCAGTCTCCACCTCAATGATTTCAACAGGAACGCTGCGCTGCGAGTACCGAACTGCCGTTCCATCGACGCCGTCGCGACTGCGACGCGCTCCGCCACCGCCATGAATCGTGTTGATGACGTTCACGCGATCACGCCCAGTGCGCGGATCTGGGGCTGCGACGACAATCACGCCCGCATTGCCCGAGTCGGCGGCAGCGAGTCCCTCCGGCAGGGCCTGGTTGATGCAACCCAGGAGAACGTCGTAGGCACGCGTTGCAGATGCCGCGCGGGATCCGCCGGAGGCAGGGAAAACGGCATTCAACACCGTACCGCGCGGCGTGTATGAATGGATGGCACGCAGGATTCCGGCGTTGCGTGGCGTTAACGGATCCATCGTCAGGATGAACGCGTAGAGGCATTGAACAACATAGGGGTGCGTTGATGCGCCGCTCACCAGGTTGTACGCAGCCGGAAGTTGCGGGTCCGTCCCGGAGAAATCGAGGTGGATCTCTCCCTTGCTTACGGTCATCCGCGCCGAGAAGAAAGCAATCTGGCGGTCATTGATTCCCTCCAGGTAGTCGGAGAAGTCGTAGACGCCGTCCGGGATGGATGCAATGGCGGTGCGAGCCTTGGATTCCGCGTAGGTAATGACATCCTGCATCGCCTGCTCAACGGCTTGACCGCCATATCGGCCACACAACTCATTGACTCGACGGTCAATGCTCTTGAGGCCGGAGATCATGGCCTGGATGTCTCCCCACACTTCGCCGGGGATGCGACTGTTGTCGGCAAGAATCGCCTTGACCGTGGTGTTGAGCACGCCGCCCTCATAGAGCTTGACGGGCCTGAGTCTGAGCCCCTCCTGGAATACTTCAGTGAAGGCGGGAGAAATGCTGCCCGGTACGGCTCCACCGATATCCGACGCGTGCACGAAGGCCCAGCCAATGGCAATCAACCGATCATCCCGAAAGATCGGATAAAGCAGCGTGATGTCCATGAGGTGCGTAACCAGGCCGTCCGTCGTGAACGGGTCATTGGTGATCACGATGTCACCCGGCTTCAGGTTTTCTCGCCCAATGGCGTCAAGGGTCGGCTTCAGAGGTGAGCCGACAAAGACATTCACGCCCGAGAGCATGGGATAGGCAAACATGTCGCCATCGACTGTCGCGACTGCGCACTGGTAGTCCTGGACAAGCTTGACGAACGTTGTATGAGCGGTGCGGTACACCGCTGCAGACGCTTCTTCAACAATCGCGTTGAAGCGATTGCTCATAATGGCGGTACGAACTGCGTCCATGGGTCAACTCCGGGTCATGAGAATGGTGCCGTAGGCGCCCACGCGGGCCACAAAGCCGGGTGGCACTACGAGGGTGGCGTCAGATTGCTCGATCACGGCGGGACCGGGCACTTCGTCGGAATGGGTGAGGCGAGATCTCTCAAAGACACGCGCCTCAGGAAAAATCTCTCCCTGGAAACGCATCGACCGCGAGCCCTTGAATGCGTCCCCGACCGTCGATGAAGATGGTGCAGCGGGCTCTGGTATCGACATGGCACCCCGGATCCGGACGCGCAGGTCGACAAATTCAACTGGCGCTTCGGGATCGCAGTGGTTGTAAATGCGCTCGTGCTCCTTATGGAAGATCGCATGCATTGCGCTGAGGTCTGCAGACTCGACCGCAGAATCCGGCAAGCGCACATCGACCTGGAAGGACTGGCCGGTGTAGCGCATCTCGGCCCAGCACTCGAAGCCGGTCGATACCAAGCGCTCAGACGGTGCCTGCCGGGACAGCCATTCACCTGCCTCCTGGCGAAGTGCTTTGTACTTTTCGGAGAGTGCGGTCCCATCCACACGTTGCCCATGCACCGTTTCCATCACGTCGTGACTGAGTTCGGAGACGAGCCCGCCGAATGCGCAGAATGTTGAAGGGCTTGTGGGCACAAGCACGCGATTGATGCCGAGTTCAGCGGCAAGGAGGGGGCCGTGAATGCCGCCGCCGCCACCGTACACGAGCAGTGTCAGGTCTTCGGGGTCTACCCCCTGGCGCGCCAGGTAGGGAAGCACGCCAGCCACCATGTTTGAACTCGCTACCGCCACGCACATATCGGCCGCGCCGAATACATCAGCCTTCAGCCCGCTGGCGATGGGAGCCATCGCACGCTCAGAGGCAGTTCGATCCAACTTCATCTCCCCGCCAAGAAGAGCCTCAGGAAGATATCCGGCCAGCAGATAGGCGTCGGTCAGCGTGGGGGCCGTTCCGCCACGAGAAAAGCAGGCAGGCCCAGGATACGAACCCGCGCTTTGCGGCCCGATCCGCAGCACACCATCATCGATCATGGCGATGGAGCCCCCACCCGCACCGATGGCCTCAATGCCTGTGACCGGCATCACGACAGGGAAGTCGCCGACCTCTGCCGCATTCGATGTCATGGCCTGGCCATCACGCAGCAGCGAGATATCGGTACTCGTACCGCCCATGTCCATCGTGAGGATGTTGCGCTCACCAGCCGCTCGGGCTAGGTATTGGACGGCAGTGACGCCGGAGGCCGGCCCGGAAAGCAGCGTGTGCACCGGGAAGCGACGCGCTTCAGCGGCCGCCATGGCGCCGCCATTGGAGCGCGTGACAAACAACTGTGACCCCGGCAGCCGGCCCTCAACATACCGCTCAACGGCGCCGATGTATTCGTTCATGCGCTTTCGCACAAACGCGTTGAGCACGCTCACGATCGCCCGCTCATACTCACCGACACGCGGCCAGATTTCGCTTGAAAGACTGACTTCTGCATCGGCACCCGCCACGGTGCGAATGGCTTCTTCGACAGCCCGTTCGTGCGCTGGATTGGCGTAGCTGTGAAGCAGTGCCACCGCGTAACCGTTCGCGCCTGCATCCTTGGCCTGCTTGACCAGCTCCTGAATCGCCTCTTGACGAATCGGGGTTCGAACCGTCCCGCCGTGCAATAGCCGCTCGTCTACCTCAAAGACCATCGCGCGTTCCACCAGTGGCTTGGTCCGCGTCTCAAAGATGTTCAGGGGATTGCGAACCCCCATTCGCTGGAGCTCCAGCAGGTCGCGGTAGCCTTTGGTCACGAAGAAAGCGACCTTCGGCCCCTTGCGCTCGATCACGGCATTCGTGCTCACGGTCGTGCCGTGCATGACGACAGCTGGCTCGCCGTCCTGGGGTCCCAATCGCTCCAACAACAACTCGAAGCCCTGGCGAAAGCCCTCCTCGAAAGCCGGAGGCGTAGAAGGAACCTTCAAGCTGATGACTTCAGTGCCACTGCCTTCTCGCCACCCACAGAAGTCTGTGAAGGTGCCGCCTATGTCAACGCCGATGCGAATCATTGTAAAAATCCTTTAGTCGTTTCTCAGTGCAGAAGCTCTAACGCCAGGCTACGCGAGGGATCCTTGCCGGGCCGTTGATACAACCGGCACCTGAAGACCTATTGCTGCCATAGCGCATGCTCATGAATCGGTCGTGTTGATGTAGTTCTCCCAGTAAGGAGCGCGATTCACGCCGATCAATCAAGCGGGTCCAATTTTTCCTGTCGCGACCCCATCAAGCAAATCAATATTCAATGCCAGCCAATAAGTCACATTTATTTGCATGACGACCTCTCACTGCGGGATAGATGCGTAAGCAGACAACCTGCTTGAATTGGCTGCGCAAAGGAGATGAGGTTGCGGCACCTACGCCCGACGCGGATCAGCGTAGGAGATTGGCACGCGCATGTGACTGGGCGTCTGCGTGCAGTTTGACGCTGCAAGGTGGGCCGGAGGCATGCGCTTGGCCGTCTGGAGCCATCGGCGGCATTTGCCCCGACGTCTCCAGGAGCCTGCAAGTAGGCTCAGGCTGCGTGATCAGCCGTGAATGCCATGAGCACTTCCGGCTTCACTGCACAAACGATCACTCCATGGTCTTTGCCGCACCTGCGGCATCAACTGCAGCCTTCCAACGGACCGACTCGGTCTGGAGGAAAGTGGCAAAGCGCTCCCGAGGCAACTCCATCGGGGTCAGCCCCAGCTCAAGCAGGCGCTTGCGCACATCTGACTCTTTGACGATAGAGTCCATCGCGTTCCTCAGGCGGAAGACGATCTGGTCCGGTGTCTTTGCCGGCGCCACCAACAGGATGTAGCCCTGCAGGTTGAAGTCTTTGACGCCTTGCTCCTGGAGAGTCGGAACGTCCGGAAGCGATGGAATCCGTTCCGCTGTACTCACACCCAACGCCTTGATCGTGCCTTCGGCAATCATGCCCCTCACCACGGGCACGGTGTCCGACATGAAGTCGATGACGCCGCCTCGCAGATCAGTGATTGCCGGCGCACCACCTCGGTAGGGCACATGTTCGGCCTTGATACCCGTCTGCTTCAGCATTTGGGCCACGATGAGTTGCGGCACAGTTCCCACGCCGGATGAGCCGTAACTCAGTGTGGCGCCGGGCTTCTTGGCGTAGGCCAGAAACTCCTGGAAGTTCTTGACAGGCAGGTCCTTTTTCGCGACGAGCACCTGCGGCGCCCACGCGATAGCGCCGACCACCACGAAATCGTTTATCGGGTCATACGGGAGGGGCCTCACGGTTGTCCAGGGACCAACACTGAGGGGGCCGGGCGCACCTATGGCCAGGGTGTAACCGTCTGCAGGCTGTTTGGCCGCATAGGCGGTGCCGAGTGTCCCGCTTGCACCCGCGCGATTTTCGACGATCACCGGTTGACCAAGCTGCGCCGCCAGTTTTTCACCGATCAGTCGAGCTGCAACGTCTGAGGAGTTTGCTGCTGGGTAAGGCACCACGATCTTGATGGCGCGATCCGGCCATTGCGCATGTGCGCTAAAGGCGGCGCCAACAGCTATACAAATTCCCAGAAGATTTTTGAGATACCGATTCATTCATTTCTCCGATTCATTTTGGACACCCCGCTGATGCCACCCTTCATGCCGCAGCTGACTGCTGTTCTGGGGTAATTTCAGTGGACTTGGAAGCCGAATCGATTGTCTTTCGAAGCCGTGAAATAAGCCCATCAAAAGATCAGGTCGGTCTATAAGTCCCTTTGATAGGGCGGCCCTATCTGCCGGCACTGGCTAGTTTTTTAGGCTGACCCGAAGGGATTCGACAAGGGCTTGCGCCGCTCGATTCGGGTGCTGCATCAACGGAACAATGGCTCCGATTTCAAATTTTTGTATGGGATCGAGAGGTAGTGAAATCAGACCTGCTCGCTGATGTTCAGGCAAGCTGATGCTGGTGACGATCGTTACACCCAGGCCAGCACGCACCAGCTCGATGGCTGCCCCCGCATCACCGACCTCAATCACGAACTTTGGACTGACGCCCGCCGTGGCAAACCAGTTTTCGACCATCGGCCGGATCACACCACCAGGCTTGATCCCGACGACAGGTATGCCAGCTAGGTCAGCGGGCGAGACATTTACTCCGCCATGAAGGAAGCCTGGCGCTGACGCGACACACAGGAGCTCGCTGTCGAATAGCTTCGTCGCAATAGCCCCTTCCATTTCCGGTGGCAACGAAAGAATACCCAGATCCGCTTGGGCAGAGCTGATCCGATGCATGATGGTCAGCCGATGGTCCACATCGACATCCAGTTTCAGCCCCGGATGCGCGACTGCAAATTGCCCGATCGCATTCATGATGCGGCCGCTCGCAAGCGCCTGTGTGAGGAGGACCCGGACAGTAGCCCGTTCATGGTTGGCGATCTGTTGCGCGGCGGCCTTGATACCGTCCAGGCCGTCGTAGAGCCTGTTGACCTCTGCCAGGAGTTGCAGAGCCTCCGGCGTAGGGGTCAGCTTGCCACCGCGTCGACTGAAAAGCTCGAACCCCACCTCTTTTTCGAGACCACTGATCAGGTAGCTGATAGCGGGTTGCGTGATCGCCATCGCCGAACTGGCGCGCACCATGCTGCCCTCGCGCATGACGGACCGGAACGCCTCGATTTGTCTCAACTTGAGTGCCACGGCATTGCCCCGACAATGAATTCAAATTACGACGCCAGAGACTCTCACACGAGACAGGAGTCTTTCGACGGACGAGGATGCGAGTCCCAGATGATCGATCAAATCATTACCCGCAAGAAAATCCTCTCCAATGATCAGCTCTGCCATGCTGATCATGGCCTGCGTGTAAGGCATCTCGACGTTGGCCACACGGCCAAGTGCCAGGAGGAATACGAGCCCGTACGGCACGTCTTCCGACAGGTATCGTGTATCGATCTGGGTGGGACCGGGCGGTCCGCCACGCTTCTTGTGCAACTCGGCGGCGATGTCCTCTAGACGCTCCCCTTCGGTCTTGAACGATTGAGAGAAGTGTTTCTTGACACTGCGGACCTCGATACCGAATGCACCGGCAACGGCCAGGCGTTCAGCGTCGATGGCCTCAATGGCGCTGGACACGCGAGGCGTCATGTAGTGGTACTGGGGCCAGTTTTCTGCTCGCTCAATCCTCGTCCAGTTGAACAATGCGAGCGGCACGTGTGTGATAGCGCTGGTATTGGCAAGGCTGGAGACAAGCGGGTCTTCTTCCACGTTGAACCCGTCGCCAAATAGCGCTTCACAAGCAGCCAGCGCCCGTGGGGAGGCCGTCTGTGGCAAACAGGACACCGCGACCTGACTGCGCCGAGTCATGATGTTCACCTGAGCCGGCCCTTTGCGTCGCGCCGTGAGGGCGGTCGTGCCGAAGCTCGCAACACAAAGGTCAATGCCACACGCGACGGCGCGCTCATACAGGTACAGCGATGACAACGATCCCATGGAACTGACAATCACCAGCTGCCCGGACCGCAGATTCGGTAACAGTGCGTCCATCACTGCCTTATGGGCATTGAGTGGGACAGCAATCAGGATCACGTCGGACTGAGCCGCCAGCACTTGCGCGCTATCGGAGGCCCCCACGGCAAGCGTCGCTTCCAATGCGCCCGTTGCGCTCAACGGCTCGTCTCGCAGCGCATTTGCGCTGCCGCCAGGTGCCCACACTGAAACACAATGACCGCGCTGGGCTGCCCAGGCCGCGCTCGCCAAGCCGATACCACCGGCACCCACAATTCCGACTTTGATCCGATTCACTTTTCTTCCATCTTCGTTTCGCATACGCTCAGCCCTTTCGGCTTTTAGGGATTCACCTACCGAGCGTCACAAGAAAATCCCGAGCCAGCGCCGTGTGCCGTGCCCCGGATGAAAACAGCGGCAGCGGGAGACAATGGGTCACCCCCCGACTTGCCTGCATCAGTCTGCGGTGATGTTGTTTTGACGGACAACGGCGCCCCAGCGCACGTTTTCCGACTGGACCAGTCGGTCGAAGTTTTCCATAGTCGTCGGGTCGGCATCGCACCCGATATCAGCAAGCTGCTTGATGACCTTCGGGTCCTTCACCGCAGCGGTGAACTCCTCATGGATCTTCTTGGCAATGGCAGGCGGCAGCTTCGCGGGCGACATCACGCCAATCCAGGTCGTGAGCTCGGCGGCAGGGATGCCGGCTTCGGCCATCGTCGGCACGTTAGGTAACAGGGGCGAGCGCTTGGGGCCGGTGATGGCGAGTGCACGGATCTTGCCGGACTGCACATGGGTGGCCATCGTGGCGAAGTTGCCAATCATCATCTGGATCTGGCCGCCAATCAGGTCCATCTCCGAAGCCGGAACGCTTTTGTAGGGCACGTGGGTGATCTTGATGCCCGCGCTTGTGCGGAAAAGCTCCGTCGCCACATGCAGGGCAGATCCGTTACCGGAGGAGCCATAGTTCAACTCGGTGGGCCGGGCCTTGGCACGGGCGACCAGCTCGGACACCGAGTTCACCGGCAGGCTCTGCGTCACGCCCAGGAGGTAGGGGCTGGTGCACAGCTTGGCGATGTTGATGAAATCTTCTGCAGGTTTGTAGGGAACTCGGGGAAGCACATGATTGGACATCACGTAGGTCGACATGGTCGCCTGACCCAAGGTGTAACCGTCTGGCGTGGCTTTCGCCGTCGCGTCATTGGCGATCGTGCCGGTGGCTCCCGGACGGTTATCGATGACGATCGGCTGTCCCCAACGCGCGCTCACCGCATTGGCAACGATGCGGGCGACGGCATCGGCCGCGCCGCCCGCAGCCCCCGGGATGATCCATCGGACGGGCTTTTCAGGGTACGCCGCGTGTGCCGTCTGGAGCGCCCCAGCAAAGCACAGTGCCAGCAAGATGTTCTTACGTCCAATGGTCGAGATATTCAGTCGCATAAATTTTTCCTTTACGAATGGTGAGGGACAAGCCCCTCTTGTCTAGTTATCAGCCCTGAAGCCTTGGGCCTGTGCAGCAGGCTTTCACTGAAATGACCCCGTGGTTTGTCGTGTTCATGCCTATTGCTCGTCGATGTTCAACGTTGCCAGCTCCGCCAGCGTCACCGGCTTGAGCGGCGGCCGGATGCGATAAAACCCCACCTCGGCGACCGTTCGGCCTTGCTCCTGGGCAAGGATGTGCGCGATGGTGTAGCCGCATTGGCGCCCTTGGCAGGGTCCCATGCCCGCACGGGTATATGCCTTAAGCTGGTTCGGACCGGGCTGACCGATGGCAGCGGCTTTGCGGATGTCGCCGGCCGTCAGTTCCTCGCACCGACAGACGATGGTGTCGTCGGTTGGCGTGGCGATGCTTGCGCGCGGCGGGTACAGGGCGTCCAGCATGGGGCGCAGCCGCAACAACTTCTTCAGTTTTTCGCGAAGAGGTACCGCTTGCACCGACGCTGCCTCGCTCGACAGGTGGCCAGTTCGCTGAGCCACTCCAAGTGCCACCAGCTCCCCACGTACGCAGGCTGCATAGGCGCCGCCAATCCCAGCGCCGTCGCCTGCCACGTAAATGCCTGGCTTGTCGGTTTGTCCCCATTCGTCGAGAACCGGCGCCAGACACGCCTGCTGCGAACTCCACTCGTGGGCACACCCGAGCGCTTGCGTCATGTGAATCGAAGGCACGACGCCTTCATGGGACAGAAGCAAGCTAGCCGGTACGCGCATAGTCGTGCCATTGGCCTGGATGTATTCAATCTCCTGCAGACGATCCTGGCCCAGGGCGCGGACAGCCGTGACACCGCGCACGCGCTTGACTCCGGCGGCTTGAATTTCTCGCATCCAGGCCAACCCCTTGAGGAGGTCCTTGGAGCTGGCCATGGCCGCACCGATCCAGGGCAACGCACGGCGCCAGCCGCCAGCGGGCGACGTATCCA
>JADZBO010000177.1 GCA_020851995.1 Burkholderiaceae bacterium
ACCGCAGCCAAGTCAAACGAGATTTCGTCACGTAACGTGTGAGGCTTGCTTAAGGTGCTCGCACAGTCATGGCTAAGCTACCGCGGGGCGACGCCTTGCAAACCTTATCGCACACCAGTGCGGAATTTCGTAGAAAGAAGGAGCGAAGTCGTGTAGCAACTTCACGCATTATCTTGGGCCGCTTGCTGCAACCAGCTTAGAAAGGTCTTGGTCGCCGATCTCTCCTCCGAGCGTTCAGGCACAACCAGATAGTAAGCGCGCTCACCCTGCAAAGGACGATCGCAAGCCACCACCAGCTCGCCACGCACCAGTTCGTCCTCAATCAACATGCGCGGCACCAAGGCCAAGCCAAGTCCTTGCGCTGCGGCCGCTGCGGTCATGGAAAAAAGCTCGTAGCGCGGACCGAAAAGGGCGTTGGGCGCCGAGACGCCCGCCGCATCAAACCATTGGCGCCAGCCAGCAGGGCGGGTGCTCTGTTGCAGCAGCGGAAGTTGCGCCATGGCCTCAGGCATGAGTTGGCAACGCCGGTCGAGAAATTGCGGGCTGCAAACTGGCACTACGACTTCGCCCATCAATCGGGTGGCGCGCGTGCCGGCCCAATTGCTTACCTGATCCGGTGTTCCGGCATAGAGGGCAGCGTCAAAAGCCGTATCGGTGAACATAAAGGGACGGGTGCGAGTCTCAATGTGGACGCTGACTTGCGGGTGGGCCAACTGCAGCTGCGGCAGGCGCGGAATCAGCCAGCGCGTGGCGAAAGTGGCAACCGCAGCGAGGTGGATGACACCGCCCTGGCCCCGGCTGGACATGCAGTCCAGGGTGTCCTGCTCCAAACCTTGCAGCCGCGGCCCGATCTGGTGCAGGTATTCGGCGCCGCGCCCGGTCAGCAGGACGCCATGCCGTGTGCGTCGAAACAGTGCCACCCCCAAGAACTCTTCCAGGAGTGAAATTTGCCGCGAAACGGCTCCTTGGGTCAAGGCCAATTCCTGCGCAGCGCGGGTGTAACTCTCGTGGCGCGCCGCGGCTTCGAAACATAGCAGAGCCTGAAGGGAGGGGATTTTTTTGCGCATGAAATCCTGAATGAAAGCTTTGCAAACCCCGAGGCTCCGGGGTGCCTGGTCTTGATAAATGCGATTTTAAAAGTGAGTAATTTTAAATTGTTAAATACCCTATCTGTTTGATCATCATTAAAGAATGAACGCAATATATCAATAAAGCGCATAACTGCATCATTATTCATCGCTTGCCTTGGGACTCAGGTGGCTAATACGATGGCCCGGACGCTAAACCTACGCCTCGCTTTCAAACTCCGGAGAACCACCATGGCGCACGCAGCCTTTCAATGGCAGGACCCGCTCCTGCTGGAACAACAACTGAGCGACGACGAGCGCATGGTGCGCGAGGCCGCCGAAGCCTATTGCCAGGACAAGTTGCAGCCGCGCGTGCTGCAGGCATTTCGCAACGAGCAGACCGATGCCAGCATCTTCCGTGAAATGGGCGATTTGGGCCTTTTGGGTCCGAGCATTCCGGAAGCCTACGGCGGCCCGGGGCTGAACTACGTCGCCTACGGACTGATCGCACGCGAAGTCGAGCGCGTCGACTCCGGTTACCGCTCAATGATGAGCGTGCAGAGCTCGCTGGTGATGGTGCCGATCTTTGAGTTCGGCACCGAAGGCCAGCGCCAGAAATACCTGCCGAAATTGGCCACCGGAGAATGGATAGGCTGCTTCGGCCTAACCGAGCCCGATCATGGCTCCGATCCCGGCTCCATGGCGTGCCGGGCGCACCGGGTTGCGGGCGGCTACAAGCTCTCTGGCTCCAAGATGTGGATCTCCAACAGCCCCATCGCCGACGTCTTCGTGGTCTGGGCCAAGGAGGTCAGTGCCAGCGGGCAAGTGGGGCCAATCCGCGGTTTCGTGCTGGAAAAAGGCATGGTCGGGCTGAGCGCCCCGGCGATCCATGGCAAAGTGGGCTTGCGCGCATCCATCACCGGCGAGATCGTCATGGACGGCGTGTTTTGCCCGGAGGAGAACGCCTTTCCCGAAGTGCAGGGCCTCAAGGGCCCGTTCACCTGTTTGAATTCGGCGCGCTACGGCATCGCGTGGGGTGCGCTCGGTGCGGCCGAGGACTGCTGGCACAGGGCGCGACAATACGTGCTGGACCGCAAGCAGTTCGGCCGCCCGCTGGCCGCGAACCAGTTGATCCAGAAGAAGCTGGCCGACATGCAGACCGAGATCGCGCTGGGCCTGCAGGGCTGCCTGCGCCTGGGCCGCATGAAGGACGAAGGCACGGCGTCGGTGGAACTCACCTCGCTGCTGAAACGCAACTCCTGCGGCAAGGCGCTGGACGTGGCACGGCTGGCTCGCGACATGATGGGTGGCAATGGCATCTCGGATGAGTTTGGTGTAGCGCGCCATCTGGTGAACCTGGAAGTGGTGAACACCTACGAAGGCACGCACGACATCCATGCGCTGATCCTGGGCCGGGCACAGACCGGCATCGCGGCCTTTGCATAAACCCGAAGTTGTATACGAAGTTGTATATAGAAAACAGGCCAATTTTGGAGATTCTCATAAACAGTGGCTCTCCAGTCAGACTGTGGTGGCGGTTCCGGGCACCAGTAAAAATAATTTAGTATTTTGCAGCGAGCCGAGCAAAGCATTCGGCAGATTGGTGCACGCAATACTCAATCAGGCAGCCATTTTCCAGCCGGAAACCGTATCAGAAAAGATCAACTTTTCCGTCTGGTTCCGATCAAGCTCGATCAGCCGGTTGATCATCTCTTGAATCTTGACGTTGCCGTCAATCATTTCCAGATAGAAAAGGCGAATGAGCCGGTCATATCCCTTGGGCATGCGGCCGCGGCGTTCCCATAGCGAAACCGTCTGCTCGGTGCTACCCACCAGGTCGGCAAGTCGCTTCTGCGAAAGGCCGAGTTCCTTACGCAAAAAGCGGAGCTCGGTGCCAGTCAAATAGGGTTTTGTGGCGACCGCTCGACCGATCACACGATGCAGTTGATCGGCATCGGAGATCGATACGGCTTTTTGCCCATTGAAATCTCGCACCGTGAAGCCATTGGTCAGCCACACGTTCCGGAGTCCACATTCGGTGTAATGATACATAGTCATCATCCTGTTAGAAGACGGTGATAACCGCAATCCAGTTCCCTTGATCGTCGCACTTGATGACAGCCGCGACACGAATATCGTCGCCGGCGCTGAGATGCTGCAACGTGCATTTCCAGTCACCCCTGATGTCGGTATGCGCCGGTTCGTAAATCGATCCTGCGCGAAGACATGCGTAAATCTGCGTCAGCGTAATCCGTCGTTGCTTCATTCGCTGCTTGGCGTGCGGCAGCAAAAAGACGTTTTGGGTGTCCTGAGCCAGGTCGCGAATAAGCCGAAGCATGTTCGCGTCATTCATAGGTAGTGGTATGGGATCAACCATACCCATAATTATTATGGGTTTTTGCGTTTGGCGCAAGCGTTGTTACGCTTCGAATTCCAGTTATCGAGGAATCGGGTGGCTCTCATATCACCGTCGGATCGTGACGCCACCGCGATAGGGTAACGAACACGGTAGGCGCGGCTCAACTTCGATGAACTAGCCGCTTATGCATGCCAAAGCACGTTGGTGACGTTGGTCAGGTCGTGGTTGAGGCCATCGCCGGTGTGGATGATGACCTCGTTGCCGCTCGAGGGCGTGGAGAACACCAGCGCGTGGTTCACGGTGGAGCTTTTTTTCATCCATCTAAGCAACCATGAATAACGCATGGTGGTGCATTGCTACTCGTCTTCAAATATCGCGACGAGGGCGTCCAGGACTTGTTGAACAATCTCGGCCGGCGCCTTTTCAACGAACGATGCGCGCCGAGCCGCCCA
>JADZBO010000178.1 GCA_020851995.1 Burkholderiaceae bacterium
GCCTAAATGCGGGGTGAGCAGCGTGCGCGGTACGTTGCGCCAGGGATCATCGGCCGCAAGGGGTTCGTGGTCGAAAACGTCCAGACCGGCGCCGCCAATCGCGCCATGCTCAAGTGCGTTACGCAGCTCCTGAAGATCGACCAGACCCGAGCGTGACGTGTTGACCAGATAGGCCGTGGGCTTCATGGCCCCGATGCAGCCGGCATCGACGATATTTCGGGTGCGTGCGCTCAGCACCAGGTGCAGGCTTATCGCGTCCGAAGTACGAAACAGCTCCTGTTTTTCGACCATGGCCACCCCGGCCTCCCGGGCCCGTTCGGCGGTGAGGTTCGGGCTCCAGGCGACGACATCCATCCCGAAGGCCGCGCCCACGCGCGCTACGCGCTGCCCCAGATTGCCCACGCCCACCAGGCCGAGGCGCTTGCCCGCCAGCGTGGGGGGCATGGAAGTCTGCCACAGACCTTTTTGCATGTTCGCGGATTCCCTGGGGATCCCTTTGAACAAACCCAGCAGGAGCGCCCAGGCCAGTTCGGCGGTCGCGCCCGCGCTCAAGGGATCACCCGGCGCGCCCGAGACCACCACACCCTTCTGGCGGCAGGCATCGAGGTCGATCGAATTGTTGCGTGCACCGGTGGTCACAAGGAGCCGCAGTGCCGCAAGCGACTGGATGAGACTGGCCGGAAACGCCGTGCGCTCACGCATCGCCACGATGACGTCAAATGGCGCCAGCACGCTGGCGCGCTCCGAGGGTTCGATGTATTCGGGGAAGAAGACGACCTCGGCACCCAGCGAACTCCAGTCTGCCAGGCCCTTGGCCACGTTGAGATAATCGTCAAGCACTGCTACTCGCATCGCCGTCTCCTTGAATGATCCCCGACGTATCCCTGGAAGGTTACATCGCCTGCTTCAGGCGTTTCTCGATTTCTTCTTTTGGTATTGCCCCGCCGACCCGACTTCCATCGGCGAAAAAGATGGCCGGCGTGCCACGCACCATCAGGCGATGGCCCAGCGCGAGCATCTCTTCGACCGGAACTTCGCACTTGCCGGAGGGGGGTACCTTGCCCTCAAGCATCCAGGCGTCCCACACTGCGCCGCGGTCCGGTGCACACCAGATATCGCGAACCTTCATCGTGGAATCGGCCGAAAGGATCGGGAAGGGAAAGGTGTAGATCGTCAGATTATCGATGCTCTTGAGCGACTGGCGCAATTGTTTGCAGTAGCCGCAATTCGGATCCTCGAATATGGCGATCTTGCGCGAACCGTTGCCCCGCACTTGCTTGAAAGCCAGGTCGAAGGGCAGCTTGTCGATAGGGACGCTGGCAAGCGCATCGAGGCGCGCGCGAGTGACATCGGTGCGGGTCTGCGCGTCAATCAGCGTGCCGTCAAGCACAAAGGTCACTTTCTCGTCGGTATAGACGATATCGCTGCCCATCTGCACTTCGAAAAGCCCATAAGGCGTCGTGCGCACGGCGGTGACAGGGGTCTTCTCAAACCGTTGCATAAAAAGTTTTCGCACAGCCTGGGCGCGCGGATCGCTGGCAGCCGGATCCTCCACCGCCGGTGCAGTGGCCGAAGGTGTGGCTGGCGGTGGAGCTGGCGGTGTAGCCGAGGGTGTCGCCGACGGGGTGGCTGGCGGCGCGGCGTGCGCGAGGCTGGCGAAGGCCGCGAGGGCGACGATCGCCAGCAGGCCCGCACCGATGGATTGCTTCATTGATCTGATCATGACTTCTCCTAACGGGATGCCCCGTCAACCAGCTGCCGTTTAACGAACGGCAGTCTTTCAACGAGGTCGAGTCCCATGTTGCGCAACCAGGCCACCGGGGGCGCCTGAACGTCGAACAGGCGCTGCAGGCCGTCGGTCACCAGCCGCATCATCAGCACGGGTTCGGCACGCGCGCGGCGGTAGCGCCTTAATACGAGTGGATCACCGGCAGACAGGAAAGGTTCCCTGGAGCCGACGATCTCGGCAAGCGCCTGGACGTCGCCCAGCCCCAGATTCAACCCCTGGCCGGCAAGTGGATGCAGGCGGTGCGCGGCATCGCCTACCAGCGCGATACGTGAGCCGATCATCGGCGTCTGGCTCAAGGTCAGGGGAAACCCGTGCATCGGGCTGCGCAAAGTCAGGGCGCCGAGTCGCCCCTGCGTTGCATCGGCCAACCGCGCCGCCAGTTCGGTGGCGAGCGCCTCAGGCGACAGCGCCAGCAACTCGTCGGCCGTCGCCTGTTTAATGGACCAGACCATCGACACCTGGGGCCCGGCGCCGGTGTCTGGCATCGGCAGCAGCGCCAGTACGCCATCAGAACGGAACCATTGCAGGGCGACACCCTGATGCGGCAAGGCGCAGTTAAAGTGCGCGACCAGGCCGGTCACCCCATACGGTCTGACGTCGGCCTTCAGGCCAGCCGCCGCGCGCAGCGACGACTGCGCGCCGTCGGCAGCCACAAACAGATCGGCCTCGATGCGGGTACCGCGGTCGGTGACCAGAGCGCCGTGCTCAAGGGAGGAAAATTTCTCCGAAACCCAGGTGATGCCCATCACCTGACAAGCCTGAATCAGGGCCCGCTCGATTTCGCCCGACTCAACGATCCAGGCAAGCTCTTGCTGCGCCGATTGCCAGGCGCTCAGATTCAGTCGGCCGCCGGCGTCGCCGCGGATTTCCATCGCCTCGACCCGGGCGAGCCGCGCCGCAGGCATGAGATCCCACGCGCCCAGCGAGGCAAGCAACCGCTGGCTTGCCAGTGAGATCGCGTAGACACGCGGGTGATAGGTTTCAGGATCGGCGGCACGCGGGATCTGGCGCGGACCAAGCAGCAACGTCGGCTGGCCGCGCCGCGCAAGCGCCAGCGCGCACGCCAGTCCGGCGATTCCGGTTCCGCAGACAGCAATCGAGGTTTTCATCGCGCAGAGGGTGCTCCGGCCTGTTTGGGCCACAGAATCCACATGGCTCCATTTTGTTTCATGCGACCCGCCATGGCACCGGCTTCGTCGCCAAACCCCCAATAGTAATCGGCGCGGGCTGCACCCCTGATGGCAGTGCCGGTATCCTGGGCGAAGACCAGCCGGTTCAGGGGCTGAGCCGAGGCCGGCATCGTGGTCGACAGGTACACCGGCGCACCGAGTGGGACATACGCCGTATCCACTGCAATCGAGCGCTGCGCCATCAGAGGGACGCCAAGCGCGCCACGCGGCCCGATTTCGGGATCGACAATCGTTTCTTCACGGAAAAACACCAGCGCCGGATTGGCATTGAGCATCTCGGGAACACGCTTCGGATTGCGCTTGGCCCATTCGCGGATATTCTGCATTGAGGTCTGAGCAATCGGCATCTCGCCCTTATCGGCCAGCCATTTGCCGATCGATACGTACGGGTGCCCATTGTGATCTGCGTAGGCAACCCGCAGCGTCGTCCCTGCGCCCGGTCCGTCCGTGAGCAGCACCCGACCGGAACCCTGCACCTGCAGGAAAAAATTGTCGACCGGGTCGTCCACCCAGACAATCGCCGCCGGCTGCCTTCCGGACGACTCGAGTGTCGCGCGGCTGTCATAAGGAACCACCCGGTTGCCGTCAAGCTTGCCACGCACGCGTTTGCCCGTAAGCTCCGGATAGACTTTGCCCAGATCAATGGTCAGCAAATCGGCGGGAACGGTGTAGAGCGGCCACTGATAATTTCCGCCCCGGTTGCGACTTCCCCTGACCAGCGGCTCGTAGTACCCGGTGACCGTGCCGGTGGCGGGTTTGCCGTCCGCGGCCACAAGGCGCCATGGGGCAAGCCAGTTTTGCAGAAACGCGCGGACTGCCTCCGTGTTGTCGGCGGCCGGCGCGCGCGACGGATCAGCCGCGGCCGCGCAAACGGGCTGCCAGACGCGCGGGGCAGCCCGGGCGGGGACCGAAAGATTGCCCGTTGACGGACGCACCACGCCACGACAGTCGCGCAGGAGTGCAGTCCAGACGCCACGCAGATCGTCTTTGCTCCAGGCGGGCAGGTCTGACCAGGCAGCCTGCACGAATTTCCCCGACAGCGGCCGTGCGGGGGTTTCGGGCAACGCCGACAGCGCAGGGACCACCAAAGGCCCGTCGGCGATACCAGGTGCCGCCCCGGGTGCGGATTCGGGTGCCGTGGATGGCTTCGGGGTGGAACAGGCTGCAAGGAGCGCGGCAACGACCAACGGCAGCAGGATGCGCAGCCGCCTGCAAGGGAGGTTCATCATGGCAGATCAGTGAAGCGTGCGCGGCATCGCCAGCACAAACTCGGGGATATCGACGCTAAAGGGGATACCGTTCTCGCCGACACAATGGTAACTACCGCGCATCGTGCCCACGGGTGTCGTCAGCGGGCACCCACTGGTGTATTCGAACGTTTCGCCGGGCGCGAGCAACGGTTGCTGGCCGACCACGCCGAGGCCACGCACATCCTGTCCAGGCTGATCGCCGTCGGTGATGATCCAGTGGCGCGCGATGACCTGCGCGGCGTGCTCGCCTGTGTTGGTGATCCGAACCGTGTAGGAAAACACGAACTGATGTTTTGACGGATTGGACTGTTCGGGCACGAAGCGGGGTTCGACCGCGACGGTCAGTTCATAGGGTTTCACGCGCGCATCCATAAAAACGCCATTGTTGCCCATCCGTGCGGGCCGCGCAATTCAGACGAATCGCTGCAATAATGACGGGAATCCAAGACTCATCACCCCCATTATGTCCGATTCTGCCGCCCTTTCGCCCGCCCGGATTGCCCCGAGCATTCTATCCGCCGACTTCGCGCGCCTCGGCGAAGAAGTCCGCAATGTCGTAGCCGCGGGGGCAGACTGGATCCATTTCGATGTGATGGACAACCATTACGTACCCAACCTGACCATTGGACCGCTCGTCTGCGAAGCCATCCGTCCGCACGTGGATGTCCCGATTGATGTCCACCTGATGGTCGAGCCGGTCGACGCGCTGATTCCGTCGTTCGCCAAGGCCGGTGCCAACGTGATTACGTTTCACCCAGAGGCCTCGCGTCACGTCGATCGCAGCCTTGCGCTGATCCGCGACCACGGTTGCAAAGCGGGGCTGGTGCTCAACCCGGCCTCGTCACCTGATTTACTGACCCATGTCATGGATCGTCTCGACGTCGTCCTGCTGATGTCGGTCAACCCGGGCTTTGGCGGGCAGAGTTTCATCCCGCAGACACTGATCAAGCTGCGGCAGGTGCGGGCGCTCATCGCGCGCCACGTCGCCGGGGGCGGGCAACCCATTGCGCTTGAGGTCGACGGTGGCGTGAAAGCAGACAATATTCGCCAGATCCGCGAGGCCGGCGCCGATACCTTCGTCGCGGGCTCTGCAATTTTCGGCAAACCCGACTATGCCGCGGTCATCCGCGAAATGCGCGCCCAGATTGCGCTGGCCGACCACGGGGCGGCCTGACCCTTCGCCTGTCGGCGATCGCCCATTGCCCATTGCCTTTTGCTTGTTGCTTGTTGCTTGTTGCCCGTTGCCCGTTGACTGTTGCCAGTTGCCTGTCGATGTTCATCTGTGATCTTTCACCCGCTACCCGCCAAACCGGATTGTGACCAATGCCTGACACCGCGCTCACCCTGCGTCCCGAAGCGGCCTATGACGCCGTTCTGCTCGACCTGGACGGCACCCTGATGGACACGATCCCGGATCTGGCGCACGCGGCCAACGCGATGCGCGCCGAGCTCGGCCTCCCCGCGCTGCCCGAGGCGCTGATCGCCACCTTTGTCGGCAACGGTATCGACAACCTCATCGGGCGAACGCTCGCGCATGACCACGCCGCCGACGCCCTTACCGCCGAGTTGATTGCCCGCGCACGAAAAGCCTTTTACCCCGCCTATCACCGGATCAACGGAACCCGTTCCGTGCTGTTCGATGGCGTCATCGAAGGCCTGGATGCCATGCGCTCGGCGGGTCTGAAAATTGCCGTGGTCACCAACAAATCAGCGGAATTCACCCTGCCTCTGCTGGAACTCGCGGGTCTCTCGCCCTACATGGATGCGGTCGTCTGCGGCGACACCCTGCCCGAACGCAAACCCGATCCCGCGCCCATGCTGCATGCCTGCGCACTGCTTGGGGTTGCCCCGGAAAGGTCAGTCGCCGTCGGCGATTCGATCAACGATGCCCTGTCGGCGCGGGCCGCAGGCTGCGCGGTGCTTGCGGTGCCGTACGGTTACAACCACGGTCACAGTGTGCAGACTCTCGACGTCGATGCTATAGTTGACGACATTGAAGTCGCGGCCCGCTGGATCCTCGCGGAGGGCCGGCTTCCAGACCAGAGCAATCCATGACCCTGATTTCCCGAGTTCAATCCCTCTGCGGCGCCCGGTGGCGCTGGTGGCGTTTGATTCCCGGGTGACGGTTCGTCTGAGTCCGGCAACAAGGCAGTCCCTTGATGCCATGTAGTTCAAACCAAGCCCGCCCGCACCCTGGCCGGGCTTTTTTATTGTGAGTGGACTGCTCAACCAGCCTGATAGATGCCCTCCAATGACTGAAATCGAATTCAACGCTCTGGCGGCCCAGGGATATAACCGCATCCCGCTGATTGCCGAAACTTACGCGGATCTGGATACGCCGCTCGCCATCTATCTGAAGCTCGCCCACAGTGGTCCTCAGGGCGGCCGGCACACCTGCCTGCTGGAATCCGTGGTGGGCGGCGAGCGGTTTGGCCGATACTCCTTCATCGGGCTGCCCGCACGCAATGTCATCCGCTCGCGCGGAACCCGCACCGAGGTTCTGCGCGACGATACGATCGTCGAAACATTCGATGGCGATCCGCTGGACTTTATTTCCCGCTATCAGGCACGCTTCAAGGTTGCGCTGCGTCCCGGCATGCCGCGCTTCGCGGGTGGCCTCGCGGGCTATTTTGGCTATGACACCGTGCGCCATATCGAGCCCAGGCTCGGGCCGGCCGTCAAGCCGTTTCCGCCAGGGATGGGCGATGGCACGCCGGATATTTTGCTGCTGCAGACCGATGAACTGGTCATCGTCGACAACCTTGCCGGGCGCATCTACCTGATGGTCTACGCTGATCCGGCGGACACTGAGGCGTACTCCCACGCACAGCAGCGCCTGAAGGAGCTGCGCATCCGGTTGCGCAAGCCAGTCGATGTACCCTACAGCCACGCCAGTGTGTCGACGAATGAGGTCCGGTTCTTTCCCAAACAGGATTACCTTGCCGCTGTGCGGCGCGCCAAGGAATACATCGCCGCAGGCGACCTGATGCAGGTTCAGGTAGGCCAGGTCATCGCCAAGCCCTACAGCGATTCGCCGCTCTCCCTTTATCGTGCGCTGCGCTCGCTCAACCCGTCGCCATACATGTACTTCTGGAATTTCGGTGATTTCCAGGTGGTTGGCGCTTCACCCGAGATCCTGGTGCGCCAGGAGGCACTGCCCGCTGCGCCAGGCAAGCCCGCTGAGTCGCGCATCACCATCCGGCCGCTCGCCGGCACCCGCAAACGCGGCGGCACGCCCGAAGAAGACCAGGCGCTCGCCGAAGAGCTGCTGGCCGACCCCAAGGAACGCGCCGAGCATGTGATGCTGATCGACCTTGCCCGTAACGACGTCGGACGGGTTGCCCAAACCGGCACGGTCGAGGTGACCGACACCATGGTCATCGAACGCTATTCCCACGTGATGCACCTGGTCTCCAACGTCGCCGGCACACTCAAACCCGGCATGAGCAATATGGATGTCCTGCGCGCGGCCTTTCCGGCGGGCACCCTGACGGGCGCACCCAAAGTCCGCGGCATGGAACTGATCGACGAACTCGAACCCATGCGACGCGGCATCTACGGCGGTGCCGCCGGTTACCTTAGCTATGGCGGTGAAATGGATGTCGCCATTGCCATCCGCACAGGCATCATCAAGGACGGCATGCTCTATGTGCAGGCGGCAGCGGGAATCGTGGCCGACTCCGATCCAGAGAAAGAGTGGCTTGAAACGGAAGCCAAGGCACGCGCCGTGCTGCGCGCCGCCGAACAGGTCCAGAACGGTCTGGACGATCCCGCCTGACGCCGCCACACACCGGATGAGCGTTATGCTGCTGATGATCGAAGCCATGGAGAGGAACGGATCGCCTGCCGCTGGGCGTGACACCGCGCAATATCCTCCACGCCAGTCGTCGCCGCAACGACGCGCTGGCGCGTGTATTTCATGACTTGGGGTTGATGCTGAGCGCCTTGATCGGGGAGGATTTGACGCGTTACCCGAATTCGTCCAGTTCGGAGGTTAATCGGCGGATCGGGGCGGAGATTTCGGCCAAGACGGTGCGGGGGGCCGTGTCGACCGAGATCGGGATTTCGGAAATTCAGTCCCCATTAGTTTGGAACCCGACCAATGCGCGCAGCCGACGGAAATCGCTTCATAAGAGCAATCCGGTAAGTACATGAAAAAGCACGCTACAACTTCACCCAACGACGAGGCGAAACTAATAGGTGATGAGCCGGAGCAGTTTTCGCTCTTCAATGACGACGAAATCGCTCGGATTGAAAAGGAAGCAAGCCCAGTGTCGGCTGGCCGCTTTAGCGACTTTATCGTATATGTCGATGAAAGCGGTGACCACGGCATGCAGACTATTGATCAAAACTATCCCGTGTTTGTTCTAGCGTTCTGCGTCTTCTACAAGAGCCACTACGCTGGGAAAGTGATGTCGACATTGGGGCGCTTCAAGTTCAATCACTTCGGTCATGACCACGTCGTGCTCCATGAGCACGAGATCCGCAAGGAGACCGGCAGTTTCAAGTTTATCAACCGCCAGTCGAAGATTGAATTTATCGGCCAACTAACGAGCATCATTGAGGCCAGCAACTTCATTTTGATCAGTTCGGTGATCGACAAGTTACGCTTGCGCGGAAAAGACGAGCTAGCTTCCAACCCTTATCACTTGGCTCTGGGCTTTTGTTTAGAAACCCTGTACGAATTTTTACAGGAGAAAAATCAAGACGGCAAAATGACTCACGTGGTAGTCGAGTGTCGCGGACCGAAAGAAGATAAAGATTTAGATCTGGAATTCCGGCGCGTTTGTGACGGGGCAAATCGCTTGGGGCGAAGCCTGCCATTCGAGATCGTATTCGCCGACAAAAAGACCAACTCCCCGGGCCTACAACTAGCCGATTTAGTGGCACGCCCGATCGGTCTGAATGTGCTGAGGCCGTCGCAAGCTAACCGCGCATTTGAAGTTCTAACAAAGAAATTCTTTTGCAGCGGCGGGCGAGAGAATGTCGGAGAAGGATTCGAGAGTTGGGGCCTAAAGATTTACCCCTCCCTAGAAAGCGAAAGGCCCCGATGATCTCACCGAGGCCACGACGCCGACCGGGAGCCCCCAGTCCATTTAGGCTTACAGTATAGAACACCTCAGCAATTCAAAACAAGACCTGAAAGTTAACCTTATGTGACGAATCTGACTGCTTTCTCATGAACGAAGCCGAAACCCGCGCCGAACACGTTGACCCCGCCCTCGCTACCGCCGGCTGGGGCGTGGTTGAGCACAGCCGCATCCGACGAGAGTATCCTCGGGATCATGCGCACTGTTACAGCATGCAATGCGCGTTTTCGTTCGCTGTGAAATAATTGACGGATGGCCATTATCTACACCCCCGCCCCACTCGCCGGCCGATGGCGCTGGCGTATGCCTATTCTTTAACGGATTGGCCGCCCCACGCGGGCGCGATCGCTGTGGCTAGTCGCAGCCCAGCAAATTAAATTGCGGGTACATAAGCGGGTATCAATTACAAGACATCAAATTGATCCCCTTAAGAATCAATAGGATAGGCTAATTATGCTGCTGATGATCGACAACTACGATTCCTTCACGTACAACCTGGTGCAGTACTTTGGCGAACTCGGCCAGGACGTGCGGGTCTTTCGCAACGACCAGATCACACTCGAGGAGATCGACGCGCTCGGCCCCGACCTGATCTGCATCTCCCCGGGCCCCTGCTCGCCCGCCGAGGCCGGCATTTCAGTCGATGTAATCAAGCGCTATGGCGGCAAAATCCCGATCCTCGGCGTCTGCCTGGGCCATCAGGCCATCGGCGCGGCTTTCGGCGGCGACATTATCCGTGCCAGGGAAATCATGCACGGCAAGACCTCCGAAATTTCTCACACGGGCTCGGATGTATTTACAAACCTGCCGTCGCCGTTTACCGTCATCCGCTACCACTCGCTGGCCATCGACCGCGCGACGATTCCTGACTGCCTGCAGATCACGGCCGAAACCGCTGACGGCGAAATCATGGGCGTGCGCCACAAGACACTACCCATCTACGGCGTACAGTTCCATCCGGAATCCATCCTGAGCGAACACGGCCACGCGCTGCTCAAGAACTTTCTCGACATGAACCACGGCATTGGGGAATCGAAAGCATGATCACTCCGAACGAGGCGCTTGCGCGCTGTATCGAGCATCGCGAAATCTTTCATGACGAAATGCTCCACCTGATGCGGATGCTGATGCGCGGTGAGATGTCGCCGACGATCGCCGCGGCGCTGCTGATGGGATTACGGGTCAAGAAGGAAACCATCGGCGAGATCACCGCCGCCGCGACCGTGATGCGCGAGTTCGCCACGCCCGTGCACGTGCCAAACGCGGAATCCCTGGTGGATATGTGCGGCACTGGCGGAGACGGCAGTAACACCTTCAATATTTCGACCGCCGCGATGTTCGTCGTGGCCGCGGCCGGCATTCCGATTGCCAAGCACGGCGGACGCAGCGCCTCGTCCTCATCAGGCAGTGCCGATGTGCTCGAAGCGCTTGGCGCCAATCTGGCCCTGTCGCCACAGCAGGTCGCCGAATGCATCGCCGATATAGGCATCGGCTTCATGTTCGCGCAAGCGCACCACGGCGCCATGAAGAACATTGCGCCGGTTCGCAAGGAACTCGGAGTGCGCACGATTTTCAATATACTCGGGCCCCTGACCAATCCGGCGGGCGCAGCCAACCAGCTCATGGGCGTCTTTCACCCGGACCTCGTCGGCATCCAGGTCCGCGTACTGCGATTGCTTGGATCCAGGCATGTGCTGATCGTGCATGGCAAGGATGGCATGGACGAGGCCTCCCTGGGCGCCGCAACCCTGGTTGGTGAGCTCAAGGATGGCGTGGTCACCGAATACGAGATCCATCCGGAGGATTTCGGCATGGCGATGACCTCCAATCGCAACATCAAAGTCAGCAGCCGGGAAGAATCCCGCACGCTGGTGCTCGAAGCGCTCGACAACGTCGCAGGCACTGCGCGCGATATCGTGGCCTTCAACGCCGGGCTGGCGATCTACGCCGGCAATGGAACCGCCTCGATCCAGGACGGGATTCACAAGGCATTCGACACGCTCGCCAGCGGCGCGGCGCGCGCCAAGCTCGATGAGTTTTGCGCCAAGACAAGGAAGTACGCAGCATGAGCGACATTCTGAACAAAATACTGGCCGTCAAGGCCGAGGAAGTCGCAACCGCCCGCCACATGCGCAGTGAATCAGAGCTGCTGCGCGAAGCGCAGGCCCGAAACGACATCCGCGGATTTGCGCAGGCGATCGAGGACAAGATCGCTGCTGGTCACGCGGGCGTGATCGCCGAAGTCAAGAAGGCATCACCTTCCAAGGGTGTGTTGCGGGAAAATTTCGAACCCGCGGCGATCGCGGCGTCTTACGCGCGCCATGGTGCGGCCTGCCTGTCGGTTCTCACGGATGTGCAGTTCTTCCAGGGGTCGCATGACTACCTGCGTCAAGCCCGCGCCGCCTGCGCGCTGCCGGTTTTGCGCAAGGACTTCATCATCGATCCCTACCAGATTGTCTCGGCCAGGGCGATGGGGGCGGACTGCATCCTGCTGATTGTCGCGGCGCTGGACGCATCGCATCTGGCCGATCTGGAAGCGTGCGCCTTTGAGCTCGGCATGGATGTACTGGTCGAAGTGCACGATGCGGCGGAGCTCGACATCGCTCTGGACATGCACACCTCGCTGATCGGGATCAACAACCGTAACCTGCGCACGTTTGAAACGTCGCTGCAGACGACAATCGATCTGCTGGCTCGCGTCCCTCCGGAAAAGCGCGTGATCACCGAGAGCGGTATTGTCAACGCGGACGATGTACGCCTCATGCGCGATCACGGCGTGAACGCCTTTCTTGTAGGCGAGGCGTTCATGCGGGCCCCGGATCCGGGCGCGGAACTCGCCCGGCTATTCGGCTGAGCCCACCTTCGGGCGCCGTGTCAGACCGCCTATCTCTTGCAGGTCGATGCGCCGAGCAATGTGTAGGCGGGGCAAAAGCGGAAAAGGCCTGTGGCCAGAGGCACAACGCCGATCCAACCCCAGACACCAATGTGGCCGGTTGCCGTCAATCCAATTAATGCCAGGCCGACGATGATCCGCAATGCGCGATCGATTGTGCCTACGTTTGCTTTCATGCTGAGCCTCTTGGTTCGTGGTTAAGGGCAAAACGATTAAGGGGAATGCGGGAACCCCGGGGGCTCATCCCGCTGTGGGAGGCTTTCCGGTATCGCAATACAGACCGTAAAGGGTTTGCATGATCCGGATGACCGCCGGGTTCGCCAATGTGTAATAGATGAACTTGCCTTCGCGCCGGGTGCTCACGAGACCCTCTTCGCGCAAGACCCCGAGTTGCTGGGAAAGCGTCGGCTGGCGAACGCCGGTGACTTCTTCGAGTTCACTGACGTTGCGCTCGCGATCGATCAGGTGACAAAGCAACAGCAAACGATCCTGATTTGCCATCGTCTTGAGCAACGCACAGGCCTTGTCGGCGGCACCGCGCAAATCGGTGATCGCCTTGTCGGCAAAGATCACGTCCATCATGATTGTGTCCTCTTGCTGCGTTTTCTGATGACCGCTGCATTAACGATCATCTCTGATCGTCACTTCGACCTCTGATGATCACGACACTAAGGCATCAAAGCATCAAAGCATCAAAGCATCACGGCAGTTACTATATTACACAATAATATATTTATCAATATATTGAATGAATCTCTGCTCTCCCGCTGAGTGAATGTGTTTAACATGGCCGCAATATCCCAAAAGGCAAGCACACCATGTTTCAGGAAGCCGAGTCCGACCCAAAAATCACGACTGCCGAATACAGGAAATTTGAGGAGCACCTGCGCGTGCGCCTGCTCAACGAGCAGTATCGCCACCTCAACCTTCAGGATCGGGCGCTTTTGATCCTGGTCGCCGGCATCGACGGTGCTGGCAAGGGCGATACGATCAATCTGCTGAATGAATGGATGGATCCGCGCCATATCCGTACGCTGGCCTTCGCCCCCCCCGGGAAAGCCGAACGCGCACTGCCCTGGGCGCACCGGTTCTGGCTGAATCTGCCGCCCAAGGGTGAAACCGGCATCGTGTTCGGATCCGGCTACGCGCCACTATTTGCCGAAGCCGCGAAAAAACGTATCGACACCGACCGGTTCGAAAAACAGATTCTGTTTGTACGAAAATTCGAGTCCACCCTGATCGCCAACGGCGTCCAGGTGCTCAAGCTGTGGTTTCATCTTTCGCGCGATGCGCAACGCGCGCGCACCGAGACCTTGCTTGCGAATCCCTCGACCGCCTGGCAAGTGACCAAGCTGGATCGCCAGGCCGAGAAAAACTTTGCCGCCATCCGGCGAGCAGGCCAACTGGTCATCGAGGCGACGGATTCGCCGCATTCGCCCTGGGTGATCGTTCCAAGCGCCGATCCGCAGTTACGCACGGTGCGAACCGCGCAAGCAATCCTGACGGCATTCACGCAACGCGGCCTCAAGGCGCCAGCCATCCACGATCCGTCCGAGGCTCCGCCCCTGCACAAGCACCCGAATCCGCTCGACAAACTCGACCACGAAGTGTCGATCACCAAGCCGGATTATGAAAGCGAGGTCCTCGACTGGCAGAACCGGCTTGCATTGGCCCTGCGGTCCAAAAAGTTCAAGAAGCGCGCGTTGATGGTGGTTTTTGAAGGCGCCGACGCTGCGGGCAAAGGCGGGGCGATCCGCCGGGTGACACACGCGATCGACGCGCGGCAGTTCAGCATCATGGCGGTCGCGGCCCCCAAGCCCTGGGAACTCGCGCGCCCTTATCTCTGGCGATTCTGGCGCAATGTCCCGCAGCATGGTCGGGTGTCGATCTTTGACCGGTCCTGGTACGGCAGGGTGCTGGTCGAGCGGGTGGAAAAACTGATTCCGCGTTCAACCTGGCGACGCGCCTACAACGAGATCAACGACTTTGAACAGCAAATGACCGAGTCCGGAATCATTATCGTCAAGTTCTGGCTTTCGGTGACGCCCGAGGAGCAACTGCGCCGCTTCAAAGAGCGCCAGCAATCTCCTTTCAAGCAATTCAAGATCACACC
>JADZBO010000179.1 GCA_020851995.1 Burkholderiaceae bacterium
CACCCTCACCCGGCAGGGATACGGAACACCTAACCCGCAAACAGTGAACCCGGATGTTCAACCCACACCTGCAGCGATCCTTCAGTGGACCGAAATCCGCACTTATTCCGCCTGAATTCAGCAGTATTTGACGCTGATGATCTCGTACTCGCGCACACCGGAAGGCGCCTTGACCTGAACGACGTCGCCTTCGCTTTTACCAATCAGCGCCCGGGCAACCGGACTCGAAACCGAAATCAGGTTGGCACGGATGTCCGCCTCAGCGTCACCAACGATCTGGTACGTGACTTTCTCGCCGGATTCGAGATCTTCGATTTCCACGGTAGAGCCGAACACCGCGCGGCCATCAGCGTGCAGCGTCGACGGATCGATCAGTTGCGCATTCGACAGGACCCCGTCGAGTTCGCCAATACGTGCCTCGATGAAGCCCTGACGCTCGCGCGCAGCATCGTATTCGGCGTTTTCGGACAGGTCCCCCTGGGACCGCGCCTCGGCGATCGCGTTAATGACAGCGGGGCGCTCGACATGGCGCAGGTGATGCAATTCGGCCTGCAGGCGCTCGGCCCCGCGCACGGTAAGAGGGATCGTGGTCATAATGGATTTCCAGGAAAAACAAAACCCCGGCTCAAACCAGACCCGGGGCAATCGGCAGACTCTATTTTGGGCAATCTTCAGCGCAATTGCAAGTTGGACTCCCTGCGGATTTCTCTGACCTTCGCGTCGAGGTCTTCCCACGCCCGCTTTCCCGGCGCGAATCGGGCGCGCATGTAACGTACCAGGTCAGCCAACTGAGCGTCATCAAAATGGTCGGCGAAACCTTTCATGAATCCGACCCGGTCGCTGACCGGCTCCTGGACTCCCTCGAGAATCACGCGAATCACGTTGTCCGGGCGATCGGAGTGCAGATTGGTGTTCAGCGCCAGAGGCACATTCGCACCAAGCACACGGGGTCCATCACCGTCGTGATGACAGGCCCCGCACGCACTGGCGAACATCCGCTGCGCCGGTCCTTGCAGGGTCGATTCCGCGGCTGCGGCACTGGCTACCTGCGCACTGGCCATGAGCGCAGCAGCCGGCCCATCGACGGGTTGCCGGAACGACGCCAGATAATGCGCAACCGCGCGCAGGTCGCCATCCGGGGCGTCCGCCAGATGCCGCACGACCGGCGCCATGGATGCGCTGACCGCGCCGTGCTCTGCGCTGTAGCCATGGCGCAAATAGTCAAAATAAGCCTGCTCGGTCCAGGGAACCGGACTCGCGGAACCCAGTGTCAGACTGGGTGCCTCCCAGCCATTGACCATGGCGCCGGAGAGGAAGTCCCTGCCCATGCGCTCGCCGGACATTGCATCCCGCGGAGAATGACAGGCCGAGCAGTGACCAACAGCGTTCACCAGATAGGCCCCGCGCGCCCATTGTGCGTCTGGCAAACCTTCAGGTTGCGAGAAAGCGGTGGTGTCGGTCAGATAAAGGGCGTTCCATGCAGCCATCAGGGGCCGGTATCCGAACGGGAATCGTAACGCGGTCTGTGGCGTCTCCTGCCGCACAGGCTCAAGACGCATCAAAAAGGCGTACAGCGCAGTCAGGTCATCGTCAGTCATATGGCGAAAGGCCGTATACGGAAATGCCGGATACAGGTGCCGTCCATCGCGGGAGATGCCCTCTCGCATCGCGCGCTGGAAAGCAGCCAGCGACCAGGCCCCGATTCCCGTTTCGCGGTCGGGTGTCAGGTTGGTCGTGTAGATGTCGCCAAAGGGCGAGTGAATCGCCCGTCCGCCCGCATACGGCACGCCACCCGTGATCGTGTGGCATCCTTCGCAGTTACCGACCGCCGCCAGCTGGCGGCCGCGTTCGATCGTGGCCGCGGAATAGGTCGAGGCCACCGGCGCAGTGACGGGGGCGATCGGCGAACGGGCACCGAGCATTCCGAACAAGGCACCTGCCGCACCCGCAAACAATGCGCCGATTCCCCACCAACGGCGGAGCCGGCGCGGTCGTACCAACCCGCTGTCCTGATCATCGGTTCGCACAGGGCCGGCGGGCGCCGCAATCGATGCCGCCTGCGCGACCGGTTCGCCCGGAGGCGCGAGCGGATTAAGCGCCGCGCGAACGACTTCCGGCGAGAACGGAGGCTGCCGGAACCGGATACCGGTTGCATCGAAAATGGCATTGGCGATGGCCGCCGTCCCCGGAACCGACGCAGACTCTCCGGCTCCCAGCGGTGGTTGGTCCGGTCTGGGCATCTGCATCACTTCGATGACTGGCACCTGACGAAAACTGAGGATCGGATAGCTGCCCCACTCCTTTGCTGCCACGGTGTTGTCCTGCGTCCGGACCGGCACGCGCTCATGCAGCGCGCGACTGGTCGCCTGGATGACGTTGCCGTGAACCTGATGCTCGACACCAGCCGGATTGATGGTCAACCCGGCGTCATGACCCACCACAACCCTGCGCACGTGGACCTCGCCGGTTCTGCGGTTGACGTCGACGTCCGCGACCCATGCGGCCCAGGCCGCGCCGAAGCCGGGCCACTTGCTGTGCACATAACGGGCATACGCAACGCCCTGGCCGTGCAGGATATCGCCCTCGCTGCCAAGCGTACCGGACGTCGTGCGCGGCCGCCATCCGGCGCGTGCGGTGGTGGCCTGCAACAGTTCCCGCGCCCTCGGGTCATCAAGATGCCGCAGCCGGAACTCCACCGGGTCAACGCCGGCGGCACTCGCGAGTTCGTCGACGTAGGACTCATGCGCAAAGGAGTTCGGCAGCGCCGAGACGCCCCGAAGCCACGAGGCGCGCAAAATCGGCGGCATATCGTTGACCGTCACGCGCAGATTTGCATAGGTGTAGGGCGGGCGCGCCGTGCGATCTCCCATCTCGAACGCCTGGGCAACGGGTTCGATGGTGCGGGTGAGCAGCAGCGCCAGCGTGGGTGCGCCGTTCGATGGATAGGAGGTACTGAAGTCGTAGCCCGCCACTGAACCATCGGCATTCAACCCGCCGCGCACCTGCATCCATTGCGCAGCACCCTTGGGCTCCCATAGGTTCTCCTGCTCGCGGGTCAGCTGGACACGAACCGGCTGACCCACGGCGCGCGAAAGCAGTGCAGCATCGGCGGCGACATCGTCAGCGCCATTGCGCCCATAACACCCAGAGGCCTCCATGCGCACGACTTCAATCTCGATGTCGGCCAGACCTGTCAGTCGCGCCAGGTCGACCCTGAGCGCATGGGGATTTTGGGTACCTGCCCAGACAGTCAGCGCAAATGGCTCGTCCGGGCTGGCGTCGCGCCAATGCGCAACGGCACAGGAAGGGCCGATCGAGGCATGCATCTGGTATGGCCACACGTACGTGCGGGGCATTGCCGTCCCGGCCGCGGTGAGCGCTGCGTCAACATCGCCCTCCTCGACCAGACGGCGCGGTGTCGCGGGGTTATTGCGCAACGCATGCTCGATGTCACTCAGATCCGGCAAACCGGGCCAGTCTTTCCAACGCACACGCAAAGTCTGGGCAGCTTGCTCGGCCTGCTCTTCGCGCTCCGCCACCACGCCGATGAAATCACGGATCACGACGACGCCGCGTATGCCGGGAATGTGAGCGATCGAAGATTCATCGACCGACTCGAGCAAATTGCCGACAAAATCGCCGTGATCCGCGCCCGCATAGGGAGGACGAACGACCCGTCCGTGCAGCATCCCGGGAACCCGCATATCGTGCACGAACGTCAGCGCACCGGTTGCCTTGGCAGGGATGTCCAGACGCGGTTGAGACTGACCCACCACGGTGTAGAGCGCCGGGTCACGCACCGGCGTGGTCACATCCAGCATCAGGCAGTCATTTCGTCCGGCGACCAGCGCCGCGTAACTGACCTCCGGCCCATCCGCGCGGTCGTCGGCTCCCGACCGAACCACGCCACGCACCACCTGAAGCAGATCTGCCGGCACGCCGAGGACCTGGGCTGCGCGCGAAAGCAAATACCCGCGGGCCTGAGCCGCCGCAAGGCGCAATGGCTGGGCGTGGATCTGGATCGATGCGCTGGCGATCGTCGGCCCCTGGTTGGGTACCGTACCCGTGTCGCCCAGAATCATCTCGACCTGGTCAACATCGACACCTAGCTCTTCCGCAACAATCTGCGCGAATGCGGTGCGTATGCCGGTGCCCAGGTCGACATGACCGTGCAACGCGACAACGCGGCCATCGTCCCACACGGAGAGCAGGACTTCCGGCCCCTCCACAGGATTCGATGGGATCGCCGAGGGTTGACCCCTGACAGGTGGCGGCGGGACCACCTGCTCGCGCAGCACCAGCAGAACGCCGCTGGCCAGCATGAAGTCGGCCCGGGTTCGGAGCAGTCTGGCGGCCATGTCAGCGCCCCCCTCGCGAAGCTTCCGATGCCATCAGGCCTGCCGCGCCCCGGACGGCGTTAACGATTTCGACGTGCGCCCCACAGCGACAAAAATTGCCCGACAGGGCTGCGCGGATCTGCGCGTCGCTGGGATCCGGGTTCTCATTCAGCAACGCAACGCACGTCATGATCATGCCGTTCAGGCAATAGCCGCACTGCGCCGCTTGCGCGTCGATGAACGCGCGCTGGACCGGATGCAGTTCACCCTCGCTGCCCAGTCCCTCCAGCGTCGTCACACGACGCCCGCGAACGCCGGCCAGCGGCACCACACAGGAGCGCGCCGGCACCCCGTCGATCAGCACCGTGCAGGCACCGCATTCGCCCAGACCGCAACCGTATTTGGGTCCGTTCAGGGCAAGATCATTGCGCAGCACAGTCAGGAGCGGAGTATCGTGCCGGGCATGGATGGTGAAATCCCGCCCGTTGACGTTCAACCTGTAAGGCCTGGCGTTGACGTTGCGCATCAAAGGGCTGGAAGGGTTTGACATATGCTGTGGTCGCTCACACACCCAGATACGCGTCGCGCACATCCTGGCGGGCCTGAAGCTCGGTCATGGTTCCCTCGAACCGGATCTGTCCTTTTTCCAGCACGTAGGCGCGATCGCAGACCAGGCTGGCAAAGTGAAGGTTCTGCTCGGAAAGAAGAATGCTGACACCTTGCTCCTTCAGCGCGACGATCATGTCCGCCATCTGTTCGACGATCACCGGCGCGACGCCCTCGGACGGCTCGTCGAGCAGGACCAGGAACGGATTGCCCATCAGCGTTCGCGCCACCGTCAGCATCTGTTGCTCACCCCCGCTCATGCGCCCTCCCAGGCGCTGGGGCATCGCGCCGAGATTGGGAAACAGTGCGAACAGGCGCTGCGGCGTCCAGTGAGGCGCCGCGCTTGCGTCAGGCCACTGACGCGCACGCTGGCGACCGACCTCAAGATTCTCGAGCACTGTCAGATCCGTGAAGATGCGGCGATCCTCCGGCACAAAGCCCAGGCCCAGCGATGCGATTTCATGGGACGGACTCGACGAGATGTCCCGCCCCAGAAACCGGATCGCGCCGCGCCTGCGATCGACCAGGCCCATGAGCGACTTCATGGTGGTCGACTTACCGGCGCCGTTGCGGCCCATCAGTGCCACCACTTCGCCACGCCCGACACGCAGATCAACGTCAAATAGTATCTGCGCCGCGCCATACCAGGCGTTCAGTTCCCGCACGTCGAGCAACGCGTTCATTCCGCCACCCTCGCAAGCGCCTCGGGCACATGGGGCGCGAAGGTCGCCCCGGTCCCGAAATACACCTGCTGCACCTGCGGATCTTCCCGCACCACCGCCGGCTTGCCCTGCGCAATTAACCTCCCGCGCGCCAGCACGATCATCCGGTCGGCATGGGCGAAGACCACGTCCATGCTGTGCTCGGTGAACAGCACCGCGATACGACGCTCGATGACCAGTCGGCGCGTCAGCGCCATCAGATCGTTGCGCTCACGCGGAGCCATTCCCGCCGTCGGTTCGTCCATCAGGAGGAGTCGCGGTTCGTTTGCCAGGGCGATCGCCAGTTCCACACGTTTGACGTCACTGTAGGCGAGTTCGCGGCATGGCCGGTCCGCCTGTTCGGCCATACCGACCTGACCAAGAAGATTCAGGGCACGCTCGCGCTGAAAATTCCGCGCTCGTGTCCAAAACGAAAACAACCGGCCCGCATGGGAGATGAGCGCCATCTGAACGTTCTCGAGCACGGACATTGACGCGAAGGTTTCGGCAATCTGGAAGGTGCGTCCGACACCCAGCGCCCAGATTTCGCGAGGTTTACGCCCGACCAGCTCATGGCCGTCAAGTTGCACCGAGCCCCGATCCGCGCGCAACTGGCCGTTGACCATATTGAACGTGGTCGATTTACCCGCACCGTTGGGGCCGATCAACGCAAGCAGTTCGCCTGCGGCAAGGTCGAAATCGATGCCATCAACGGCTTTAACCCCGCCGAACGCCTTGCCTAATCCACGGACCTTGAGCAGCGTCATGCTGCGCTCCCATGGCCGCGACGCCGCAACCGATCAACAGTCTGGCGCGCGAATCCGGCGATACCCTGCGGAAACAACAAGACAAGCAGCAGGATCACGCCGCCGAGCGCAGCCCGCCAGTATTCGGTGTTGCGCGCGACGGCATCGTGCAGCCAGGTGAACGTGACGGCGCCGATAATCGGACCGGCCAGGGTCTGAATTCCGCCGAGCAATACCATGACCAACCCATCGACTGACTTACTGACATGCAGAGTTTCGGGCGAGATGCTGCCTTTGGAATACGCGTAAAGGCCGCCCGCAAGACCGGCGAATGCACCTGCGATCACGAAGGCGGTCCACTGAATGCGACGCACATCGATCCCGATGGCGTCAGCGCGCACAGGCGAATCACGGCCGGCACGCAACGCCAGCCCGAACGGAGAAAACAGAATGCGCCGCAGGGCAATTACCGAAAGCAGAACCAGCGCAAGCGTCAGCAGATAGTAGGTTCGTTTGTCGGCAAGCCAGGGTGGTGGCCAGATCCCTGTCAGACCGTTGCTGCCGCCGGTGAAGGTGTCCCACTGAAACACAATCGCCCAGGTAATCTGCGCGAATGCCAGCGTCAGCATGGCCAGGTAGACGCCGGATAGCCGCACACTGAACCAACCATAGAGGGCAGCGCCAACCGCAGCGACAGCCGGGGCGGCCACCAGCGCGGACTCCATGGGCAAACCCAGACGACGGGCCAGCAGAGCAGCGCCATACGCGCCAAGACCGAAATACGCCGCGTGCCCGAACGAGTGCATGCCGCCGGGGCCCATGATGAAGTGCAGACTGGTCGCAAAAAGCACGGCCACCAGCAGGTCGATGCCCAGCACCAGCACGTAAGGCTGCCCGGCGGTCAGCCACGGCATGGCGATCAGGGCGTTGACCAGCAGAACGGCAACGACCAGCGTGGCGCGGCTGCCTGCTGGCAACGGCCCCTCACCCGCAGCGGCACCGCGTACCGGAGCCGAAGGCCTGCCCATCAAACCCCAGGGGCGCGCGACCAGCACGACCGCCATCACCAGAAACTCTGCCACCATCGTCAGCTTGGAAAAGGACACAGCAACCCCGAAAATCGACACCACGCCGAGCCAGATGCAGATTGCCTTGATTTCCGCGATGAGCAGCGCTGCGACATACGCGCCGGGGATTGATCCCATTCCGCCCACCACCACGACCACAAAGGCTGCGCCGATGGTGTTCAGGTCGAGTTCGAGGCTGGCGGGTTCGCGCGGCAACTGCAACGCGCCGCCAAGCCCGGCAAGCGCCGCGCCCAGTGCGAACACCGCTGTAAACAGCCACGCCTGATTCACGCCGAGCGCCGCGACCATCTCGCGATCCTGCGTCGCGGCGCGCACGAGCGTGCCGAAACGTGTGCGAGCCAGCAGCAACCACAACAAACCCAGCACGACCGGTCCGGCGACGATGAGAACCAGGTCATAGGCGGGGAAATTGCGCCCGAGGATTTCAACTGAACCTGCAAGCCCGGGCGCACGCGGCCCAAGGAGCTCCTCTGGCCCCCATGCCCAGAGCACGGCATCCTTGACGACGAGAACGACCGCAAAAGTCGCCAGTAATTGAAACAGCTCGGGCGCCTTATAGATGCGCCGCATGAGCAGAATTTCGACCGCGGCGCCGGCCAACCCGACCACCACTGCGGCAATCAGGAGCGAAGGCCAGAATCCGGCGCGGGCGCCGAGCAGCGAGGTCAGGGTATAGGCCAGGTAGATGCCCAGCATGTAGAACGAGCCGTGCGCGAAATTGACGATGCGCGTGACCCCGAAGATCAGCGATAGCCCCGCGGACACCAGGAACAACGAGGACGCCCCGGCCAGTCCGTTCAGCAGTTGTACCAGAAAGCCGGAAAAATCCATGTCGCTCGGGGCAAAGACGTTAACGCGATGGGATGTCGGAAGTTCCCGCGCAGTCGCATGCGCTGCGCGGGAATGTCAGGCTCAAGATCAGCGCGCGGGACGCAGGGTTCGCACCACCGCGTCCGACGGCAGATAAGCTGCCCCGTCGAGGTAGCGGAAACCGGTCATCACTCCCTTGCCGCCTTCGTTACTGGTGCGCCCGACAAAGCTGCCCATGGTCGACTGGTGATCCTCGGGGCGATATCGGATATCGCCAAACGGCGTGGCGACAGTCAAACCACTGAACGCTTCGACAAGCTTTTCCGTATCCGTACCGCCCGCCTTGCGGATGCCTGCCGCGAGCGACATGATGGCGCTGTAGCCAACAATCGAACCCAAGCGCGGGTAGTCCTTGAAGCGCGCCTCGTAGGCCTTGAGAAATGCCGCATGCTCCGGCGTTTTGATGCCATACCAGGGATACCCGGTCACCAGCCAGCCGTTCGGGGCTTCCTCCTTGAGCGGATCGAGATACTCCGGCTCGCCGGTCAGCAGACTGACGACCTCAACGCCCTTGAACAAGCCACGCGTGTTGCCTTCACGCACGAACTTGGAGAGATCGGCGCCGAACAGCACATTGAAAATCGCGTCGGGCTTTGCGTCGGCAAGGGCCTGTACGACGCTGCCGGCATCAAGTTTGCCCAGCGGCGGGGCCTGTTCCGCAACGAACTCAATGTCAGGCTGCGCAGCCTTCATCAGCGCCTTGAACGTGGCGACTGCCGATTGACCGTACTCATAATTTGGGTACACGATGGCCCAGCGCTTTTTCTTCATGGCCGCGGCCTCGGGCGCCAGCATCGCCACCTGCATGTACGTGGAGGTTCGCAGGCGGTAGGTGTAGCGGTTGCCGTTCTGCCAGACAATCTTGTCGGTCAGCGGCTCACTGGCCAGGAAGAACACTTTTTTCTGGCCAGCGAAATCAGTCAGCGCCAACCCAATGTGCGAAAGGAAGGATCCGGTCAGGACATCCACCTTATCCCGGGAAACCAGCTCTTCGGCAACCCGCACGGCATCCCCGGGGTTGGCGTTGTCGTCGCGCGTGATGAGTTCGACCTTCTTGCCATTGAGCCCGCCTGCGGCATTGATCTGCTCGACGGCAAGTTCCATCCCCTTTTTGTAAGGTTCAAGAAACGCCGGCTGGGCTTTGTAGCTGTTGATTTCGCCAATGCGCACGACACCCTGCGAATGGACAGGGGGCGCAGCGCAGAGGGCCACAGCGGCGACCAGGGCGGACCTGATCGCGGCACAACTCAGAAATTGTTTCATGGTGATCTCCGGAATAGTGAAATTCGATCAAGTTTTTGGGTTAGCGGAATACGACAGGGTCAGCGTGCAATGAATTGGGCCTGCGGCCAAATCGGGAATAGCAAAAAACACTAGCGCAGACCATCCTTGCCTTCGGCCTCGTGCGCCTGCAAACCGCCGACCCGGGGCAAGGGCCTGCCACTATCGGTCACCACAACGGCCACAACGATTTCGTTGGCGCGCGGGGCGTCGCTCACGCGGGCCTCCATCGCATCAAAATGGCTGCGCACGAATGCGGCATCCTTGTGACCGAGCGGTACGTCGATCCCGGTGCCCATACCGCCCATCTTCTTGCTCGACGGCACCAGGGCGGCACCCTTTTCCACCGCCCGGCGCAGTGGCGCGCCGAGTTTGGGATGCAGAATCGCAGCGGCATGTTCGAGTTCGCCGGCTTCGCCGACGATGGCGGCCTTACCGTAACTTTGCGCCTGGCCCGGTTCGATACCGAGCGCCTGCACGCAACGCTCGCCGAGCAATCCGCCAAGCTCCTCACCGATCTGGATCAAGGCGTCGAGATCCGCAACATAACGACCAGCAAACGGATTTTCGATGACCGCCATGGCAAGCGCCCGGCGCGTCGGCGGCATCACCGGCTGGCCGTTTTCAAGGCGGGTCTCCTCGACCTGCACAATCAGTTTGCGAATCTTCGCGGACATTCTGGATTCCTCTCGATTTGAAGCGGCTCAGTCCGAGCGCGCGATCCTGGTGACATTGCCGCATTGTGTGCTGACCCACCAGCCCTGGCAAGTCAGAACACACTCTGACACAAGCCCCCTGCACCGCAGGCGGTGGGCAACCTCCAGACCGCGTCGCAGGGCAAGGGCTATTTTCCCCTCATCCAAGGGCGGCACAGCCACGGTCACCGGAATGTCGCCCAGGTCGGAGTCGTCTTTCACAGACGACGCCGGTCGCCTGACGATGCCGGGGTCCGCGACATCGACGGCATTGGCAATCACCGTCGCGGCGGCATCGGCAAGCGCCGCAGTCGAGGCCAGAACCGTCACGCTGTCGGCCACGCCCAATGAATGGCTGCGTCCCCGCCAGCCGCTGGTCGCCACGCCGCGAACCTCCATGGCCGCATCGATCTCCATGACGCCGTCGCTGCGCACGCCGCTCTGAAGCATGGCGTCATCGAACCGCGCAAGGTCGGCGAACAACCCCACCCGCACCGAAAAACCCTGCGCCAGGTGGAGCGCAATATCCCCGCCGTTGTTAATCCAGGCGCGCTCGATTCCCGGTCGGTCATAACTGGCGATCAGCGCCTGCGCTACCGATCCCGCGACTGCCGCCATGGGCGTGATAAATCCGTCGGCGCACCGATGACATGCATCCCACATCGTTCGCGCGACATCGCCCCGCAGGGCACATTGCGATCCGACTGCGCTGCGCAGTGGCACAAGTTCGGTCACGAGTTCGTCGAGCACGGTCGAAAACCGGCGCCAGGCATCTTCATGGGCGCGGCGCACCTGCACCGGGTTCCCCTGCGCATATGCCACGATATCGATGGGCCCGTGCTGAAAATGCAGCCGCCCGTTTGCCAGGGTATGCGACGATGGCCCCACGACCATGCTAGCCAAGCTGGGGCGGCCGCCCGAGCGGCCACGGGTTAGTGTTCGGCTGGCTGGCCCATTTGCGACCGGTGGGGGCACCATCGCGATGCCAGGCGCCATCGCGCAATATCTCGGCGAGGGGTCTCACGTATTCGACATGCCCGCCGAGCGCTTTAAAGTCGTCCGCACGCATGCTGAACTCGAACGGCGCCACGATTGCCGGTGTCGGGACAGTGCCAAAGCTGTTCTCGGGCATGCGCATGACGTCCACCATCACGGTGATACCCCCGCCCGGCCAGATATAGGCGGGTGCGCCGCCGCAGGTGACGTTGACCAGTGCGTCCTTGATGGCGCGCGTCAGCAACACCGGGTTTTCAGTGACGCCGGCCCGCAGGCTGCCGCCGGCGCCGCCCAGAAACAGCACAGTGGTCATTGACGGCTCGCAATTCTGGCCGATCCGCTCCACGATTGCGCTGACGGCCTCGGGCATCTGCGCCGGCTGCGGGCAGAGTTGCTCATCCAGGACGTACCAAGCCGAGTGTTCGCCTGTGGTCGAAGTCATGAGCAAGCGCAACCCCGGCCAGGCGACCTCCGGCTGCCAGCCCTCGATAATCGACAGGGGGTCGTCAATGTCGGTGCCGCCCCAGCCCGTCCCGGGGTTGGCGACCTGAAAATAACGTCCTGGCGTGGATTTCCGCCCGCGCAAGCGGATACCGGAGGGACGCATGTCAAGGCACCGGCCGGCCTGATGTTCGGTCAGTACGCCGGTAATGTGATCGTCCACCACGACCACCTCGTCGGCCTGGTCGCGAAACTGCATGGCGAAAATGCCGACGGCGGCGGAACCGCACCCGACCCGCATCCGCTGCTCCCGCACGCCGTTGACCACCGGCGCGTGGCCCGCCTGGATCGTCAGTGCCGAGCCACCCTCAATGTCCAGATCGACAGACTGGCGGTTGCCCAGAGCCTGCATCATTTCCATCGTGACGCGACCCTCTTTCTTGCTACCCCCGGTGAGATGATGGACACCGCCGAGCGACAGCATCTGCGAGCCATATTCCGCCGTCGTCACGTGGCCGACGACTTCGCCCCGACACCGCACGTTGGCCTGCTCCGGCCCCAGGTACCGGTCAGTATCAATTTTCACCTTCAGGCTGCAATAGCTGAAAATGCCTTCGGTCACCACAGTCACCATGTCGACCCCGTCGACGCTGGATCCCACGATGAAGGGCGCCGGCTTGTAATCGGGGTACGTGGTCGACGATCCGACCCCGGTGACAAAGACTTCCTGGCCATGCAGCAGGTCCGCATCCCACACGGGCGGTTCATCACCTGAAGGAGTGGCAGGCGCAAAAGGAACGACCGGCGCGTCTCCCAGATCGACTGCGCGGCGCAGCATCACCACAGGATCCAGGCGCACCAGGACCCCGTCGGTGTTGGCATAGCGATCGCAGGCTCCGGTGCGCCCGCGGCTGATCTGGCAAAGCACCGGGCAGGCATTGCACTCGATTTTCTCGGAGGCCATCCGCTCGTTTCGCAAAGGCGAACGCAGGGCCAGCCCGGGCGAATCGGAGGGCGGCGCGTCGGGCGACGCCACAGGCAGGCCATCCGTCTTGGTATGTTCGGTCATTGAGTCCCCGGCAGCATGGATCGCCACGCTGGCGCATCCGACATCGCGCCAGCGACAATATGTAGCATTCACTACAATTTAATGTTGCATTTACTACATTTTTGTAATTTATAATAAGCAGCAACTGTTGGCAATGGGCAAACGCCCGTCTCTCAATCCACCGGCGATTAGGCGTCTACCCCTCACCATGAGCGCATTCAACGAAGAACGAGTCCTCACCGTCCATCACTGGACCGACGATCTTTTTTCCTTCACGCTGACCCGTGATCCGTCGCTTCGCTTCAGCAACGGTCACTTCACGATGATCGGGCTGCGCGTCAACGGCAAGCCGCTGTTGCGTGCCTACAGTATCGTCAGCGCGAACTACGAAGAGCATCTCGAATTCCTGAGCATCAAGGTTCAGGACGGCCCGCTGACCTCTCGCCTGCAGCACATTCAGGTCGGCGATACGGTCATCGTCGGGCGCAAACCGACTGGCACCCTGCTGATCGACTATCTCGTTCCCGCCAAGCGCCTGTATATGCTGTCGACCGGCACGGGTCTCGCCCCCTTCATGAGCATCATTCGCGATCCGGATACCTACGAGCGCTTTCAGGAAGTCATCCTGGTGCACGGGGTGCGCGAGGTCAAGGAACTCGCCTATCACGAGTACATCACGCAGGAGTTGCCAAAACACGAATTCCTCGGCGAGATGGTCACCAATCAACTCAAGTACTACCCCACTGTGACGCGCGAGGCGTTTGAGAACACCGGTCGCATTACTGACCTGATCGAAAGCGGCAAACTGTTCACGGATCTCGGGGTTCCTCCGCTCAATCCCCTGGAAGACCGCGTGATGATCTGCGGTAGCCCGATGATGCTGCGTGACCTCAAGGCCATACTCGAACACCGGGGGTTCGAGGAAGGCAATACCACCATGCCCGGAGACTTCGTCATCGAACGCGCGTTCGTCCAGCAATAACAGCCGCGTTCGTCAGTCACACGGTTTCGCGCCCCCTGCCTCTCATGCCTTCGTCTCCCACCCGAACGACTGCAGGAAGGCCGGCGCGCAAGACCGGTGCGCGTGAACGCTCCGCCGAAACCACCCGTGACAGCCTGCTGCGCGCGGCCATCCGGGTGTTCGCCAAGCATGGGCTCGATGGCGGCAGCGTGGACAAGATCTCGCGGGCTGCCAAGTCGCATGACCGGATGATCTACTACTACTTCGGCAACAAGGAAGGGCTGTTTGTCGCGGTTCTCGAAGAGATTTACCGACGCTTCAATGACGCGGAGGCCGCACTCGACCTCGATATCGCGCAGCCTGTCGAAGCGCTGCGCGCCGTCGTCCGGTTCGTCATGCAGTACTACCAGAAGCACCCGGAATTCGTCACGCTGCTCAATAGCGAAAACCTGCACCGCGGCAAGCACATCGTTAAATCAGACCGTGCCCGCGAATACTCCTCGCCCGCGATCGGCATCATCGAGCGCGTGCTGCGCAGCGGCATCGAGCAGGGCGTGTTCCGCAGCGAGCTCGCGGCGCGCGACGTCTACATGATGGTCGCCGCCCTCGGCTACTTCTATCAGTCAAACCGCTACACGCTGTCGGCGTTCCTCGGCGAAGACCTCGAGGCCCCGCCCACCTTCTCGCGATGGGAAGCCTTCGTGATCGACAGCGTACTGCGCACCGTATCCAGTCAACCCGTTCCAGGGCAGTGACACGCCCCGCAGGAGATCAGCATGGCAGACGTCGCGACCACCGAAAAATCCGGCAAAGTCGTCATTGAAAACATTGGCTTACTGTTGTCGGGCGATCTCGACAAGCCCGTGCTCGATGCCGATACGATTGTCGTCAATGACGGCATCATCATTGCGGTCGGCCGGGCAGGCGACTGCGACATCGATCAGGCTGACCTGCGCATCGATGCGCGGCGCACCTGCGTCGCGCCGGGGCTGATCGACAGCCACGTGCATCCTGTTTTCGGTGACTGGACCCCGCGTCAGGGTCAGCTGGGCTGGATCGATTCCACGATGCACGGCGGCGTGACGACGATGATTTCCGCGGGTGAAGTGCACTTGCCAGGCAGGCCCAAGGATATCGTTGGCCTGAAAGCACTGGCGATCACCGCGCAACGCGCCTTCGACAACTTTCGCCCGGGTGGCGTCAAAGTGTTGGCCGGAGCGCCTGTGATCGAAAAGGGAATGACCGAGCAGGACTTCAAAGAGCTCGCCGAAGCGGGTGTAAAGCTGCTTGGCGAAGTCGGACTCGGTTCGGTCAAGGCCGGCGACGAAGCCAGACAGATGGTGGCGTGGGCACGCAAATACGGAATCCAGAGCACCATCCATACTGGTGGCCCGTCGATTCCCGGATCGGGCCTCATCGACAAGGACGTGGTGCTTGAGGCCGACGCCGACATCATCGGGCACATCAATGGGGGCCACACCTCACTTTCGGTCGCACATGTCTGTGAATTGTGCGAAAAATCCTCGCGCGGCATCGAGATTGTCCACAACGGCAACGAAAAAGTTGCGATCGCCGCGGCGCAGTCGGCCATCGCGCTCAAATGCCCGCATCGCATCATCCTCGGCACGGACGGCCCGGCCGGATCCGGCGTGCAGCCGCTGGGCATCCTGCGCATGATTGCGCTGCTGTCGAGCCTCGGCAACATTGCGCCCGAACTGGTGTTCTGTTTCGCCACGGGCAACACTGCGCGCATGCGCAACCTCAACTGCGGGCTGATCGAACCCGGTCGCGCCGCCGACTTCGTCTTCATGGATCGCGCGCAGCACACCGCGGGTCGCGATCTCCTTGAAAGCGTCAGCTTGGGCGACATCCCCGGCATCGGCATGGTCATGATCGACGGAATCGTGCGTTGCACGCGGAGTCGGAACACCCCGCCCGCGACCGATGTGCCGGTCGTCGTGGGTCATCACTGAGCCAGCCGGAACGCATCGCCCTTCGGCCCCCCGTTGAATCGCTGTGTGGGCAACCGGGGGCGATCCACCTGAATCTGATCCGGTCATGCCGCGAAATACCGTCCGCCGTTATGATGGAAAACAATGCACCTTGTGAGCGCGGGTTGGAGGAAATGGATCATGAAAAGAATCGGATGGTTAATTGCGGCATCGGTCATCGGTGCCTCAAGCCTGTTGCCGCCCGGCGTGACAGCCGGCACTGTCACGGTCATTACCTCGTTTCCCAAAGAGCTCACCGACGCCTATAAGTCCGCATTCGAGAAGGCAAATCCCGGCATCAAGCTGGAGATTCTGAACAAGAACACGGTGGCGGGCATCGCTTACGTGCGCGAACTTCCCCCCGGACAACGGCCCGAGGTGTTCTGGGCCAGTGCCCCGGACGCCTTTGAAGTCCTGGCCCGCGACAAACTGCTGGCCAACGTGACAGCGCTGCGCAATCCGCAGATTCCAGACAAGATTGGTGCCTTCCCGATCAACGACCCCGGCGGTTTCTACCTCGGGCAGGCGCTGGCCGGCTACGGCATCATGTACAACACGCGCTACCTGAAGGCCAACAAGCTGGCGGCACCGGCAACCTGGGCCGATCTGCTCGGGCCGCAATGGTTCGGCCACGTCGGGATCACCGCGCCCTCGCGCTCCGGCACGATGCATCTGACGGTTGAAAGCATTCTGCAGGCGGAAGGATGGAGCAAAGGCTGGAATACGCTGCTGCGCATGGCTGGCAACAGTTCTGCAGTCACAGAACGGTCGTTTGGCGTACCAGACGGCGTGAATAACGGCCAGTTCGGCGCCGGACCGGTCATCGACTTCTTCGGGCTTTCGGGCAAGTACTCGGGTTTTCCAGTCGAATTCGTCTACCCGGAGGAAACCGCGATTGTCCCTGCAAACATCGCGCTGGTCGAGGGCGCCGCCAACGCAGCCGAAGGAAGCAAATTCGTCTCCTACACCCTGAGCCAGGCGGGACAAGAGATCTTGCTGCAACCAAAGATCTCCCGCCTGCCTGTCATCCCCTACAAGGACCTCGCCGGCAAGGTGCCTGCCAACTATCCGGACCCGACCGCGATCGCAGCGCGCAGCAAGGTGCATTTCGACACGGATCTTTCGACTTTGCGGTATTACCTTGTCCAGTCGCTTTTTGACCAGACGATCACCTTCCGGCTCAAGGAGTTACAAGCCGCCACCCAGGCCATTGTGGAGGCCGAGCGCAAACTGGGCCCGAATCCCTCGGGTCCCAGGGCCGATCTGCTGCGTCAGGCACGGGAGCTCGCCTTCATGCCAGTGGTCGATGAGGCCCGCGCACGGGACCCGGTGCTGTTGCGCACGCTAGCGGGCAACCGCAAGGATACCGAGATCAACCGGGCCATCACGCAATACGAGGGCGAGTGGAACAACCTTGCCCGCGAACGCTACGCGCAGGCACGCGCTCTGGCTCTGCAGGCCATCAAATAGTCCGGGGCTGATATTGGCCATGACGCCCAGAATCGGATCGTTACTTGCCGCGCTGGCAACGCTGACATTTCTGATCCTTTTTCTCGTGCTGCCGGTCGCCACGGTCTTTCGCCATGCCTTCTCCGATGCCGACGGCAGTCTGACTCTCGGCCATTTCGCGGTGTTCCTTGGCCAGCCCCTGATGCTGGAGTCGTTCTATAACAGCCTGTATGTCGCAGTGGCCTCGGCCCTTGCCGCCTCCTGCATTGCGGTACCGCTGGCCTACCTGACGATTCGCTACGAGTTTCGCGGCGCGACGCTGATCCAGACACTGGGCGTCCTGCCCCTGGTGATGCCACCATTTGTCGGGGCAGCCGCGTTGCGACTGATTTGGGGTCGTACGGGCAGTGTCAACCTGCTGCTCGACGACGCGTTCGGCTTCACGATTCCGGTCATGGAGGGTCTCAACGGCGTCATCTTCGTCGAGGCTCTGCACTATTTCCCATTCATTCTGCTCAATCTCACGGTGGCGCTGCGCAACATTGACGGGGCAATGGAAGAAGCCGCGCTGAACCTCGGCGCGCGCGGCTGGCGTCTGTTCCGGCGCGTGGTCTTTCCGCTGGCGCTACCTGGCTTTGTCGCCGGCGTGGCACTGGTCTTCGTCAAGGTCTTCGACGACCTGGGAACACCGCTGGTGCTGGGCGTGACCAATATGCTGGCACCGCAAGCCTACCTCCGCATGACCCAGGTTGGTATCGATGACCCGGCCGGCTATGTCATCAGCGTCATGATGATCGCATTTTCGATCCTGGCCCTTTGGCTGTCGTCGCGCGTCCTCAAGGGGCGCGACTACACGACATTGCAAAAAGGCGGCACGTCGCTGGCGCGCCGCCACTTAAGTTCCTGGGAAAGCGTGCTGGCGTATGGCTGGATCATCCTGGTGCTGATGCTGGTGCTTTCACCCCACGTCGGCGTGCTTCTGCTTTCGTTCGCCAGTGTGTGGAGTTACGCCCCTTTGCCCGACGGCTACACCCTCGCCCATTACGCCAGCGTGTTCGAAAATTCGACCGGCATGATCACCAATACGTTGTTCTACTGCAGCCTGGCAGCAGGCATTGATGTGGTACTTGGCACGACGATCGCCTATGTGATTTTGCGCACCCGTCTGCCTGCACGGCAGTGGCTCGACTGGATCGCGTCCGCAGCGCTCGCCATTCCGGGGCTGGTACTGGCCATTGGATACCTGCGTACATTTCGTGGCATCACCGTGCCTGGCACCGAAATCGCCGTCACATCGACGTGGGTGCTGATTGTGATCGCTTATGCCGTGCGCCGGCTGCCTTATGCGCTGCGATCATGCGTGGCCGCGCTTCAACAAGTCGCGATCTCACTGGAGGAGGCCGCGCACTCGCTCGGCGCAGGCCGTCTCTCCACCATCCGCCGGATCGTCATCCCGCTCATGACCGGCGGCATGCTGGCCGGATTCGTGACAAGCTTCATCACCGCGGCGGTCGAACTGTCTGCCACGATGATGCTGGTCACCCGCGAGAGTCAGGCCCCGATGAGTTACGGCATCTATCTCTACATGCAAAGCACCTCGGGGCGCGGGCCCGGTGCGGCGCTGGGCGTGCTCGCGGTGGTCGCTGTGGCGCTTGGCACCTACGCCTCGCACTGGCTGGTGGCCAGGCAAAGCGCGGACCGGCAGACTCGGCGCACGAACCCGGAGATCGGCGGATGAAAAAGGTCAGCGTTGAATGTCGCAACATCTATCTTTCCTATGGCAAGACGGATGTGCTCAAGGGCGTCAATCTGCTCGTGCACCCTGGTGAATTTTTTGCTCTGCTCGGGCCCTCGGGTTCTGGAAAATCCACGCTATTGCGCCTGATCGCAGGATTCAACCGCGCGAGTCGCGGCGAACTGCTGGTGGGCGGCAAGCGCATCGACGATGTGCCACCGGATGCACGCGACATCGGCATGGTGTTCCAGAGTTACGCGCTCTGGCCGCACATGTCGGTCTGGGATAACGTCGCCTTCGGGCTCGTCGAACGACGCGTGGCACGTGGCGAGTTGCGCGAACGGGTGCAGAAGGCTCTCGATCTGGTAGGACTGTCGGAATTCGGGGCCAGACGTCCCAATCAGCTGTCCGGCGGACAACAACAGCGTGTGGCGCTGGCACGCACCGTTGTCATCGAACCGCAGGTACTCCTGCTCGATGAGCCGCTCTCGAACCTCGACAAAAACCTGCGCGTGCAAATGCGCCAGGAGTTGCTCGCACTGCAACGCCGGCTCGGAATCACAACCATTTTCGTGACCCACGACCAGGAAGAGGCGATGACGACGGCCGATCGCATGGCTGTGCTTGATCGCGGCATCGTCCAGCAAATCGGATCCCCCGCTGAACTCTACGATCTTCCGGTCAACCCCTTCGTGGCGAACTTCGTCGGAACGATGAATGTGTTGCCTGCCACGGTCACGCGCCGAACCGACGCCGCTGAACTCTTGATTGCAGGCGCCGGAGTGTTGTATGCGGCACCCGATGCGCCAGGTGCGCCCGAGGCAGCAACCGGGGCGCTGGTTCTGGCCAGTTTTCGGCCACAGCACGTGCGGGTCGCGGATCCCGGCAGCGCGAGAGACCAAGCCCTCGCCTGGTTGGGCGGCACGGTAAAATCCAGCGAATTTCTGGGTGAAATGGTGCGCTATCACGTGAGTGTGGGTGATTACGTGGTCGTTGCAGATCAGGCTCATGAGGCAGGACGCCGCCCCATCGCGCCCACATCGCCGGTTTTTCTGGGCATTCATCCACGGCACATACGGCTATTGGAATCACATGACTGAAATCTGGCTGGTCAGGCACGGCGAAACGCCGTGGAACGCGGAACGCAGGGTGCAGGGATGGGAAGACGTCCCGCTGAACGACACCGGGATCGGCCAGGCGCAGGCGCTCGGGCGGCATCTGGCGCAATTGCGCGACGCCGGCACGGCAATCGACGCGATCTACTCAAGCGACCTGAAACGCGCACACCAGACGGCCAGGATCGTTGCGGAATCCCTTGGGCTTGAGCCCCGGCTTGAATCCGGCGTGCGGGAACGGCATTACGGTGTACTACAGGGCCTGATCTTCAATGCCATGCAGGAACATCAACCAGAAGCCACCGCGATCTGGCAAAGCCGCGAGCCCGAGGCGGCACTGCCTGGCGGTGAATCGCTCGGCGCCTTTCATCGGCGCGTGGTGAGCGCAGTCGACGCCATAGCGCGCAGGCACCCCGGTGAACGCATCATGGTGGTCAGCCACGGAGGCGCAATGGACATCATATGGCGTCACGCGCACAACGTAGATTTGCGCGCACCACGAGCGGCACCGCTGCTCAATGCGAGCATCAACCGGCTGACGGTTGGACCGCAAGGCTGGAACATCATCGCCTGGGGGGAGGTCAGTCACCTCGACCGGGTCACGGACACGGTCGGCAACGACGTGACACCTTAGTACAGTTTGCAACGCGATCAGGCACTTAAAGCCGTGCCTTTTGGGCCATGGCGGCGTTGAACACTACACTGTGCGGTGTTCAACGCTATCTGCGACTGGGCTCGCCGCGACGTGGTTTGCGGGGCGCATCGACCGCGAGGCGGTCGTAGAGCCAGTCCGGCAGGCAACGCATCACGCGCGCGACGACCCCCATTTGCCAGGGAATGACGCTGTACGACACGTGCTTTGCGATCGCGCGCTCAGCCCGTCTGGCGAAATCATCGGCATCCATCAGGAACGGCATGCGATAGGGGTTCCTGGCGGTCATGGCCGTGCGCACATAGCCCGGGGCGATTGTCACCACGGCAACCCCGCGCGGCTTCAGTTCAAGCCGCAGGCTTTCGCAATAGGTGGTCACCGCGGATTTTGAGGCACTGTAAGCACCTGCGCCTGGTAATCCGCGTACGCCGGCGACGCTCGACATGCCAACCAGTGTGCCGGCGCGCCTTTGTGTCATACCGGAGATAAAGGGCTCAAAGGTGGCCATCGTTGCAAACACGTTGGTCGCGAAGATCTCGGTAAATACCTCAAAGTCATCGGGTTCTCCGGTCAGCGTGCCTGCGCTGACCCCCGCGCTGGCAATCACCAGATCGACCGTGCCGACCGCCTGCTCAAAATGCCTGGCCGCAGCGTGCAAGGCCTCGCGATCCCGGATATCAATCGCATAAATATGGTGTTCGCCCGGGAGGCGCGCCGCGAGAGCAAGCAGAGCGTCTTTACGGCGACCCAGCAAACCCAGCGTATGGCCGGCAGCGGCATAGCGCACAGCCAGCGCCTCGCCCAGACCACTGCTTGCGCCAGTGATAAAAACCGCCACTCAATTTTCCTTGGCGCCGGACTTGCGGACAATCTCTTCCCTTTTGAGCATTTCCGAAGCGTTGTACGCGGCAAACATGTTTTTGAGCGCAGGTGCGCTGCCCTTGCAGGGGACATGCTGCATCTCAATGCCGGCAGCGATTTTAAAGATTCGCCGGCCGGACAATGCCAGGGCTGAGGCACCGCCAGGCACTGAAAACGCCACTGCGTGCCGGGCTGCTTGAACGGGATTCATGAGGGATCAGACTCCGGGCGAACGTAATTCATGAGGGATCAGACTCAGTGCAAACGTGATGCATCCGGGATCAGGCTGCGTCTGCCTCGGGCGCCTGGTAGACAACGTCTCCCGAGATGAGTTGCTGGATACGATCAGCGCCAAGCCCGGCATCGAAAAGGATCTGTCGGGAATGCTGACCGATGGTGGGTGCCGGTTCGACCGGTCGCCGGTGAATGTGGGCGGGCATACCCATGTAAGGGAATATTCCCAGACCGGGCTGCACCAGTTGCTGGAACATTTCAAGGTGCGCGGCCTGCGGATGATTGATCACGCCGACATAATCGCGCACCGGAGCATGTGAGCCCATTCACCAATCGTGATGGTATTTGTTGTTTTTTTGATCACGTATCGTGATGGAGTGCAGGTAACCCCCCGCAGAGAACTTGAACAAACGGACTCTTTGGGGGAGTCTCAGGTTACGAAGC
>JADZBO010000180.1 GCA_020851995.1 Burkholderiaceae bacterium
ATCCCTACGTGGATGCCGCAGTGTTTGAAACAGCGCGCGGCGGCATCCTGCGCGAAGGATTGGCCTTCGACCAATGCGACGTGGCGATCGTCACCAACATTGGCGTCGGCGATCACCTGGGCCTGAATTACATCAGTTCGGTCGAAGGCTTGTCCGAAGTCAAACGCGTGGTGGTGCGGAACGTTTCCCCCAGTGGCATGGCGGTGCTCAATGCTGTCGATCCGCTTGTGGTGCGAATGACCGAAGACTGCCCGGGCGCAATCACGTTCTTCTCGATCGACAGCGCCAACCCGATCATGCGCACCCATCGCGCGCAGGGCAAACGCGTTGTATTCCGTGATGGTTCCGACATCGTGTGCGCCGAGGGAGCTTTTGAGCGTCGCCTTGCGCTGTCCGCCATTCCACTGACCCGCAACGGAACCATCGTCTTTCAGATTGAAAACGCGATGGCCTCGATCGCCGCAGCGTGGGCGCTGAAGCTGGACTGGACCACGATCGAGGCCGGGCTGGCTACGTTCGTCAACGATGCGGCGACGGCCCCTGGCCGATTCAATGTCTTTGACTATCGGGGAGCCACCGTGGTGGCCGACTACGGTCACAATCCCGACGCCATCGAAGCGCTGGTCCAGGCCATCGAGAGCATGCCTGCTCAAAGGCGCATCGTCGTCATCAGCGGAGCGGGTGATCGCCGCGACGAGGACATCTCGCGTCAGACGGAAATCCTGGGCGAAATCTTTGACGATGCCGTGTTGTATCAGGATCAGTGTCAGCGCGGACGCGAAGACGGCGAAGTGCTCGCACTCTTGCGCAAGGGCCTGGTTAACGTGTCACGCACGCGCCAGATCGACGAAATTCACGGTGAATTCCTGGCCATCGATACCGCACTAGCGCGGCTGGCACCCGGCGACCTTTGCCTGATCCTGATCGATCAGGTCCAGGAGGCGCTCGACCACATCGCCAAGCGCATCGCGCAGGGCTAGGGCGCCGCAGGGTCAGCACATCGCGCTGGGCTGTGCGGCATCGCACCGGGCTGTGGGACATCGCTCTGGGCTGTAGGGCATCACGCCGGACTGACGCATCGCGCGGGGCTGCCGGATCGCGCAGAGCTAAGGCAGCGCACTGTGGACCAGGATCCAGCCCATGCCTTCGGTCGACACAGCAGGCGAAATCGCTGTGAGCGGCACCTCCTGCCTGGCACCCATAAAAAACGGCCCGCTTTCGCGGGCCGCCTGATGTCGTGCAAAGACGAAACGCATCAACTCTTGTCGTCTTTTTTACCGTCCCCAGGACCCTGAGGCCCAAAGGGGAAGGTCGAAAACATCGAACGCGTTTGATCCTGCATTTTGTCCTGCATCTGGACAAACAGGTTCTTGCTCTGCTCCACGTAGCTGTTCATCATGTTTTGCATCATCGGAGTCTGGACGTTCATGAACTGCGTCCAGGTCTCGGGGCCAAACTGGTTGGCTCCGTAAAGCCCCTTGGACTGATCCGCAACACGATCCTGGATTTCCATGAACGCCTGGATGTTCTTCTCCAGATATGAGCCCATGATCCCCTGCATCGCGTGGCCGTAGAACCGGATGACTTGCGCCAGCATGTTGGAAGAAAACATCGGCACGCCACCGCTTTCTTCCTCCAGGATAATCTGCAGAAGGATGCTGCGCGTGAGATCGTCACCAGACTTCGCGTCCACCACCTTGAACAATTCATGGTCGAGCACGAGTTGCTTCACGTCGGACAACGTGATGTAGGTGCTCGTTTTGGTGTCGTACAGACGCCGGTTTGGATACTTCTTGATCAGACGCACGGATACTTCTGCTGCCGACTCGGTCATTGGGGTCCCCGGAAACTATTATTTACCCTTCATTATGCATCACCTGCCGGTCAACCCATGTGCAACCCGCCGTTCAGGGAGAAATCCGCCCCCGTCGCGAAGCCGGCATCTTCCGACGCAATCCAGGCAACGATCGAACCAATCTCCTCGGGAGTACCGAGGCGCTTGACCGGAATCGTCGCGACGATTTTCTCGAGCACATCGGGGCGAATGGCCCGGACCATGTCGGTTCCGATATACCCTGGCGATACGGTATTCACAGTGACGCCTTTACTGGCGACCTCGAGCGCCAGCGACATCGTGAAACCATGGATGGCGGCCTTGGCCGTCGCATAGTTGCACTGACCAAACTGGCCCTTTTGGCCATTGACTGAACTGATGTTGACGATCCGACCGAAGCCACTTTCGGTCATGCCGTCAATGACTTGTTTGGTGACGTTGAACAGGCTGTTCAGGTTGGTATCCATGACCGCGCGCCAATCCTCTGCGCTCATCTTGCGAAAAACGCCGTCGCGCGTAATGCCGGCATTGTTGACGAGGATATCGACCTTGCCGTGTTCGCGCTTGACCTTGTCAAACGCCTCGACAGTTGAATCCCAGTCGGCCACGTTACCCACCGACGCATAAAACTTGTAACCCTGCGCAGCCTGCTCATCGAGCCAGGCCTTGAAATCCCGACTCGGACCACAACCGGCAATGACCGTCATTCCTTCCTTCGCAAGGCGCTGGCAGATTGCGGTGCCAATGCCACCCATTCCGCCTGTTACATATGCCAGTTTTGCACTCATCTTTGCTCTCCTCGTGCCACTGCGGAACAAAAATGAACCCGCAGAGCGTCCGCTTTAATTTGCCCCCTGATCCCGCGCGGCGAAGGAATCAGGGGGTGTACTGCAATCAGACCGCCCGAACCCTCACGTAGGA
>JADZBO010000181.1 GCA_020851995.1 Burkholderiaceae bacterium
CGCAGCATCCGAACGTTCGCTTCAATCTGGGTTGCCCGATCGACGCTATCGATGTGCACGATGATTCCCTGCGTGTGCATACGCCGTTGGGGCCGTTTGATCTGGATTTCCTGATCTTTTCGACTGGCTTCAAGATCGACTGGAGTCTGCGTCCGGAGTACGCCGTCTTTGCTCCGCACATTCTGGACTGGAAACAGGCCTACGCGCACGGCGAAGGGCTCGACGATGCCGAACTTTCGGATTCGCCTTACCTCGGACCTGCCTTCGAATTGACGTCGGTGACGCCGGATGCCTGCCCCGGCATCGACCGGATTCACTGCTTCTGTTATCCGGCCACGCTGACCCATGGCACAGTGTCCGGTGATATTCCTGCAATCAGTGACGGTGCGCGACGGATGGCGCAGGGCATGGCCAGCCTGTTTTACCGTGAGGATATTGATGTGCATTACGAAAATCTGCAGCACTATGACGAACCGGAACTGCTCGGCGATGAGATTGGCGATGCGCAACTGGTCAGGTCGCGTGCAGAGCGAAACCAGGTCGATTCGACACAGAACACAGGATGAAGCATGAACCAGGCAATACCCTCTGACACCGTGGATCGGGCGGCGGCGCTTGCCGACGGATCGCCCACCCGCGTGATTCGCCACGCCCGGGCCAAAGTCGTCGTGGCCACGCAGGGGAGTGAAAACGGGCTTTTCGATCCGGCACTGGTCGGACTGAGCCTGCAAGAGCGCCTGCTGGTCGCGGTGTTTGCCTGCGCTCTCGTGCCCGCCGCGGCATTAACCGATGATTATCGTGCCCGCCTCGCCGCGATCGGCACCGATCCGGCTCTAATCACGTCAGTTACCGCCGGCGCAGTGCCTGATTCGGTCGGGTCACGCCTTGGAGCAATCCTGCGGTTCGCGCACACCCTGACCACTGATCCCGTGCGGGCCGACAAGGCCGCACTGCTCCAGTTGAAGGAGGCCGGGCTCTCCACGCCGGAAATCGTCACGCTGGCCCAGTTGATCGCTTTCATTTCCTATCAGACCCGTGTGGTCGCCGGACTGCGGGCCATGCGGCAGGCGGAGGTGCAGGCATGAGCGAGCTCATCAACATCAAGGGATTCACTAACGCCGCGCTGGGCTGGGATGCGTGGCTGGATGTGGTTGCGCTTGATTCGGCCACACCGGAGCAGATCAAGGTGCTGGAGGAGAGTCACCCCAAGGCCAAGGAGTCCGATTATTACTTGTTCCTGGTCCACCAGCCTGAAATCCTGCGTCAGCGCTCAGACGCGTTCAACGCCATCATGTATGCGCCGGGCGGCTTGCCGCGTGCCGAGCGCGAGCTCGCGTCAACCGTCGTCTCGCGTGTGAACGGGTGCGTGTATTGCGCTTCCGTGCACGCGCAGCGCTTTGAGCAGCTTGCCAAGCGCAATGATGTGATTCGCGAGGTGTTCAACGATCCGGCCACTGCCGGCACCACGGATCGCGAGCGCGAGATCGTGCGGTTTTCGATTGCGCTGACCGTTGCACCGGACAGCGTGGATGCGCAGGATATCCAGCGGTTGAAGAACGTGGGACTCAACGATGCAGAGGTCCTTGATCTGATGCATTCAATTTCGATCTTTGCCTGGGCCAACCGGCTGATGCTCAACCTGGGCGAGCCTGTGTTTCCCTCAAACTCTGACGGCGAGCTGAAATGATGACGACTGAATTGCGACGTTGGCTGATGCGCGGCGCGGCACTTTTTCCGCTGATCGCGCTGGCGCCCTGCATGGTGCAGGGCGCTGATGTAAACACCAGTGCCAACGCTACCGTGAGTGCTAACGCGAACGCCAACGCCAACGCCAACGCCAGCACCAGCTCAAGCACGAGCACGAGCACGAGCACCGCCATTAAAAATGATGGCAGTGGTAGCACGGGATCCTGGCCCTCGCCGGACAAGGCGATCCAGATTACGGTGCCGGGGCCAGGCGGCGGCGGTACGGGCGACACGCTGGCGCGCATGCTGGCCGAGCAGCTTGCGACGCGCCTCAAGACCAGTGTCGTTATTGAAAACAAGCCTGGCGCGAACGGAAACATCGGCGCGGCCGCTGCGGCAAAGTATGCACCGGATGGCTATCGCTTTCTGTTCTCCTGGGCAGGTACGCTTGCCGTCAGTCCGGCGCTCTACGCGTCGACCGGCTTTGATTCCCAAAAGGATTTTGAGCCCATCAGCCTGATCTGCGATGTGCCGAACATCCTGGTTGTGAATAACCAGCAACCAGCCAGGGACATCAACGCGTTCATCGCCTACGCCAAGGCGAACCCGGGCAAGCTCAACTTCGGATCCACGGGCATTGGCAGTTCGATGCATCTCGCGGGCGAGTTGTTCATGGTCGAGACCGGCACGAAAATGGTCCACGTGCCGTACAACGCACCGGCGACGGCGACCACCAACATGATGGCCAACGACATCCAGCTGATGTTTCAGCTGATTCCTGGAATTGCGGGCCAGGTCAAGGCTGGCAAGGTGCGCGCCATCGCCATCATGTCGCCCGAGCGCTCCCCGGCGCTGCCGGACGTGCCCACGATGAAGGAGGTCGGCTTGCCAACGCTGATGTCCTCTACCTGGTTTGCGTTGCTTGCACCCCGTGGGACTCCTGCGCCGATCATCGAGCGGATGAATGCCGAGATCAACGCAATATTGCGCGACAAGGACTTCCGCCAGAGGCTTGCCGATGTCGGCGCGACGCCAATCGGCGGCACGTCCGACGATCTGCGCAAGCACCTTGCCTCCGAAATCGATAAATGGGGCGCGGTCGTGAAGGCCGCGGGCATCACGATTCAATAATCCTGACAATGCAGCGCAGTGATCTGGCTGGCGCGGATGGTTGCAACCCACCACACCAGCGGGCATCTACCGCGCAACCTTTGTCGGGATTGAATTACTCGAGCTTGACTTCTGACAGCGCGACGAATTTATTCCAGCCCGCGACGTCCTGGGCGATTTTGGCCGCACAACCCGTGCAACGCCAGGAGATGGATACCGAATCGTGGGTCATGTTGGGTTCGAAGCCTTCAGGTCGCAAGCGCGAGGTCGGCGGCTTCATAGATGGTGCGGGTGAGAACATTGGGCTCGTAGGCATCGGCGATCCAGTGGTCGACGCGCGTGGGCGAGAACGGTGTCGACCATTGCGCCTCGGGCGCATCGATCGCCGCGGCGGGCCCGATTTCGCCGATCACCAGAGCGCCCTTGCATTGTGCGATCGCGCCCTTGAAGGATGTTTCGACGGTCACCCCCAACTGTTTGTAGGCCTTCAGCGTTGATTCGCGATAGCCGGGATGGCCGTCGAGTGCAATGAACCGGGTCGGGCAGCGCAGAATGACGCGCTTGCCGTGTGAAGCGAGCAGGAGTGCGGCCTCGGCCGTGGCAAGGTCTTGTCCGATCAGGGCAACTTCGTCGCCCGGAATCCGCCCGGGGGTCTCCAGGACCTCATAGCTTGACAGTGCATCGCGCCCGTCCGTCAGGGCATTGACCGCGAATGGGGTGTAGCGACGCACCGCCCACACAAGGTCGCAATCGGCCGGTTCAAATGTGTCGTGAATGAAACGCACGCCCGCGCGCTTTGCGCGTCCAACCAGCGCGGTCGTCGAGTCGGCGAACTCCTCAAGGCCCGGTACCCGCGCGCGCCAGTCCTGGATTCCGCCCAGACCGGTCGACGTGTCGTACACCGTGACGCTATGCCCGCGACTAGCCGCAACCCAGGCAGCAGTGAGGGATGCCCAGCCAGCGCCGACGATCGCGATACGCCTGGGCTCTGGGGTCTGGTGGAATTCAAACATCGCTTCGCGTCCGACCGCGGGGTTCACCGGGCAAATCGTCTCCGGTCTGGCGGAGCGGCCAAGGCAGATGTTGCAGCTGTTGCACCAGATGATGTCGCCGCTGCGACCACTGGCAATCTTGTTGGGTAACTCGGGGTCGGCAAACGATGCCCGTCCGAAGAGCGGGATGTCGACCTGATGGCGTTGGAGCGCCTGCTCGGCGACTTCGGCGCGCTTGATGCGGCCCACGCCCATGACAGGAAGTTGCGTGTGGCGTCGCACCTGGTCAGCCATGTCGAGCCACTGGCCTTCCGGGTCACCCGTGATCATCGACAGGCGGTTGAAAGATTCGTAGACGCCAACCGAGAGGGAAATTGCGTCAATCCCCGCTGCTTCAAGTCGCTTGACGATTTCAATCGCTTCGGGAATGGCGATTCCATCCGGCACGAATTCCTGGGCGCTGATGCGCACGCAGAGGGCGAAGTCCGCCGGGCACGCCTCGCGGATTCCGCGCACGATGTTGAGCAGGAACCGCATCCGGTTTTCGAGCGGACCACCATAGATGTCGGTGCGCTTGTTGGAATAGTTGGACAGGAATTCGGCGATCAGGTATCCGTGCGCGCCGTGTAACTCCACGCCGTCAAATCCGCTTTTGTACAGACGGCACGCGGCATCGATATAGCACTGTTCAAATTGCCGCACACCATCCAGAGTGAGTTCGACCGGCATTTCGCGATTCAGCGGACAGGGGATGGGCGAGGGTGCGACCAGCGGCAGACCAGTGGTCGCCGTCTTGGTCTGGCGCCCCGCGTGACTGATCTGGCCGACGACCTTGGCGCCTGCTGCATGGATCGAGGTGGCGAGCCGACTGAGCCCCGGGAGCATGCTGTCATCATGGCCCATCAGCATGCGGGGCATCACGCGACCGCTCGGGTGCACGCCGATATTCTCGGTAATGACCAGCGCAAAGCCGCCGCGCGCGCGCGCCACCAGGTAATCGTGTACCGCGTCCCCGACCGATCCGTCCGGGTTGGCGAAGTTGGTGGTCATCGGTGCCACCACGAACCGGTTGGGCAGTGTGATGGGGCCCAGCGTGACCGGCGTGAAAAGATTTGGAAACTGCGCGTGGCCTTGCATGTGCAAATGATCCTCAGCAATGCATGCCCATCTGGCGGGCGATGATTCTCAGTTGAATATCCGGCGTGCCCTCGCCGATATATGACTCGGGGCCGTCGCGAAAAAGGCGGGCAATACCGCTCTCTTCCATATACCCGTAGCCGCCATGCAGTGAGACCGCATGCTGGGTGGCGAAAATGACGGCATCGGCGGTCATGAACTTCGCCATCGACGCGGCCTGGCCGCACGGGCGACCGGCCATGAAATCGCGCGCAGCGCTGTACACCATCATGCGGGCGGCCTCGATGCGAGATGCCATCTCCGCGACCCGGAAGCCGACGGCCTGGAATTCGCCGATCGGACGACCGAACGCCTGACGATCGCGGGCATACTGGAGCGTCTTTTCCATTGCAACCTGCGCGATGCCCAGACCGCGCGTTGCCTGGATGATGCGCCCGGATGTGAGTGTGTCCTTCAACTGCGCAAGGCCGGATCCGACTTGTCCAAGAAGCGCCTGCGCCGGCACCCGAACCCCGTCCAGACTGACCAGCGCGGTCGAGGACGAGTGGTTGCCGAGTTTGTCCAGGGCGCTCGCCGCCAGCCCGGCACTGTCCCGATCGACCAGGAAAAGCGATAGCGCATCGGGCTTGCGCTCGGGAGAGGTGCGCGCGGCAAGCACGTAGTAATCCGCGATTGTTCCATTGGTAATGTAGATCTTGCTACCGTTGAGTACCCAGCCTTGCGCATCGCGCGTAGCGCGCGTGCGGATGCCCTGAACATCACTGCCGGCGTCGGGCTCAGTCAGGGCAAATGCCCCGATCCGCTCGGCCCGCAGCGCCGGCGCCAGATAGCGCGCGCGCTGATCGTCGGTGCCCAGTTCGAGGATCGGGCGGATCGCCAGATGCTGGTGCGCGAACACGCCCGCCGACACACCCGCCGGGATTCGAGTCAGTTCTTCGTAGTAGATGCAGGCCGACAGAATATCGCCGCCACCGCCATTGATCGTCTCGGGGTAATCCGGCGCGAGGTAGCCGGCATCGCGCAGCAGACCATAGACCTCGGTCGGAAAGACGCGTTCGCGCTCTCCGCGCGCGGCTGGTTCGGCCAGGCATGACAAGACGAAGCGCCGAAAGTGGGTGCGGAATTCAATATGCGTCGAATCCAGCAAGGTGTCGGCGGAGAACCGGACTTGCTGACCGGAGGCATCCATGATGTCGTTTGCGGGCATGGCTTGCGTCGGATGAGTTGAGTCTGACGCAATGATAGCAGTGTTATTTTCATTTCAAAATTTCTAATTTCATTATAAAGAAGTCGCTTTCAGAGATTCCGGAGTTTCCGCGAATACCTGTGAGATTGCGGTGACTGCGTGTGACATTAATCTCTGAGACAGATGCGGGTTCCGGCAGTGTCCGCGTCATTGACTTGACCTCGTATTCTTTCTATATTTCATTTTATAAGTTTAAATTTCATTAAAGTGTCGGAGACAGACATGCTGCGTTCGGATACCTTTTCCGGAAAGACGTTCTACATCACTGGCGCCGGCACCGGGCTGGGGCAGCGATTCGCGACGCGCGCGGCTGAACTCGGCGCGACAGTTGCCGTGGCAGGCAGGCGCGAAAGTCTTTTGCAGGAAACCGCCGACCTCATCACGCGCGCCGGAGGGCGGGCGCTCGTCTGCAAGGTTGATATCCGTCGGGCGGATGAGGTTCAGGCAAGCGTTGACAGCGTCGTGGCCCAAACGGGCCGCATCGATGTGCTGATCAACAACGCAGCGGGGAATTTTGTCGCCCGCGCCGAAGATATCTCTCCGAATGGCTGGAACGCGGTCATTAACGTCGTGCTCAACGGCACGGCGTACTGCACACTTGCCGCTGGCCGTCATATGCTGGAGCAGGGCAGCGGTAAAGTGCTGAGCATCTCGGCCGCGTACGCGTGGTACGGCGGGCCGGGAACGGCGCACTCCGCTGCGGCCAAGGCCGGTGTCATCGCGATGTCGCAGTCGCTTGCCGTCGAGTGGGGCCCGCGCAACGTGCAGGTCAACTGCCTGTGCCCGGGTTTCGTCGACACCGAGCAATCCCGCACTGCACTCTGGCCGACGACTGAAGGGCAGCAACGGATACTGTCGTCAGTTCCCGCCGGACGCTTCGGCACGATCGATGAGACGGTGGAGGCCGGTCTGTTCATGTGTTCGCCCATGGCGAATTACATTAATGGCGAAGTGTTGGTGATCGATGGCGCACAATGGCTGAACAAAGGCGTTTTCGTTCTGCCGGAGGCCGGCCAGCGCTATCAGAAAGTTTGATCGGGTGGCGTGCCCCCCAGCGCAGGAGACCATGCAAAGATGACCGCAGCCTTGAACCGCATCGACGCGTTGTTCGAACACAATGCCAGGACACTGCCGCGCAAGGCGCACCTCATGGGTGCTGGCGGGGCCGTGCAAACCTACGAGCAGACATGGGTTCACGCGCAGCAGCTGGCGGGTGTCATGGTGGAGGCGGGTCTCGCACCGGGAGCCCGCGTGCTGGCCCTGATGGGTAATTCGTTCGAACTGATCGAGCTTTACATCGCCTGTAGTCTGGCCAACGTCATCTGCGTGCCCGTCAACCTCATGAGCACAGGCCACGAGGTTTCGCGCGTCAAGGCGGATTGCACGCCGGAGGCGGTGGTCATTCAGAGTGCCTTGCTTGATCGGATTCTGCCGGATTTCGGTGTTGAGACCCTGAGCCTGCGCATTGTCGTCGGGGGCGCGGAGCCGGGATGGGAAACCTACCAGGCGGCGCTGGCTCGCGCCACGCCGCTGCTGCAGGGGCGCAGCAAGGGGCGCGGCGATCCGGTGCTGATGATTTACAGCTCCGGCACGACCGGAAAACCAAAGGGCATCCTGCTCGGCGAATATGCGTTGGTTGAGAACGCACGCATGACGCTCTCGGTGATGCGCTATCAGCAGTCTGACGTGCTGCTCACGCTGTTGCCGTTATTCAGCTCGTTCGGCGTTAGCTACGATTTTCTGCAAGTCGCCCTGGCTGGTGCGACGCTGGTAGTTGCGCCGCGGTTCGATCCGCAACCCATCGCGGAACTGATCGCACAGCATCGGGTGACCGCACTGGCAGGCGTTCCAACGATGTACGCGCGGCTCTTTGAATATGTCGGTCGCGCATCCGTTGATGTGAGCAGCCTGCGCCTGATCGATGTCGGGGGTGGTCCGGTTTCGGACAGACTCAAAAAGGAGCTGATCGAGGATTTCGGTATCGAGGTCGTCGAGAGCTATGGCCTGTCAGAAATATCCCCGGTCGCCAGCGCGCAGATCCCGGGCATTGCGCAGCGCGAGGGGTCCTGCGGACCGGCCCTGCCGGGCGTCGAGGTGCGGGTGGTTGACGCAAACGACCAGGATCTGCCCTGCGGCGAACCGGGGGAGTTGCTGTTCCGGTGCGAAACTTTCATGGTGGGGTACTGGAATCAGCCAGAGTTGACCGCCCAGACGCTGCGCGATGGCTGGCTGCATTCAGGCGACATCGGCATCGTCGACGAGCTTGGAGAAATCCACATTCGTGACCGCATCAAGGACATCATCGTCTCGAGTGGCAACAACGTCTACCCGAAGGAAGTCGAGAACGCGATCATTGAGATCACCGCAGTCCAGAGCGTGGCGGTGATCGGGGTGCCAGACGAAATCCGCGGCGAGAATATCCACGCGTTCGTGGTGCTTCGGCCCGGCCACCAACTGGATCGCGATGCGGTGATCGCGCATTGCACGAAAATGATTGCCCGCTACAAGGTGCCACGTGAGGTGACTTTCCTCGACGAGCTGCCGTTGACCGCGTCGGGCAAAATCAGGCGCTTCGAATTGCGCGCCCTGGCGCGCGAGCGCGCGGCCAACACCTGAATATCCGCTGGAGATTCGCTTGAACAAGTATTTTCTGACTGACGACCAATTAGCCATCCAGGAAGCCATCCGGCGATTCTGCGCCGAGCGCATCGTGCCCCGCGCGCGGGACATCGACGAAGCCGATGAGTTTCCCCACGACATCTTTCGCGGGCTCGGCGAACTGGGATTCATGGGGGCCTCTAGCAGCGTCGATGTCGGTGGGGCCGGGCTCGATCTGGTCTCGATTTGTATCGTGCTGGAGGAAATCTCGAAGGCATCGGGCGCGGTCGGCAGTTCATATAACGCCCACATCGGCCTCGCATCGACCGTGCTGGCTGAACACGGTTCGCCCGCCCAGCAGCGCAAGTACCTTCCCGACCTGACCTCGGGTCGCAAGATCGGCGCCTTCGGGCTGACTGAACCTTCGGGAGGGTCCAATGCGGCAGATCCCAAGACGACCGCTGTGCGCCGGGGGGATTATTTCCATATCAACGGATCGAAGGCGTTCAACACCAATGGGTGGGTTGCCGACACTTTCGTCATCACCGCGCGTACGACCAACGGCGTGACTGCATTCGTGCTCGAGCGCGGCATGCCGGGCTTTGCGATTGGCAAACCGGACCGCAAGATGGGCGTGCATGGTTCGCCCACGTCGACGCTGTATTTCGATGACGTCATTGTGCCGCTTGAGAACATGATTGGCGAAGAGGGCACCGGGTTTCGTAAGTTCGCCCGCACGCTGGACAAAGGTCGGGTCAACGTGGCTTCGCTTTCGGTGGGACTCGCGCAGGCAAGCTACGAGGCGGCCGTGGAATACGTGCAGCAGCGCACCCAGTTCGGCAAACCGATTGGCGCCTTCCAGGGCATACACATGCAGATTGCCGAGATGGCAACCGACATTGAGGCAGCCCGACTGCTGACGCTGAACGCGGCGAGAATGTATGACGCCGGGATGCCAATCAAGAAAGAGGCGTCAATCGCCAAATATTTTGCCGCCGAGGCCAGTCTGCGTGTGTGTGACAAGGCGATTGAAATCCTTGGCGGTTATGGCTATTTGCGCGACTTCCCCGTCGAGCGGTATTACCGCGATGCCAAGATGTACCAGATCGGCGAGGGCACCAGCCAGATCCAGCGCATCGTGATCGCGCGCGAAATTCTCGGCAAACAGCTTGTCAGTTTTAGCTAGGGTGAAACTCATGAATCAGAAAGATATCCTGCTGGACGTCACCGATGGCATCGCCACCGTGACCTTCAACCGGCCAGAGAAGCGCAATCCGATGGGGCTGACGTTTTCGGCAACGTTCAACAGTGTTCTTGACCGGGTGGAGGCCGACAGGGATGTGCGTTGTGTCATCCTGACGGGTGCCGGGCGCACGTTTTGCGGTGGGGGCGACCTGCGTGAAATCATGAGCCCCGGCCCGACGGACATGGAGGCCGAACTTGCGCTCGTGCGCGGCTACAACATGATCGCCAAGCGGCTGTACTACTTCGACCTGCCGGTGATCGCCGCAGTCAACGGGCCAGCGGTGGGGGGCGGGGCGGGAATCGCGCTGGCGTGCGACTTCGCGATTGCCTCCACCACAGCCAGTTATGACCTGTTTTTTCACCGCCTGGGCCTGTCGGGTGCGGATGTTGGCGTTCCCTGGCTGTTGACGCGTGCCATTGGTGCGCCGATGGCAAACTACTACTTGCTGACGGCCGGGTCGATTGATGCGACGGCTGGCCAGCGACTGGGACTGTTTGCCGAGGTCGCAGATCCCGCCGAGGTCATGGCTGCGGCCCGTGCGGCTGCGGAACGGGTGGTTTCAGCCTCGGACCGGTCCGTGCGGATCTCCAAGGTCGCCCTGCGCCACGGCAGCGAAATGCAGTTCGCGGCCAACCTGGAGGTCGAGGCCTACATGCAGAGCTATGCGTTTCGCACGCCCGAGCACAAGCAGCGCATCGGAGAATACCGCGATCGACTGGGCAAGAAAGGGTCGTAGTGCGTTTTTCAACGCGATCATGCACTTAAAGCCGTGCCTTTTGGGCCATGGTGGCGTTGAACACTAAACGAGTTGCGGATTTCCCAGCGAACCGCCGGCGCGGATGCGCCGAGGCGCGCGCTGGAATAGAATCGGGCGCATTAAGGTCTTACTGCTCCTGGCAGCACAGGATTCATGATGTCCCACAGGATGCCCCAGAGCGAACTCAACCGTCCGAATTCGGTCGCCGATATTTACCTGTCCTTCACCGTTCTGGCATTGCAGGGGTTTGGCGGGGTGCTGGCTTTCATCGAACGGGAAATGGTCGAGCGCAAGAAGTGGTTGACCCGGGAGGAATTCATCGAGGAATGGGCAGTGGCGCGCACCATGCCCGGACCGCCGGCCTTGAACCTCAGCATCATGATCGGGGCGCATCACTTCGGTCTGCGCGGTGCGTTGGCTGCAGTGTTTGGAATGCTGTCGCTGCCATCGCTGCTCATTCTGCTGCTGGCGATGGCGTACGGGCGCTTTGGCAATAACCCCCAGGTGATCGAGGCGCTGCATGGCATGGGGGCAGTTGCCGCCGGCCTGATTATCGCCACCGGGATCAAACTGTCGACGGCGCTCAAAAAAAACGCGATGGGCTTGCGAGTCTGTATTTCGATCGCCGTCGCAGGATTCACTTGCCTGGCGCTGTTGCACCTGAACGTGATGTTCGTGCTGCCAGTGCTGGGTGTCATCGGTTGCGTCATTGCCTATCGCAAGGTAGGCCCATGACGACCGTGCCCCCCTTTGTCATGCAGTTGACCGACTGGCTGGATCTGTTCAAGCATTTTCTGGCCTACTCGCTGATGTCGATCGGCGGCCCATTCGGGTTGCTGCCCGAAATGCACCGGTATCTGGTCGGCGAGCAACAGTGGCTGACTGACGCTCAGTTCAGCGCGTCGGTGGTGCTTGGTCAGGCTGCCCCAGGCCCCAATATTCTCTTTATCGCGTTGATGGGCTGGAACCTGGGGCTGAACGAAGGCAGTTTCTTCGCGCCAGTGCTGGGCGCGATCATTTGCCTCTCCGGTATTTTGCTGCCGAGCTCAGCATTGCTGTTCGTGACGGCCCGCTGGGTCTACCGCAATCGCGAGCTGCGGGCGGTTCGCGCCTTCAAGCAGGGGATGAGCCCGACGGTGATCTCCATGCTGATTGCCTCTGGCTGGCTGCTTGCCAGCGGCGGCAAGGACTTCGCCCATGACTGGCGTTACCTGCTGGTGACCGCCGTCACGACGTTGCTCGTGTGGCGTACCAAGGTTCATATGCTGACGCTGCTCGCGGCAGGCGCGGTGCTTGGGGCCAGCGGGATGCTCGGCGGGCTTTGATGCCTGCACCGAGTCACAATCTTCCTTCGTTCAGCCCGAGGGCAATTCGGTCTTCTTCAGGGCATCCAGCGTACTTTCGATGCGTAGCTCGTTGAGCACAATGCTCCAGGCCAAGGCATCATCCTGTAGTGCCTCTTTGCCACGGATTTCGAGCAGTGTGTAGCCGTGACCGTGTACTTCGAGGACGAAGTACTCGACCGTGGACTGGTCGATGCTGTTGAACATCGGATGAATGCGCAGCGTCCAGACAGGCCTCATACCCGCATCGAGCAACAGGCCAGTGATATCGACTGAAAACAAGGGGCAGCTGATCAGCTTTTCAAGCTGCTCGCGTCGGGCGTCGAGTAATTTCGCGGCCTGGTCGCGCCCCGTCGGATCACCATTGCATGGTAATCGCAGATAGCCGTTGATGAATTCGGCCAGGCCACCGCCCTTGGAGATATGCGCATTAAGCTTAGACCGGATGAAATCGACCAACTCCCGCAGGAACTGGTCACGCAAATCGCTCATCGACTTCCTTTGCTTATCATTTCTACAATTTTAACCGTAACCGGAGTCAGGCCAGTTTGCAATGATTCTGGCTGAAAGTGTTGCGTTATGTTGCGGTGCGGTGCGGTGCGGTGCAGTGCGGTGCGGCGTGGCCTGGTTTGGTGTGGCGCTATGCGATGGGGCTCTTTGCAGTGAGGTGCGGTGCAAAGTGGTGCCCTGCCGTGTCGTTTCGTGTCGTTTGAATCCCTACCCCGGTGGGTTTGGTTCCCCGGGGGAAATTGTGACAAAATCAAATCCCACACTCTGGCATAAGACTTTGGGTTTCCGGGGCGTGTATTGTCACGCCCGGGTCGCTTTAATGACGATCGCTACTGATAGAATTGAAATGGCAGCAGTCACCAAGTACTTGCCCGAAGAAAGCCAGATGCCCAGGTCTTCGTACAACATCCAGGCCGACTTGCCGACAGCGCTGCCGCCGGTTCTGCACCCCGGTACGTTGCAACCGATTGGCCCCGCGGACCTGGTGCCGCTGGTGCCGCTGGTGTCGCACCTGAAAGAGCTTGGCCTGATCGAGGCGGTTGCCTGCACGCAGGATGAGTGCTTTGCCGCCGGCGAGCTGACCGACGAGACCTACGACGAAAATGAACTCGCCATGGCGCTGGCGGGTCTGCCGAGCGTGCCTAGATGACAGGGGTCTGCGAGACGTTCAGACGTTGCGCATCCCTCCCGCGCGGCCAAGGGGCGCATCGCCTCTTGGCTCGCTCCAACCACCGAGTTAGCCATGAAAATCAATCCGCTTGAAGTCTCGTCGTTGAACCTTGTGCCTGATGCGCACGGAATCAATCTCTTTGATGCCGATGTTTCGCGCGGGTTGCTGGCCTGCTATTTGCCACCTGATCTGCTGGCGCATCTGCAGCCCCACTTGAAGCGCCTTGGGGGTCTGGCGGGTGCGCTGCTCGACGATCTTGCAAGCACCGCCGACAAGAATCCACCGACGCTTTCGGTGCGCAGTCGCAGCGGTATCGACATGAACCGTATCGAGAAGCACCCCGCCTATGTCGAACTTGAGCGCTACGCCTACAGCGAGTTCGGGCTGGCGGCGATGTCCCACCGGGGCGGCGTGCTCGGGTGGCCGACGCCGATGCCACCGGCGGCCAAATACGCGTTGACCTATCTCTTTGTGCAGGCTGAGTTCGGGCTGTGCTGCCCGGTCAGCATGACGGATTCGCTGGCGCGCACGCTGCGCAAGTTCGGTGATCCGGCGTTGGTGGAGCGTGTCCTGCCGATGGTGACGACGCAGGATTTTGATGCCCTGCACCAGGGTGCGATGTTCATGACGGAGCAGGGTGCCGGCTCGGATGTCAGTGCGACGACGACCATCGCCGAGCAGTCTGCCGACGGATCGTGGTCCCTGACCGGCGAGAAATGGTTCTGTTCCAATCCCGACGCCGGATTCGCGATGGTGCTGGCGCGCTCCGAGGCGGTGGACGGGCTCAAGGGCATATCATTGTTCCTGTTGCCGCGGACCCTGCCCGATGGCACGCCCAACAACTACCGCATTCTTCGGCTCAAGGATAAGCTCGGGACACGATCGATGGCCAGCGGCGAAATCCGGATGGAAGGTGCCTTTGCCTGGCTGGTTGGCCAGCGCGGTCTGGGTTTCAAGCATATGGCCGACATGATCAACAACTCGCGCCTCTCGAACGGGGTGCGCGCCGCCGGCCTGATGCGCCGGTCGCTCACCGAGGCGCTGTTCGCCTCCAAGTACCGTCGTGCCTTCGGCAAGCGTCTCATCGACATGCCCCTGATGCAGCGTCAGCTGACCAAGATGGCGGTCTGGGCTGAGCAGGCGCGCACCATGGCTTTCCAGACCGCGCGGGCGCTCGAACGCGCCGACTCTGATCCGGCGGGCCGACCGCTCGTTCGCGTCATGACGCCGCTGATCAAGTTCCGTGCCTGCCGCGATGCGCGCAAGGTGGCGGGCGATGCCATGGAAGTGCGTGGCGGTTGCGGCTACATCGAAGAGTGGAGCGATCCCCGCGTGCTGCGCGACGCTCACCTCGGATCAATCTGGGAAGGCACAAGTAATATCGTGGCGCTCGATGTGCTGCGTGCGATCCAGCGGGAAAACGCGCTGCCGGCCCTGCGCGAGCATGTGCAATGGCTGCTGGATCACGGTGAGCCCGCTCCTGCGCACCTTGCAGCATTGCAGCAGGAACGCATCGAGAGCGCGTTCGTGGTTGCGGCCAAAGCGGCTGAAAGCCATGACGCCGAGCGCGCACGCCAGGTCGCGACCGCGCTGTACAACGTCGTCACGATGGCGGCAATGCGCTGGGAGTCCCGCACGGCCGGAATGCCCATGCGCGCGCGCTTGGCGGATCTGGTTTTGATGCATCGCCTTGTGCCGCGCGATCCCGTGACTGATGCAGGCAGTGCTGATCGGGAGTTGTGCGACTGGCTGGCACAGGCAATCTGACCGAACTCACAGGGGGTACGTCTTGTTACTAACTCGGCCTGACGCTTTATTGCCCGTTTCCGATTGCCCTAGTTAATGATCCTTTTGCACGGCTGGCTGCGAGGTGCGATCCAGAGACTTACGATGCAACCTTCGCATTTTTCCGAAGGTGCCGCACCTTCGGTCTCCCACGCTTCAATGTCCGAGCTGGCTTAAAATCCCTGGTCAGTCTGGCGCCCGGATGATCATCCGAGGGGCCCTTGCGGCTGAAAATAACCTCAACAATATCCAGGGCAGACAATATCCATGAAGATTCTGATCGTAGGGGCAGGGGGAGTGGGCGGCTACTTTGGCGCGCGGCTGATCAATGCGGGTGCCGACGTCACCTTCCTGCTGCGCGAGGCGCGTCACCGCAAGATTCAGGCCGAGGGGCTGATCGTTGAAACTCCGAAGGAAACCTTCACGGTGCGGCCCAGGACGGTCACCCGCGATCAACTCAAGCCTGAATACGATCTGATTGTGCTGGCGCCCAAAGCCTTTGACCTTGACGACGCTCTGGCGTCGGTCGCTGGCGCCAGCGCACACGGCGCGTTCCTGCCGTTTCTGAACGGCATGGCCCATATCAAACTGCTCGACGAGAAATTCGGACGTGACCGGGTCATGGGCGGCGTGGCGCAAATTGCGGGCACCATCACCGAAAGCGGTGCGGTCCGTCAGTTGACTGATCTGGCCGCGCTGACCGTGGGCCCACGTTCGCAGGCGCATGCTGCGCTCGCGAAGGCGTTTTATGACCTGTGCGAGAACGCGGGGTTCGATCGAACCTACAGCGAAAACATTGAGCAGAATCTCTGGGACAAGTGGATCTACCTTGCCACGCTGGCCGCCATGACCACGCTCTTTGGGGGGCCGGTGGGCGAGATCGTCGCGGCGCCCTGGGGCGCCGAAATGATGACCAAGGCGTTTGGCGAGTCCTGCGCAATTGCCCAGGCGCATGGTTTTCCCATGCGTGAAAGCGCGCGCGAGCGTTCCGTGGGCCTGCTGACCAAGCCTGGCTCTGGGTTTGCCGCCTCGATGCTGCGCGATATGCGCGCCGGCAACCGCACCGAGCACGATCATATTCTGGGTGACATGATCGCACGCGGCGTGGAGCGCAATGTGGCGTGCGATCTGCTCAAGGCAGCCCATACCCACCTGTGCGTTGAGCAGGGCCGCCGCAAGGCCTGAGCGTTACCCGCCACCGGCCTGCGTGGGGCTAAGGTCCGGGGTGATCGTGTCCGCCATCTTCGGACCGGAGTCCGGTGTAGTCGGATTCTCAGTCATCGGACCAGAATGCCCGAGGCCTTGGCCGCGACATCTCTGACAATGTCCTTGAGCGATTCAAGTTCGTTACGGATACGGTCGGTGGGGCCAGCGATGCTGATCGAGGCGATACAGTGCCCTGCAGTGTCGAACACCGGTGCAGCGACTGCCGAGAGCCCTTCGGTGTAGACATCGATGGTCCAGGATATGCCCTCGCGCCGGATCGCCTCGATTTCACGGCGCAGCGAGGCCCGCGTCATCGGAGTTGCCGTGCGAACCTTGAAGATGACGGACGCGAGATAGCTCGCGCACCAGTCCCGGTCGGCATAAGCGAGCAGCAGCCGACCGGCTGAACTGGCATAAAGCGTGCGCGTTGTTCCCACCGGGATGTGGTAGCGGATCGGATGCGGGCCGTCTATGATCTCGACATAGGTCAGCGACTCTGCCTCGCGGTTCAGCACGCCGAGCAGGACGGTTTCGCCGGTGCGTTGCGCCAGTTCGCCCATGAAGGGACGCACCAGTCGGGGAAAATCCCAGTTCGCGAGCACCCCTGCGGCCAGCCGGTAGATCGAGGTCCCCAACCGGTAGATGCCGTTCTCATGCGTCAGATAGCCTTCGGCAACCAAAGGGCGGAGCAGGTGCAGCAGACTGCTTTTCGGCGAACCTAGCGCCTCACTCAACTCGGTCAGGGGCATCCCGGCATTGGTGCCGGAAAGCACCTCGAACAGGCCGAGGATGCGGGTCAGCGAACGGGGGCCGCCCATTCGCTTGTCTGGCTCGGCAACATCTCCGGCAGCCCCTTCGGTTGCGGACTTGCGTCTCATGAAAACCACACCATTGCGACCGCGTCTTGCCGAACCTGCATTTCCGTCATTCGGGCTTCAGGTCCGCCGCCTTGACGGCATCGCCCCAGCGCCTGGATTCGGACTTCAGGAACTTCGCATACTGATCCACGGACGAGCCCCGGACTTCGGCGCCGGTGGACATTATTTTGGCGCGCAACGCCGGATCCGCAAGCGCCTTGTTGATTTCGGCATTGAGCTTGGCGATGATCTCCGGCGGCGTCTTCGCCGGTGCCATGAAGCCGGACCAGGCGCCGAACTCCACACCCGGGAGTATGGTCTCGGAGATCGTTGGCACATCGGGCAACTGTTCCATACGCTTGAGGCTGCCGACTGCCAGAGGGCGAACCCGACCCTGGCGAATCAGCGGGATCAGCGCGTTCGCAGTGCCAAGGTAGAACTGCACCTGGCCGCCCATGACGTCTGTGAGCGCCGGGGCCTCGCTGCGGTACGGCACATGAATGGCCTTCGTACCGGTGCTCATCAGCATCTGAATCGTGGCCAGGTGGGTCACATTGCCGGTGCCGGCTGAGGCATAGTTCACCTTGTCCGGATTCTGCTTCATATAGGCAACGAATTCCGCCATGTTGTTGACAGGCATCGTGAGCGGCACCACCAGCGCCAGCGGAATGTTGGCCGTCAACGCGATCGGCGTAAGATCAGTCTCGTAGTTGTAGGTCAGCTTTGAGTAGAGGTACGGGCTGAGCACCATCGAAGATGTGTTGTAGACCAGCGTATAGCCGTCAGGCGGCGCCTTGGCGACGATGTCGTTGGCAATGTTGCCGTTGGCTCCCGGCTTGTTGTCCACGATCACCGAGACCCCGAGGCTCTCAGACAACTTGCCTGCGATCGAGCGCAGCACGGCATCTGTGCCGCCGCCCGCCGCAAAGCCGATCACAATGCGAATGGGACGGTCCGGATAGGTTCCCGCCCCGGAAGCCGGCGCGGCGGATTGCGCGAGCGCTGAGCCAGCGCCAGTCAAACCGAGCCCGCACAAAATTCCCGCTACAGCAAGCCTGCGAATTCTTTTCATGTCGCCTCTCCTTTTAACCGGCCATCGTCAGGCCACCAGACACGCTGATGACCTGTCCGGTAATGAACGCCGCGTCGTCGCTGGCGAGAAAACAGATTGCGCCAACCAAATCGCCAGGCTGACCGAGTCGGCCGAACGGAATGGCTTTGGTGAGCGCGCCCTTGAGCTTTTCGGCGCTTTCGCCTTCGCCCGCGAAGTCCCGGAACAAGGCGGTATCGGTCGGGCCAGGGCAGACCACGTTGACGTTGATCTGCTTACGTGCCATTTCACGCGCCATCGTCTTCGAGAACGAAATGATGCCGCCCTTGCAAGCGGAATAGACGGCCTCACCGGACGAGCCAACCCGCCCGGCATCGGAGGCCACGTTGACGACCCGGCCGTGCCCGCGCGAGTGCATGCGCTTTAGCACTGATCGATGCAGGTTCAGCGGCCCGACGAGATTGATTGCGATGATTTTTTCCCAGATGGCTGGGTCACTGTCGATGAAACGCCCGCCATGGTCCCAGCCAGCGTTGTTGACCAGAACATCGACCGGGCCGAGATCGGCTTCGACCTCAGACACGGCAGTCTCGACGCGATCCGCGCTGGCGATGTCAACGACATAGCCGCGCGCCATGACACCTGTTGCCGAAATCTCCTGCGCCAGCTTTTCAGCGGCGGTCGCGTTCAGGTCGAAAACCGCCACGCGTGCGCCCAGAGCCGCGAAACCGCGGCAGACCGCCGATCCGATGCCCCCCGCGCCACCCGTCACGATGACTACTTTCCCCGATAAGCCCTGCATGCGTTTCTCCTCAAGTGAATGTGCAGTTTCGATCAGCGCAGGTTACCCGTTCGCGCCGTTTGTCGTGGCAGGCGCGCTGCCCGTCATCTTGCGGATTGCCTCGTTGTCGTAACCCAGAGCGCGCAAGACCTCGTCATTGTGCTCGCCCAGGCGGGGAGCCCCGAAACGCACCGCCGGCGGTGTTTCGGAAAAGCGTTGCGGCACTGCGGTGCGTACCAGCGTTCCCTCACTGTGGTGCTCATACCTTTCGAAAAAGCCAGTGTCGTTCAAATAAGGATTGGCCGGCAAATCCGCCAGCGTGTTCATGGGTGCGTTGGGGATATCGGCCTCGTCCAGCCGCGTATGCCAATGCGCAGTCGAGCGCAGGGTGATCTGATGCGCGACGATCTCGTAGAGCGCATCGATATTGGCGGTTCGCGCCATCAGCGTGGCGAAGCGCGCATCAGTGGCAAGCTCGGGACGCTCAAGCGCTGCGAACAATCGTTTCCATTGTGCGTCGTTGACCGCCATCAGGCAGATATAGCCGTCCTGCGTTGCGTAGGGGCGCCGATGTTTTGACAGGGCGCGCGCATAGCCCGGACGGCCTTCGGCGCCGAAGGCGGAAGTCCACAGGTGCTCCAGGAGGTTGAAGGACACCATGGTTTCGAACATCGGAATTTGCACGTCCTGGCCGCGACCCGTGCGGTCGCGACTGTAGAGCGCCATGCCGATCGCCGAGGCAAGATACACGCCGCACAGTTTGTCGGCGAGCACCGTGGGAAAGTAGGCCGGCACGCCGGAAGAGGCCTGGACAAGCCCGGCAACGCCGCTTTCGCCCTGAATCACGTCGTCATATGCCGGGCGATCCCGGTTCGGGCCGTCCGGGCTGTACCCTGGCGCACTAGCGTAGATCAGCCTGGGAAAGCGGGCGTGCAGAGAAGGATAATCCAGCCCCAGTCGCCCCGCCGCGTTGGCGCGCATGCTGTGCACCAGTACGTCGGCGTCGCCCAGGAGCCTGAGCAATGCCTCGCGCTGTGCGGGATCCTTCAGATCAAGGCGGATGCTGCGCTTATTGCGATTCAGGTTCAGATAGAGAACCGACATATGCGGGTTGCGACCGGGGCCGTTGTCGCGCATCGGATCGCCTTCCGGAGGTTCGACCTTGATCACGCTTGCGCCCATGTCGCCAAGCTGCTGCGTCGCGACCGGCCCGAGCACGTTGATCGTCAGGTCAATGACCCGAACGCCCGCGAGCGGTCCGTTGCCCGGCTCGCCAAAGGCGCTGGTCACGACGCGCCCTTGTCGCTGCGGCACTTGACCATGCGCAGCGGGGTGTAGGTGAGGACGGTCTTGCCGTTCTGATTGATGACTTTGTTGCGCGTGCGCACCAGTCCGCGTCCCGGCCGGCTCGCCGACAGCCGCGATTCGACGACTTCGCATTCAACGTGGATGGTGTCGCCGGCGAAAGCCGGATTCTCGATATTGAGCTCCATGTTGAGGAACGCGTAGCCGGTCTTTTGCATCGTCGATTGCGCCAGTAGTCCTTCAGCGAAGCAATAGCTGAGTGCGCCGGGCGCGAGGCGCCCCTTGATGTCGGACTCGTTCTTGAGGAATTCCATGTCGGTGAACAGAACCTCGGTCATGTGGATCACATTGCAGAACGCGCAGATGTCTGCGTCCTGAATCGTGCGGGAGAGGGTCTTGAACTTCCTGCCAACGGGCAGGTCCTCGAAGTAGAGTCCGAGTCCGACTGTTTCCATTCTGAATCTCCTGGTTGTGATGTTGAATTGGGTTGTGTGCGCAGGCGCTAGCGCGCCACGCGCCCGAGCAGATGGTTGGCGATGATGTTGCGCTGGATCTGGTTGGTGCCTTCGATGATCTGCAGCACCTTGGCATCGCGGAAGTACCGGTTGATCGGATACTCGTTCGAAATGCCCGAGGCGCCAAAGAGCTGGACGGCGTCCGTTGCGACTTTCATCGCGGTATCGGTCGCGAAGCACTTGGCCATCGCGGCGATCGGCGCGAGTTCGCTGCCGGCGACGCCGGCATCGACCATGGCTGCCGATTTGTAGACGATGTTGCGCGCTGCCTCTGTCTGGATCGCCATGTCGGCGAGCATCCAGCGAATACCCTGGAAATCGCTGATGCGCTGGCCGAAGGCCACGCGGTTCTGGACGTAGGTGGTGGCATGATCGACTGCACCCTGCGATAAGCCGACGCCTCGCGCGCCGATCAGCGGGCGGCTTTTGTTGAAGGCTTCCATGACCACCTTGAAGCCGTTGCCGGAATCGCCCAGCCTGCAAGCTTCGGGGACGAAGACATCCTCAAGGAACAGCGGGCACGAAGGTACGCCCCGCGCCCCCATCTTGTCCTCCTTGCGACCGATTTCGAAGCCTTTGCTGTCACAGGCGACGATAAACAGGTTGATGCTGGCAGACGATCCTGCATCCGCCGTCTTGGCGGCGACCAGCACGAAATCGGCGACCGACGCATTGGTACACCAGATCTTGCTGCCCGAGAGGCGGTAGCCGCCAGGTGCAGCCACGGCACGCGTCTTGATGCCGGCCACATCCGAACCGCTCTGGGGCTCGGTGGTCGAGATGGCGCCGCGCAATTCACCTGAGGCCAGACCCGGCAGGTAGCGCTGCTTCTGGTCGGCCGTGCCGCCGGCGAGAATGGCGCCGAAGGGCACCCACTGAAGCAGCAGCAGGTAAGCGGTGTTGTAGCAAACGCGGCCGAACTCCTCGATGGCGAGGCAGGCAGCCACCATGCTGTCCATTCCACCGTACTCTTTGGGAAACGGCAACGTGAACAAACCGAGTTCCCGCAGCATGTCGAACATATCCTGCGGGTATTCGGCGGTCCGGTCGATTTCATCGGCCCTTGGAGCGACCTTTTCGCGCGCCACGCGGCGAATCAGATCACGAACCGCGAGTTGATCTTCGGTGAATTGAGCTGACACCTTGGTCTCCGTGCCGACGATCTGATGATCGTTCGAATAGTTGAATAATGTTCCAAAGAATAAACGTGCAGCATTTGATTGTCAAAGCCGCCGGGGCGCCGGATCGATCACGGGCACTGATCACGTTGCCAGGGCCGCGCCCGACGGCTACACCTTGCTGATGATCTCGAATGCCCAGACAGTCAACGAATCGCTGTTTCCGCCACAACACGATCGGCGATCCGATTGATGTAAAGTTCGCGGATAACAGAAAATGTCAGGGAGTCACGCGTTTGACGTGTGATAGTTCACAGCCTGACGAATAGAAACCCGAAACCCCGGGCAGGAGGCCATCAATGAACGACATCACACCCAAAGCGGGATTGAGGCGGCAGGAAAGCGCGACGACAGGCGCAACGCACCTGGTCGCCGCGGATGCCGCAATGCTTCGCTACGACGATCTGAGCAATGGCGACCGCGAACTCGTGCGCCAGTGTGTGCTCGACACGCTCGGGGTCGCAATCGCTGGCATTGATGAGGATGTCACGCGCATCGTGCGCGATTTTTGCCAGCGCGAAGGAAGTACTCCGGTCTCCAGTCTCATCGGTCACGGTGGTCGGATGTCGGTTCGGCAGGCTGCGCTGATCAACGGCACGGCGGCCCACGCTCTGGACTATGACGATTGCAATCTCATCATGCCCGGCCACGTGTCGGCGGCGGTGCTGCCGGCCGTGCTCTCGGTGGCAGATGCGAGGGGTTCGAGCGGACGCGACCTGATCACAGCGTTCGCCGCCGGCTACGAAGCGGGTAGCAGCGTTGGCGCGATGCTCGCGCCTGGCCATTACGACCGGGGATTTCACGCGACCGGGACCACCGGCACGCTGGGCGCGGCGGCGGCTTGCGCGCGTCTGATGCAGCTTGATGTCGAATCCACGGCCCAGGCCCTGTCGATTGCCGCCACCACAGCGGCGGGCTTGAAAGGGCTGTTTGGCACGATGGCAAAGCCGTTTCACGCCGGGCGGGCGAGCGAGAACGGTGTGCTGGCAGCAGAACTCGCGGCGGCAGGCTTCTTCGCGCGGGGCGACGCGATCGAATGCCGCCAGGGGTTTGCTGACACGCACACGCCGACATTTGACCCCGCCCTGGCACAAGTGCGGCCCGCCGCTGGCCGGTACCTGCACAGCAATTTATTCAAATATCACGCTGCCTGCTACGGCACCCACGGTGTGATCGAGTGTGCGCTGTTGTTGCGCGACCAACTGGGTGAGCGCGTAGCGCAGATCGACAGTCTGCTCCTCGAAGTTGCCCCGGAGAATGACAAGGCGTGCAATATCCCTCACCCGAATTCTTCCTTCGAGTCGCGCTTCAGCATGCGCCACACGGTGGGGATGGCGCTGACCGGTCACGATACGGCGGCTGCAGATGCCTACGGCGAAGAGTCGCTTTCGGACGAACGCATCGCCAGACTTCGTGCCGTAACGACCGTTACCTACATTCCTGACGTTAATATGGCTCACAGTTTCATCACCGCGCGCTTGTCGGATGGTTCAACGGTCCGGCTCGGTTTCGATGCGGGTACGCCGGCGAGCGATCTTGGGTCTCAGCATGCAAAGCTGGTGCGTAAGTTCCGTGCGCTGGTGGCACCCGTGCTTGGAGCATCGCGTTGCGAGTCACTGATCGATGCGATTGACGCGCTTGATCAAATGCAGAACGTCAGTGCGCTGTTGGCGCTGACCCAGAGGGCGTCCGTTTGACGCGCAGTTAAATAATTGGGGCGCAGTTCAATTCATGAATGCTGCAACTACCATTAGTCTGGTCAAACGATGTCGCAAAATGCTTGTGCAGGGAGCTTGCGGTGAGTGATGCAAAATCAGGGCCCCTTGCCGGGCTGCGTGTGCTTGAACTGGGGTCAACCATTGCCGGTCCGTTTTGCGGTCGGTTGTTGGCGGATTTTGGTGCCGATGTCATCAAGATCGAGGCTTTCGAGGGGGATCCCCTGCGCACGATGGGCAAGCGTTTTGAGGGCAAATCGCTGTACGCGGCAAGTCTGCTGCGCAACAAGGCACTGATCTGCGTCGACCTGCGCACCGCCGAGGGTCAGGAGATCGCTCGCGATCTCGTGCGCAAGAGCGATATCGTGATCGAAAACTTCCGCCCCGGGCGCCTCGAAGAGTGGGGGCTTGGCTATGCGCAACTTGCAGAGATCAACCCCCGCATCATCATGGTGCGCATCAGCGGGTTCGGGCAGGATGGCCCATATAGTCAGCGGGCGGGCTATGGCGTGATCGGCGAGGCTATGAGTGGTCTGCGCCATCTCACGGGAGATCCTCAGTCGCCGCCATCGCGCGTGGCGGTTTCCATGACCGACTACATCACCGGACTCTATGCCGCGTTTGGCGCAACCATGGCGGTGCTCGCGCGACAGCAAACCGGCCGCGGTCAGTTTATCGATGCCGCACTCTATGAGTGTGCATTCAGTTTCATGGAACCCTGGATCCCGGCCTTCGAAAAACTCGGGCACATTCCGACACGAACCGGATCGCGTCTTCCGGAAAGTACGCCGAACAATTTATATAGCAGCGCCGAAGGGGAGTTCATTCACATCACTGCGATGGGAAATGCGGTGTTCGCAAGGCTCTGCGAGGCCATGGGCCAGCCCGAACTCGTGCGCGATCCGCGGTTCGCCGCGGCCACAGCGCGTGGTGCGCATGTAGACGAAATCGATGACATCATCGGGCAATGGACCTCGTCCCAGTCGCTGGAGGAAATCGAACGCAAGCTCGAGCTTGCCGGCGTGCCGGCCTCGCGCATTTTTACGATCGCCGATATTTTCAAGGACCCTCACTACGCCGCACGCCAGTCCATCATCAACGTGCCCGATGATTCTCTGGGTCGTGTTGCGATGGCTACGGTCATTCCGCGCCTGTCGGCGACACCCGGGGAAGTCCGTCATACCGGTCACCGCATCGCCCAGGATACGCGCGAAGTGCTGACCGAAATTCTGGGGATGTCCACTGAGCGCCTGGACGCGCTTGAAGCCAGTGGTGTGATTCAGTCCGAGTCATCGCCGCACGGCGGCGTGGCGCAGCAACACCAGCGTCAACAGCAACAGCAATAACAGTAACTGCAAAACGAATTACAGCAATATAAGCCGTAGTAAAAAGCTGTAACCGCAGCGGCCTGCACAGCAGCTGCGGTCACAGCGGCAGTAGTCACAACAATAACGGCTCCGGCGAATGATCGCCGGGGGCACGAGACACAGGAAATTGACCATGCAGCAGAAGGACAACAGCGGGGGCCCGTTCGAGCCTCTGATGCAGGATTACGAGGCCAGGCGCGCTGCCGCGCTTGCAATGGGCGGTCCCGAAAAACTGGCACGCCGCGCCAAACCCGGCGTGCTCAACGCGCGCGAGCGGATTGATCGGCTGTGCGACGAAGGCTCGTTCCTGGAATCGGGCTTGTTTGGCACCTCGGCGTCGAACTGGGCGGATCGGGAGAAAACTCCGACCGACGGCAAGGTCGCCGGGTTTGGCAAGATTGAAGGCCGTCCGGTTGCCGTGGCTGCCAATGACTTCACCGTCATGGGCGCCTCAAGCAGTTCGACCAATGGTCGCAAGCTTGGGCATCTCAAGCGGGTTGCCACGCAGCGTGGCATGCCGATTGTGTTTCTCGGCGAATCTTCTGGTGCGCGGATGCCCGATCACATGGGTTCGCGTGGCATGGGCGCACTGCTCGGCAATGATCCCTCGCAATACCAGCGAATGCGGGAAACGCCCTGGGTTGCGGCAACGCTCGGGTTTTCCTACGGATCTTCATCGTGGTATTCGGTGCTTTCGGATTTCAACGTCATGCGCAAGGGAGCGATCCTCGCAGTGTCAAGCCCGCTGCTGGCGTCGCAGGCGACGGGCGAGCAGGTCGACGCCGAGGAAATGGGCGGCTGGAAGCTGCACGCCGAGGTGACTGGCTTTGCGGACATGGTCGTCGATACGGATGAAGAGGCACTGGCTGCGATCCGGAAGTTTCTCAGCTATCTTCCCAGCCATCACAAAGAAGCTCCGCCAGTCGTGGCCGTGCCGGAGGGGTCGGGTGACGGGATGCCGGAGATCCTGGCGCATCTGCCACCACGCCGGACCCAGGTATATGACGTGCGCAAGATTGTGCGTACGATCGTCGACCGCGACAGCTTCTTCGAGCTGAAGCCCCGGTTTGGCAAGGTGGTCGTCACAGGTCTTGCGCGGCTCGATGGACGTACGGTCGGGATCCTCGCCAACAATCCGCTGGTCAAGGGTGGCGCGATGGATACTGACGCCTGCGAGAAGGCAGCGAGCTTTGTGGTGCTTTGCGATTCATTCAACATTCCGCTCGTGCTGTTTGTGGATACGCCCGGATTCCTGATCGGGACGACGGCGGAGCGAAACCGCGCGCCCGGCAAGATCATGAACTTCATGCAGGCGCTTCAACTGGCGACTGTGCCGAAAATTTCGGTGATCTTACGCAAGACCTACGGGCAGGCTTACCTCAACATGGGGGGCGGCAGGAACTCCGACGAGGTGATTGCCTGGCCGACCGCCGAGGTCAGTTTCATGGACCCGCAGTTCGGCGTCAAGGTCGTCCACGGCCTGGCCCCGGGCGATCCTGGCTTTGATGAGGCTTTCGAGGCCATGAACCGCGACAGTCTGGTCTGGGATGCCGCCGCCATGTACGCCGTCCAATCCGTCATCCGGCCCGAGGAGACCCGTGACCACCTGATCCGTACGCTCGAGATTCATCGTATGCGACTCACAGCAGGCGTTGGCCAGCACCTCATGCGCGCCTGGCCGACGAGTTTTTGATCTGCGACGAATCAAACCCGCAGCGGATCACAACGCGCTGGCGTGCATTGCATAAGCAAATGTCCGGATAACTACATAACGAAAGAGTCGAAGTGTCGGCAGGTCAGCACGAATTTTTCAATTTATATTCATACCCCGCATTGGAGCATTCATGAGCAAGCAGGAACTGAAGTCAGAAGTCACCGGTTCGATCTGGAAAATCGAAACCACGGAAGGCCAGGCGCTCGACGAGGGCCACACCGTTCTCATCATCGAATCGATGAAAATGGAAATTCCGCTTGTCGCCGAAGACGGCGGCACGCTGGTGGAAATTCTGGTTGCGGAAGGCGATGCGATTGTCGAAGGCCAGATCCTCGCGATTGTCGAACTCTAGCCCGGAGCGCGTAATGACCGACCAGACAAAAGCGCCGTCCACGGACTGGAGCGACGAACTCGCCGAACTGGCTTTTCGCCGC
>JADZBO010000182.1 GCA_020851995.1 Burkholderiaceae bacterium
CCATTCCCCGAAACACATCAACTCTTTGCCGGTGAACTACCGGCAGCGATAGGACCGCTGAGTGACAAACTCGCCGATCACGATTTGATTGTTGTGATTGGCGCACCGGTTTTTCGTTACTACCCTTATGTTCCAGGCAAATACCTGCCCACCGGTGCCCAGTTAATCCAGGTCACTGATGATCCGGATGAGGCGGCAAAAGCGATCGTCGGTGACAGCCTCGTGTCCGATGCAGGATTGTTCTTCAAGGCGATTCAATCATTCATCGAACCGCGCACTGCTCAATCAAGATCGCCTTTACGCGCCGGACCAAAGACACCGGTAAACAACCTGCCTCTGGCACCGCTGGCTGTGTTCGCAACGCTCAAGGCCAATTCGCCTGACGAACTTGTAGTCACCAACGAATCTCCCTCGAACACAGCCGATTTTCAGGATCAGTTCCGTTTCGACAAACCCGATAGCTTTTACACATTTGCCTCGGGTGGTCTTGGCTGGAACATGCCGGCTTCGGTTGGACTTGCACTGGCAGAGAAAAAAACCGGTCGTAATCGACCTGTGCTATGCCTGATGGGCGATGGTTCGTATCAATACTCACTTCAAAGCGTCTACACCGCAGTGCAGCACCATGCACACGTGATCTACGTCGTCTTGCAGAACCATGAGTATGGGATTCTGAAAGAGTTTGCGGTTCTGGAAGAAACCCCGAATGTTCCCGGGCTCGACTTACCAGGCATTGACATCGTCTCGCTGGCCAGGGGGTACGGTGCCACAGCCGTTCATGTGGAAACCGCGGATGAGCTGGCACTGGCTTATCGCAGCGCGTTGGATTTCAGAGGAACATCTGTGATCGTCGTACCGATTACACCGAAGCTCGGCAATCTGATTTCCAACTGACACATCCATTGGAAAGCAACGCCGAAGGCTCCATGCAGATTCGGCTGAATGATGCGGAAACCCCATGGTCATTAACGGAGGAATTTCCATGACGGTACGACGCTTTGTCCAGTGCGACGTGTTCAGCCCCCACCCGCTGCACGGCAACGGGCTCGCGGTGGTTGTCGACGCCGCAGGCATCAGCGACGAACAGATGCAGCGCTTCGCCGCCTGGACCAATCTGGCTGAAACCACCTTCCTGCTACCACCGTCGGATCCATCGGCCGACTATCGTGTGCGGATTTTTACGCCCGTGCGCGAAATGCTGTTTGCAGGACATCCCACGCTAGGCAGTTGTGCGGCGTGGCTTCATTGTGGTGGCGTGCCACGGACACCGGGTCTGGTTCGTCAGGAGTGCGGTGTCGGAATCGTCGAGGTCGATATATCCCGACCACCGATGCTGGCATTTGCCGCGCCGACCACCACAATCCGGCAGATGGATCCCGCACATCGGGATGACATCATCCGGGTGCTGGATATTCCTCCGGACGCAATCGTCAATACCGCCGAACTGTGCAACGGACCCACATGGCAGTTTTTTGAACTCCGTCATGCTCATCAAGTGCTGGCGCTTGACTCGGCAAAAGTCCGATGGCCTGCGTACAAAAGCATCGGATTTTTTGCGCCGCACGCGCCCGGCGCGGAATGCGATTTCGAAGTGCGGATGCTTGCGCCTTCAAGCGGGATGAGCGAAGACCCCATCACCGGATCGCTGAATGCGGCGATCGCCCGCTGGCTTGCGTCCAATGATCGCCTGAAAAAGCCATACCTTGCCGCACAAGGCACAAGGATTGCCCGCCATGGCCGCATCTCGGTTGTGCCTGGCAAGGATGGCGGCGCCTGGATCGGCGGACAGGTGCACATAGTGATCGAAGGCACGATCCGAATCTAGGCGAATAGGTGCCCCATCCGTGCCGGCCCAAGCCGACAGCTGACGGAGAGCGTCAGCAAAAGCCGCCCAGGCGTTCTACTTCAGCGTTGAAACAATCTGGCGGATTTCCTGCGGCGTATGTTCGCCCGCCAGTGGTGTGCCGGGCAGCAGGTATTTCCCCATCACCAAAGGCCCGATCAAAACAGGCTCCATGCCGACTTCCCGGATCAGTTTCGACGCAAGCGCAATCGCGTTGGCGTCATCGCCCGCAATCGGCATGCCGATGCGATCTCCCTCGGCGCGCTTGACCTGTTCGGACAAACGCGCATAGCCAATCGCATTGAAGGCCCTCACCAGTTTCACGCCGGGCAAGAGTTCCGCCGCAGCAGCACCGGCACCCTTCTCACGGGCCTGCACAGCGACATCGCCATCGCGCGGCACAATCGGATTGGTCGCGTTGAGCGCTCTAGAGCGGCACGATCCGGGCTGTCCCTGAAAGCAGCGGTCGGCAAAGAATTTTGTAACCGTCTGCGTCAAACCCCGGAGCCTGACGATCCAGGTGCCGGGCGGCATCCAGGCTGTCAACCGAGCCCAGATAGCACCAGTTCTGGATCACATGCACCTGCTGCATATCCTCGAATGTCTCCAACAGGCCAACCGCGCCGGGGTAAGGCCAGCAAACGATCTGCATCTGCGCAAGCGCTTCCTCTAACCGTGCCTGGTGCTGTGCACGCGGTTCGTCGCCACGGCAGGCGCCGCCACAGCGATTGATCATTGCGCGAAAACAGGGCCGCCCGGCGGCCACGCGCTCAAGCCCCAGCAGTCCAAGGCATAGCCGCTGCTCGTCAGCGATCGCCCGGAGTTGCTCGAGCGCCGAATGGCGACTGCCAAACAATCCGTACAGACCCTGCTCGGTCGCGAAGTTGATGTCCCTGGAATAGACGACTTCGGGTCGCCCGTCGCTCAGCCGGATCGAGCACATCTGCCGGGTGCGGCGCAGTTTCTGGTTAAACAGCGGATGCTGTTGCTTGATCATGCTGGCTTCAAGCAACAGGGCACCGATCTCGCCGGCCGTCCGCAAGTAGGATATGCGCCGTGTCTGTCGCAGCATCCGCGCTTCATCGACATTGCGCAAATGTGACAGGACGCGATGACGAAGATTGACGCTTTTGCCGATGTAGAGAGGCAGATCGCCCTCCTCGCCATGAAACACGTAAACCCCGGGGGCGACGGGAAGATCGTCGATCGACTGGCGCAAATGCTCCGGGTAAGCATAGATCCGGGAGGGATCGGGCTCGGGTTCCCCGGCACGAAAGCGGATCTTGCGGCTGTAAGTCATCTGCGCGCTGGCCCGGCGACGGCGTCCACGGCCCGCGAGCGGTTGCGGACGGTTGATGTCGGCCTTATCCGTACTTGCGCCAAAGACATTCACCCTTGACCGCCTTGTCCAGGGCAGCAAGATATTGCTGGTGCGCTTCCAGCTCGGCCGGACTCGGTGCAATCACAGGCAGGTCGAACGCTTCGGTACGTGAACCTTGCCCGTTGGCAACCGTGCCATCCGGCACCTCGAAGTGATCAATCAGCAAACTGTCTTGCCCGCGTGTCATGGCAAGCCAGACTTCCGCAAGCAGGCGGGAGTCGAGCAAGGCACCATGCAGTGTCCGGTGCGCGTTGGAAATCCCGTAGCGCTCGCACAGCGCGTCCAGCGAATTGCGCTTGCCCGGATACAGTGTCTTGGCATGCGCGAGCGAATCCGTCACGCCGTTGCAGAACGTGGTGACTGGCGGTCGGCCAATACGATCGAGTTCAGCGTTGAGGAACCTGACGTCAAACGGCGCGTTGTGGATGATCAGCTCGGCGCCGTCGATAAACGCCAGGAACTCATCGATCACATCGGGAAACCTGGGCTTGTCGGCAAGAAATTCGGTCGTCAGCCCGTGCACATCCAGCGCACCCGGATCGCTGTCGCGATCGGGATTCAGGTAAGAATGGAAATCCCGGCCCGTAATGCCGCGATTCACGACTTCGATGCCGCCGATTTCGACGATGCGATGGCCGTTGGCCGGATCCAGTCCGGTGGTTTCAGTGTCAAGAATAATGGAGCGCATGGCGCCAATCATACGACAGTGCGCGCGCGCGCCAGCACTTCCTCGACCCCCCGGTTGGCCAGCAGATCGGCGCGCTCGTTGCCAGGATCGCCGGCATGGCCCTTGACCCAGTGCCATTGCACCTCGTGGCGCGAAACCTCGGCGTCCAGCAGCACCCAGAGCTCTGAATTGAGCACCGGCTTACCATCCGCCTTGCGCCAGTTCCGCCTGCGCCAGCCATGGATCCACTCGTTGATGCCCTTCATGACGTACTGCGAATCGACATGCAGATCGACACGGCACGGTCGCTTGAGCGCGCGCAGCGCTTCAATGACCGCCATCATTTCCATGCGGTTATTGGTTGTCTGTAACTCACCGCCATGCAGGGTTTTTTCCGTGTGGCCGGAGCGCAGCAACGCCCCCCAGCCGCCGGGCCCCGGATTGCCCTTGCAGGCGCCATCTGTCCAGATTTCAACGTGATTCTTTGATAATTCCAAGTCAATTTCCTACATGAATTTTCAGATGATCCGACTGCATTCAAGGCGTTTTGAGCGTCAAATCCCGGGTGATTCGATTCGGCTTCGATTAGTTTCCGACACAAGGATCTGGGCGATCGCGCATTGCCCCGGGAGCACTCGGTTCTCCACGGTTCATGGCGCCCGCAGCCTGGGCGGATCGGGCACGCAGAGGCGAGGTCTTCCATGGCGCGCCGATCAGGCGCATGCCTGCAGCGCGCTTGGTGGCCGAAACCATGTAAACCGCACCACACACGGGCCACCACCGGTCGCCTGCCCGCTCCAGAAAGGCGCATCGCTCGATCCACCGATTTGTGCGAAAAGCCGGAACATAACAACCAAAGTGCCCACGATCGATGTCTAATGAGAGAAGTTTGAACCAATCTTTGAGCCGGTGGAGCGACACCAGGGTGTCTGGCGACTGCGGAAGCCACTCGGGCATCCAGGGCAAGCGGTTGCGGATTCCCCAGAGGCTCCATGGATTAAAGCCGGTGATCACGACCCGGCCCTCATGCACGAGGACCCGTTCGACCTCGCGCAGAACCTCATGCGGGAAGTCCGTGGTTTCCAGTCCGTGCGGCAGCACCAGCAAGTCGATGCTCTCCGTGTCAAAGGGGAGCGCCTCGGCGCTGGCCATGACCGTCGCGCCCGGCGCCGCACAGGCCGCTGCGCCCTCCAGCAGCACCGAACCGGCGTACGCCTTGAAGGGCATGCGGTTCGCGCGCAGCAAGTCAAGCCCGGGCATGCCGACCTGTAAAGCGTTGTAACCAAAGACGTCAGCCACCAGCGCATCGACCCTGGCTTGCTCCCAGTCACGCACGTAGGCGCCGGGATCCGTTTGCATCCACTGCGCGAGCCTTACAATGGGGTGTTCTTCGTTCGACAATGTGATTACAAATCCGATGAGTGCAACTGCCCAAACCGCGCCAGAGCGCGACCCTAAAACGCGCATCCAGCCCCTGAGTGCGTTTTCCGATAACTACATCTGGCTGATTTCAAACCGTGAAACCGCAGTGGTGGTGGATCCGGGCGACGCCGTGCCAGTGCTCGGCGCACTGGATCGTCTCGGTGTGCGGCTCACCGCCATTCTACTCACCCATCATCACCCCGACCATGTGGGCGGCGTACAGCAGCTGGTCGATGCGACCGGCGCAAGAGTCTACGGCCCCGCCAACGAGGTTTTGCCGCTTTGCGACGTCGCGATGTCCGACGGCGCCCGGTTTAGCGATACTGGCCTGGGCATCGATCTGACCGTCATCGACGTGCCAGGCCATACGGCAGGGCACATTGCCTACGCGGGAACCGTCGGGGGTTCTGCGGTCGTGTTCTGCGGCGATACACTGTTCGCTGCCGGGTGCGGCCGGGTGTTTGAGGGCACTCCAGCGCAAATGACGGCCTCACTGGCACGGCTGGCGGCACTGCCCGGAGATGCGCTGGTTTTTTGCGCGCACGAATACACGTTGTCCAACATGCGGTGGGCCCGCGAAGTCGAGCCCGCCAACCAGGAGTTGCAGGGCTGGCAGGCCGAAGCAATCCGTCAGCGCGAGCTTGGGGACCCCACCGTGCCCAGCCGGATCAGCCGGGAACTGGCCTGTAATCCTTTCATGCGCACCGCGATTCCGTCTGTGGTGCAATCGGCAAGTCAATGGGCTCAGCGCGATCTGGACTCCCCCGTGGAAGTCTTCGCCGCGCTGCGCGAATGGAAGAACAGCTTTCGCTAAAGAGCATGCGGATATTTTTCAGGATATGCCTACTGGCATCGGTGCTGGTGTTGGCCGGTTGCGCAAGTTTGCAAAAGGGGCAGGAAGGGCCGCGTTTCGTCGCTGAGGACACCTCGCGCACGATCGACCTCACGGTGGCTCCGCTTGATGTCTGGGAGCGCATTCGCCGCGGCTATGCAATCCCGAACCTGAACTCTCCCCTGGTCGACAAGTGGACACTCTATTACGCGTCGCACCCGGATGCCATGCAGCGAATGGCAACCCGCGCGGGCAAATACCTGTACTACATTGTCGACGAGATCAACCGCCGGGGCTTGCCGACCGAGCTTGCGCTGCTCCCGTTTGTGGAAAGCGCCTACAACCCGGCGGCTTATTCGCACGCCAAGGCGGCTGGCCTCTGGCAGTTCATCCCAAGCACCGGGACGCAGTTCCAGCTCAAACAGGACTGGTGGCGGGACCAGCGACGCGACCCGATCGCTTCAACCAACGCCGCGCTGGATTACCTGGAATACCTGTTCGATTTTCAAGGCGACTGGTATCTTGCGCTCGCCTCGTACAACTGGGGCGAAGGCTCGGTCAAGCGGGCCGTGGTTCGCAATCTGGCGGCCGGCAAACCCACCGACTACCTCTCGCTCAGTATGCCCGACGAGACCCGCAATTACGTCCCGAAGCTTCAGGCAATCAAGAACATCGTGGCAGACCCTGAGCGCTACGCCGTCGTGTTGCCATTGGTCGATAACGAGCCCTATTTTGTTTCCGTCAAGAAAAGCGTCAGCATGGACTTCCATGTCGCGGCGCAACTGGCAGAAATGCCGATTGAGGATTTTCAAGCGCTAAACCCCTCCTTTAATCAGCCGATCATCGTCGCGCAGCAGGACCACGAGGTGATCCTGCCGCGCGACAAGGTGGACATCTTCAATGCCAACCTGGCAGAGTACAAGGGCGAACTCACCTCCTGGAAGATTTACCAGGCGCAAACCGGTGAAACATTCACCTCGATCGCTAACAAATTCGGTGTATCCGAGGCGCGTCTGCGCGAGGCAAACGCCATTCCTGCTCAAACCCGTAACGCCAGCGACCAGGCGTTGCTGATCCCGGGGCCCGCCGGCCAGGGGATCAGCCTGGCCCCCTCGGGTCGTTCCGCATCCACGCCCGCCAGAGGCAAACCGGCCGACCGCGTTCGCACCCACGTAGTGCGCAAGGGCGAATCGCTGGACTCCATCGCACGCCAGTACGGTACGACCACTGCAACGCTGCGCTCCCTGAACAACATGAAAGGCAAGACGATCAAGCCCGGAAGTAAGATTCGCGTACCGGGTACTGGCACCCGAGGCTGAAGAAAAACAACTTTTTGCACGGCGAGGATTGGCAGATGGGATTTCTGACTGGCAAGCGCATCCTGGTGACGGGGGTTATTTCAAACCGCTCGATCGCCTATGGCATCGCGAAAGCATGCCATGAACAGGGTGCCGAGTTGGCGTTCACTTACGTTGGCGATCGTTTCCACGAGCGCATCATCGAATTCGCAGCCGAATTCGGAAGCACGCTCGTCATGCCGTGCGATGTGACTGAGGATAATCAGATTGACTCCGCCTTCGCCGAACTGGGCAAGCACTGGGATGGTCTGGACGGCTTGGTGCATGCGATCGGCTTTTCACCGCGCGAAGCGATCTCCGGGGATTTCCTCGACGGTTACACACGCGAAAACTTCCGTATCGCGCACGATATTTCAGCTTATAGTTTCGCCGCGCTGGTCAAGGCCGCGCTCCCCCTGCTGCAGGGTCGCAACAGTTCGGTGATCACACTCACTTACCTGGGCTCGGAGCGCGTCGTTCCGCACTACAACACGATGGGCCTGGCCAAGGCATCGCTGGATGCCAGCGTGCGCTACCTGGCTGCGCATCTCGGTCCGATGGGCGTAAGGGCCAATGGCATTTCCGCCGGCCCCATCAAGACACTCGCGGCGAGCGGCGTCAAGGATTTCACCAAAATCATGAAGTACGTCGAAACCCACTCGCCACTGCGGCGCAATATCACGATCGAAGATGTGGGCAACGTCGCCGCCTTCCTGCTATCCGACCTTGCCGCCGGGGTGACCGGCGAAATCACACACGTCGACGGCGGGTTCTCCGCCATTGTCCCCGGAATGGCAGACTAGTCGGCCTGCACTGCACCCCGCTGCGCGAAATGCGGCAACAGGACGTGCGAAAAGCGGGCAAGCCGTCTAAGATAGCCAGGACGTCCAAGACATCTTCGACATTCAAGACATCTACGACATCCAAGACAGCAAAGACGTCCACGACATCCAAGACAGCGAGCGCGTCCAGGACTTCTGACGCATCTAAGACAAAACGGCCTGGAGGCAGAATATGAAACAACGGTTTGCACGGTGGATCGGCGCCAGTGCCGTGGCGTTAGGTTTGGTTTGGGCGCACGGCGCGACGTTTGCGCAGGCCGACCCGGCAGCGAACTTTCCGGATCGCCAGATCAGGATCATCGTGCCCTATTCCGCCGGTGGATCTACCGATGCGCTGGGCCGACTGGTTGCGGCTGAACTTGCCAACGCGTGGAAGCAACCCGTGATCGTCGAAAACAAGCCGGGCGCGGGCGGCATGATCGGCAACGATCTGGTGGCCAAGTCACCGCCAGACGGATACACCGTGCTGCTCGGAATCACCGCGATTATCCAGGGGCCTCACCTGTTCACAAAGATCCCGTACAACGTCATGACGGATCTGGTCCCCGTGGCGCAGATCGGTCTTTCGCAGGATTTTCTTGTCGTCCCCGCACGGTTCCCGGCAAACACGCTGGAGGAGTTTATCGCCGAGGTCAAGGCGAATCCCGGCAAGTACAGCTACGGATCCTACGGTGCCGCGACATCGTCCAACATCCACGGCGAAATGCTGAAGAAACAAGCCGGGCTGGATCTGACCCACATTCCCTACAAAGGTGGCGCACCCCAACTGACGGATATCCTGGGCGGGCAACTTGACGCTGCCTTCATTGACGTGGGCAACCTGCGGGCACAGGCCAAATCCGACAAGATCAAAATCCTCGCCTCGACCGGCGAAAAGCGATCCGACATCCTGCCCAACGTGCGCACACTGACTGAGCTTGGTTACAAGGATTTCGAACCCTACGGCTTCTTTACGTTCTTTTTGCCTGCCGCCACGCCACGTCCTATTGTCGACAAGCTTTCCGCAGAAATCATCCGCCTGCTCAACTCGCCCGCCAACAAAGCCAAGATCGAAGGCATGGGCCTGCAACCCAATTTTGTGGGCGGAGCTGAGCTTGCCGCGCTGATCAGGCGCGACAGCAAAATCTGGGGTGATGTGATCAAAGCATCGAACATCAGGGTGGAGCAATAAGGCTGCAATGACCGGCTGCGCGCCGGCTCATGGGCGTGATCAACTGCGATCAAACGCCCAGATAAGCCTTGCGCACGAACGGATCCGCCAGTAGTTCGTCACCCCGCCCAGTGCGCACGATTTCACCGTGCTCCAGTGCGTACGCATGATGCGCCAGCTTCAGGGCCAGGCGCGCATTCTGTTCAACCAGAATGATCGACATGCCGACGTCGCGATTCAACCGGTTGATCGCAGCGGCGATTTCGGCAACGATCTTTGGCGCGATCCCGAGGGAAGGCTCGTCAAGCAAGAGCAGGCGCGGCCTGGCCATCAGGGCGCGGCCGATCGCCACCATTTGCTGCTCGCCGCCAGACAGTGAACCCGCCAGTTGGTTGCGGCGCTCCAGGACGCGCGGAAAAAGATCGTAGACCTCTTTGAGCGACTGCGCGATGTCGGCGCGCCGCTGGACTGCGTATGCGCCAACCAGCAGGTTGTCCAACACAGTCATGCGGCCAAAGAGCCGACGACCTTCCGGCGAAAGCGCAAGTCCGCGCGTCACCCGCATGGCAGCCGCTTCGGCGCCGATATCTTCGCCCTGCATCAGAACCTGGCCGCCCGCAATCGGCACAAGACCCATCAGAGCCTTGAGAGTCGTGCTTTTTCCCGCGCCGTTCGAGCCGATCAGTGCGACGATCTGCCCTTCGCCGACGGCGAAGTCGATTCCCCGTACCGCCTCGAGCGGACCGTAACGCACGCTGAGTTTGCGTACTTCAAGCATGGGCATAGTCAGGTGCTCCGAGATAGGCCTCTATGACCGCAGGGTTCTCGCGGATCTCCGCGGGAGTGCCCTCGGCAATCTTTTCGCCCTGTACCAGTACGACAATGCGCTCGCAAAGTTCCATGACCAGCGCCATGTGGTGCTCAACCAGAAGAATGGTCAGACCCTGGCGTTGCTGCAATTCGCGCAGCAATCGACCCAACTCGTTGCACTCCTCGTGATTCAGGCCAGCGGCCGGCTCATCAAGCAAGAGGATCGACGGACGCGTGGCCATCGCGATGGCGATGCCAAGCTTCTTCTGCAGGCCATACGCGAGCGACCCTGCCGCTGAATCACGCCATTGCTGCAAATCGAACATCTCAAGGAGCGCGTTCACCTCGGCATCGACCTGACCGGGATCGATCAGGTGCTCGTGTCGACCCGTCAGACGTGCCATCGTCGTCCCCCGAACCCGGGACAGCAGGCCGCGGTAAACGTTTTCCGCGACGGAGACCCCAGGGTAGGTGGAAGTCGATTGAAAGGTACGCGCGAGCCCCGACACGACGACGCGACTCGGTGGGCCCCCTGAAATATCCTTTCCGTCAAAGATGATTTTCCCGGACGACGGGGGCATCGTACCGCTGACCACGTTGAAACACGTGGTCTTGCCGGCACCGTTCGGACCGATCAGCCCAACGAGTTCGCCCTTGCCTACTGAAAACGACACATTCCGTAAGGCTGCAAGACCGCCGAAATTCCTGCACAGCCCCTCAACCCGCAACAATTCGATCGTCATTGCGCCTCCCCTTGCGCCGCGCCAGCGCGGGCGCGCCTGAACCGCGTGGCCAGACTGGCCAACCCGCCCGGCAGAAAGCGCAGGATCAGAATCAACGCTGCTCCGTAGAAAATGTGCTGAGTCTGCACCGCGCCGCGGAAAAACTCGGGCAACGGTGTCAACACCAGCGCGCCGACCAGAGGCCCCCACACCGAACGCTGGCCACCGATCACCAGCATCGTGATGTACGCCACCGAAACGGATGTATTGAAGGACTCTGGCGATACAAAGCCGATGTACCGCGCCTGGAGAATGCCTCCGAGCGCAGCCAGGCTCGATCCCACGACAAACGCCACCAGCTGGATCTTGTGCACACTCAAGCCGCTGGATTCAGCGAGCGCAGCGTTTTCATGCACGGCGTCGATCGCATGGCCAAAGTTAGATGAAAACAAACGCCGCATGAGCAGCAGCGAAAGAACCGCCACCACCAGTGCCAGCACGTAGAACCGCAAGCGGGTGTCAAACGCGAACCCGAACAGCGTCAAAGGCGCAATGTTTGCGATCCCGTTTGCGCCGCCTGTGAGTTCCGACCAGTCCAGTGCCGCCAGGCGCGTCAGCTCGCCAAACGAAAAGGTGACCAGCACAAAGTAGACGCCCTTCAACCGCAGGATGACCCAGCCGAGCAGAAACGCGGCGAACGCCGAAAGGGCTATCCCGACCACCGCCGCGATCAGAATGTTCCACCCTGCCTGAATCGACAGGATGACTGCCGCATAGGCGCCGATCGCCGCGAACGCTGCGTGTCCGAAGGACAGCTGGCCGGTACGCGCAATGATGGCCAGCCCGTTGACGACCAGAATATTCAGACAGGTCAGCACTGCGAGGTGCAGGGCAAACGGACCGGAAAACCACGGCCATGCCGCGATTGCCGCCAGGATGACGAGTCCGATCAGCCGGAGGTTTCCGCCGCTCGCCTTGTGTGATGTCGGTGCGCCCATGATCAGACCTCCCCCTTACCAAGAAGGCCCTTGGGTCGCAACACCAGCATCAGCATCACGATTGCAAAAATGACCATGTCAGCGGTACTGCTACTGAGGAAGAGGCTTGCATAGCTTTCGGCCAGCCCGAGCGCCAGGCCAGCGACTGCAGCGCCGGGAATGCTGCCCAGCCCACCGAGCACAACGACGATGAAAGCCTTGAGCAGCGGTGTTGAACCGACAAATGGGGAAACCGAAAACAGCGGCGCCATCAATGCCCCCGCAATCGATGCCAGGCCGACGCCCAGTCCGAAGCCCAATGGGTAATAGACCCGTGCGCGGATCCCCTGGATCGAGGCAATTTCGAAATCCTCGACAACGGCCCGCAGCGCACGACCGGGCCTGGAAAACCGGAGAAACCCGTAAAGCAACGCCAGCACGATGAGGGCAAACACGACGACGTATACACGCGAATTGGGGATCACGATCCCGCCAAGCGCCAGCGTTCCCTCGGCGACGGCCGGCATCGACAGCGGGTCTGGGCCGGCCAGGATCAGCGCCCCGTTCTGGAGAATCATTGCCAGACCGATCGTCACGATCATGCCGTTGAGCTCGTCGCGCCGAAACGGTTGCAGAATCAGCCACTCAACCAGGCCGCCAAAAATGATCGCGGCAAAAAACGACACGCCCACTGCCGCCAGAAACGGCAAATGCAGAAATGTCGTCAGGTAATACGCTGCCATGGCACCAAGCATATAAAACTCGCCGTGCGCGAAGTTCACCATCCGCATCACGCCAAACACCAGCGTAAATCCGACCGCCATCAGCAAATACAGAAGACCGACAATCAACCCATTGATCGTGGCCTGAGAAATCAGCATGCTCCAGTCCAAACTATTCTCCCTTGCCCTGGAGCGCGCCAAGCTGCAGGATTTCACCGATGCCCAGCACCCGGTGCATGTTTTCGCATTTCCCGAGCAGGGCGCCGGCGCGGCGCTCGCCCAGTATCGGTAACACCAGGTCACGAAACTTGGTGGCAAGTTGTGCATCGGTCATCGGGTTCGTCACGCTGCCGATCGCATTGCGGGTCATCCACTCGTGCGTGGTGCCGTCGGCCAGCGTCACCCGCACGACCGCCTGATTGTTGGCGAGCGTCGAATCCGCCACGGCCTCGGAATGCGCCTGAATCGCCCGGACGGCCGGATCCATCACGCAGGCGATCTCGCCCTCGCGCACGCCGGCCGAGCCACGCACGAGCGCCGCTCCTACCCAGTGAAACAGGCTGACCAGCGCATCAAGCGCGTTATCCGGCAACTTGCGCCAGCAGAGATTCAGTGCATCGGGATGTACGCGCAGATCAGCGCGCGCAATCTTTCGATAATCAACGCCCTGCTCGCGCACCAGGTGCAAACAGGCATCGATGGCGGGATGAATCACGATGCCGCACGGATACGGTTTATAAGCGTTGTTGAGCATCTCGAAACGCGCCCCGAGTCCGTCTGAGATCAACGACCCATCGGTGGCTCCGGTGAGTACCTGCAGCAGGCCGTTCTTTCCATCAATGGCGATGTCAGAGCAACTGTAGTTCGCTGCGGCCAGATAAGCCGCTACAACACCATCACGCGCCGCCGTGCCAGGAACAAACGTGATAGCCATGCTCCCGTGCGCCGCGCGCAGGCCGCTCGCCTGAGAGGCTGCAAGCCCAAGCGCATAGACCATCTGTTCGTGCGATAGCCCCAGGATCCGGCCCACCGCCGCTGCCGCGCCAATACCGCCCGACAACCCCGTCATGTACCAGCCAAAATTGCCTCCACCCGCCGCGATCGCGCAGCTGACGCGACACTCGATTTCAATCCCGATCGCCAAAGCCGCGAGCAGTCGATCGCCATCGACCGGCCTGCCGACGCTCTCCAGCTGGTGCGCGGTGGCCAGTAACGCCGAGGCGACAGGCCCGGTCGGGTGAGTAATCGTGGCCAGGTGCGTGTCGTCATAAGTCTGGGCGGATGCGGCCAGGCTCCCGAGGAAAGCAGAATCGACCATCGCGACACGCTCGGCCCGGCCAAGCACTGGCACTTGGCCGCCGCCCATGGACACCAGCCCATTGACGGCGGCATCCATGGCCGGAGTGACTGCGCCGCCAACTGCGCAGCCAACCCAGTTCAACCATGCGCGGGCGCTCTCGCGCCGCACATTCGCGGGCAGCCCTTCCCAGGTCGCACCCAGCACAAACTCGGCCACGCAATGCGTGACCGGACTTCCGACGTCCAACGTCATGGCGTGAACCCCGGGCCTACTGACAACTGCTCACGTTGCAGCGCGCAACCATCACCTCATTGCCATCCTTGACCTCGGCAATAAAGAACGGCGCGTCCATCTGGTGATTGATGCCGTAGGTCTGCATACCCGTCCAGTTAATTGTGCCGAGCGCGCCCTGATAGTCTTTGAGCTTTGCAAGCTCGTCGCGCACCTTCGCGGTATCCGTGACCGTGCCCGCCTTGCGCATCGCCTCAAACAGCATGTTGGTGGCGTCGTAGAACACCGGGCTGAACCCGTTCATGGGCGACTTGTACTTTGCCGCGTACATGTCCGCATAGGCCTTGGTCGACGGCAGTGCGTTATCCAGCGGCGTATGGACATACATGCCTTCGGTCGCCGCCTTGCCGGCCACATTGACAATGTCCTGCGTCGAAGGGCCGCCGGTGCGGATGATCTTGCCCTTGAATCCCATTTCGCGCGCCTGTTTGACGATCAGGCCCGCGGTTGCGGGTGAATTGCCGTCAAGCTCGATTGCATCGATTCCCCGCGCCATCATGCGCGTAAGCAACGGCACGAAATCAACACGGTCACGCTCGAAGAACTCCTTGGCGGCAAAATCGGCCCCAGCCTTCTTGTAGGCCGCCTCCAGGTCTTTCGAGATGGCCTGGCCGGACTCGTCATTGGGAAACAGGCCACCCACTTTCTTCACGCCCAGCTTCTTGACGACCCAGCCAATCTGCGGACCAGCCACCTCAGCGGTGGTGACGGGCGGGCGGAATGTGAAGGTCTTGTCCGGACCGAGCAACTTCGGCGTGAAGCCGAGCGTCAGGATGATGACCTTGTTCTTTTCCGTCAACGGCTGCGCCGCGAGGGCGGGCGCCGAGCCCGTCGGTCCGATCATGTACTGGACCTTGTCCTCGAACACCAGGCGATTGGCTGCGGTCACAGCCTCGTTGGCCTGATACTTATCGTCGTAAGAAACGATCTCGACTTTGTACTTCTTGCCACCCACCTCAAGACCGCCCTTGGCGTTGACTTGGTCGGCCGCGAGCTCGCCCGCGTTCTTCATGCCCTGGCCCCACGCGGCACCCGGACCAGACAACGTGACAAGGGCACCGATCTTGAGGGTTTCCTGGGCACTTGCCGGAAGCGCCGCCGAGACGCCGAGGCAAGTGATTGCAGCCGCTAGATATTTGAGTTTCATGGTGATTCCCTAGGTGGATGAGATTTCGTTAAGAACTGGTATCAGGTACTGCCGGAACTGCTGCGGGTTTTCGCTCATGGGAAAGTGCCCCACTTCCCGCATGATCGTGACGCGCGCACCGGGAATCGACTGCGCCGTGCGCAACGTATCCTCCGGCGAACAGGAAAAATCGTACTCGCCCGTCAACAGGTAAAGCGGGCACACATCCGTTCGAATACCCGTGAGCTTGCCGCGCAAATCCCCATCGACCCGATAGAACCAGAGATCGCCCTTGAACACGCCAGGCCCGCCTTGCATGTACTGCCAGAGGGTTTCATGCCGATGGACATCAGGCGACTGTGGCGCAACCAGGCCAGACACAAGCGCCGCGCAAACTTCGCCGCCATGCACGTCGCCCCGGTTCAGCCAAGCGGTGTCATACCAGGGCTCCTGGAAATCTGCGGCCTCGATGCCGATCAGCGCGCGAAAACGCTCTGAATGCAGGTTCGCGAGTTGCAGGGTAATGCGCCCGCCAATCGAGCAACCCATGACAACCGGGCGTTCGAGGTCAAGGGCTGCGCAAAACGCCAGAACAGTCTCGACATAAAGCGCGGTGGACAACTGGTATTCGGTGTTCTCCCAACCCGCAGGCGGGTACGACTTGCCATGCCAGGGCATGTCGAAGGCAAGCACCCGAAAGCGTGAGGTCACCTCGGGATCGTTGAGAAGATGACGGTACTGGCGATTATCCGCACCCGCCGTATGCAGACAGACGAGCGGTATGCCGCTGCCTGCTTCTTCGAAATACACACGGCAGGATTTGCCCGCGATATCGAATGTGGCGTAGCGGCCAGTGATCGGTTCGAGATCGACGCTCATGCTGCTCTCTCCCGTGCGCATGCGAGCAGGTCCTTATAGAACTGCAGATGCGACATCAGGGGATGCAGGTTGCCTTCGATGGAAAACACCCTGCGCTTGTTCAGCGCGAGGATGTCATGCCAGCCGGGGGGCGGGAATTTTTGCCAGAATTGATCCCAGCCTTCTTCGCTGCCCTTGACGGCGAAATCCCAGGAGCGCAGCGGGACACGATCCTCGACAATCTGCGCCACGCGGCCATCGCGAACCTGCACAATCGCGGCGACCTCGCCAAACTGCAGCAGCAGATCCGCCTTGCACGCTCTGTTCCTTGAAAACGAGGCGCTCGCCTCCCTAAAGCGCGCAAGCTGCGACGCCCCGCGCGTTTTCGGACTGCTGCTCATGTCTCATCCGATATTGTTATGGTGCGGCTCCTTGATCGGAGCGTTGCACCGTTTATATTGCCCGCGTTCCGCGTTGTCAATCGAAATACTTAGTCATTGCGCTCTGCTTAGTCATTGCGCTCTGCTTAGTCATTGCGCTCTGCTTAGTCATTGCGCTCTGCTTAGTCATTGCGCTCTGCTTAGTCGTTGCGCGCTGCTTAGTCGTCCCGCTCGTGACGCATGGGCTGCCCACTGGTCGAAGGCACTTCAGGATCCCGCGCCTTTGTGCCACCGCCTTTCTCAAACACCAGGCTGATTGCCGGGCCGTACAGATCGCCCCAACCACTTGCGATCGCTGCATCGAAGGTGGCCACCAGGTTTCTCGCGCCAGTAGCGTCGACCCCCACGTGGTCGGCAAGCGCAACCGCGTAGGAAAGATCCTTGCGGGCGTAAGAGACAGGAAATGCACGCTCGGGAAAGTCTTGCGGCAAGATCGCCTTGAAGCCATGATTGCGCAGCGCGAAGCTGTCTGCTGAACCCGCGGCAAACGCCTCGAACAGGGTTTTGGGATCAACGCCCGCGCGCACGCCGATGGCCCGGGCCTCGCACAGCGCCAGAACGGTCTCGTAGACCACCATGTTGTTGAGAATCTTGGTCACCTGGCCGCAGCCGGGTTTGCCCATATGCATGACCTCGCTGGCGAATGTTCTCAACAGCGGTTCAATGGCTGCAAACAATGTGGGGTCAGCGCCGACCGGCACGGCGAGCGTGCCAGCTTCGGCTGCGGCGCGGGTGCGCATCACGGGTGCATCGGCAAAGCGCATCCCGCGCTCGGCACACCGTTGCGCCAGCTCCGTGGTGAGGTCAAAGGGCGAAGTGCTCAGATCAACGATGACTTGCCCTCGCCGACCATTGGCCAACAAGCCGCCATCGCCGAGAATCACCTCGCGCACAACAGCTCCGGAGGGCAATGACAGAAAAATGATGTCTGCCCCGGTGCTGATTTGCGCGATCGTCGACGCCTTGACGCCATGCGCGGCAAGCCGGGCGAGCGGTGCCGGGTCGACATCGGATGCAATGACGGGTAAGCCGCCACGCGTGGCCAGATGCCGGCAGATCGGTTCGCCCATCACGCCGGTGCCGATGAACCCTGCGAGCCCAAACGCAGTTGTGGCGCTGCCCGCTGCGGTGCCCGCTGAGTTGGCCGCTGTGTCGCCTGCCGATTTGCCCGTTGTATTGCCTGTTGCGCTTGACATCGTGACTCCCCGGGCGGCTGATGGCGCCGCGCTGTAGTTGTTGTTTTATGCCGGGTGATCTGTGTCGTACAGTCGACCCGGTCAACGTGCATGATAGCGATCAAACACCTGTTCGGCAAACGATGGTCACAGAATTCGGCATTGGCACAGTATTCGGCGTTGGCACAGAATTCGGCATTGGCACAGGATTCGGCATTGGCACAGGATTCGGCATTGGCACAGGATTCAGCAGTGTTACAAAAGCCAGGCGCAGCACAGAGCCTGGCCTGAGGAAAGCGGCATCAGCCCTTGAGCGGGAAATTGAGCGCTGCGATGATCCGTTCGGAATCGACGCCACGGATCAGAACACGCTTCTTCCGGCCCGTTTGACCAGAAAGCAGTTCGACGTCGCGGCGCATCACACCAACCGTTTGCGCCAGCCACTGCACGAGGGCATCGTTTGCGCGATTTTCCAGGGCCGGTGCATGTAACGCGATTTTGAGGCGACCGTCGTGCTCACCGACCACGCGCGTCACCTTCGCACCGGGCTGGCAATGGAGTTGCAGGACGGTGCCCTCCTTGTGGGTTTCGATCCAGTCCACGCGACAGGGGTCCGGTGCTAGTGCAAGTGTGTGATCGCCATGACCCCGGCACCGGCCAGCCCACCCCCCAGGATGATAAAGACCGGATTAACCTTCGTGGCGAGAATCACACCAAGCGTCATCGCTGCAAACACGCCCGTGACGGGACCGGCAACGGCGGATTTCGCGACCGCGTAAACACCCGAGGCCATCAGCCCGATTGAAATCGGTTCGAGCGCGTTTTGCACGGCACGCCGCCATGGCGTTTCACCGATGCGATACCAAAGCCGGCCGATGAGCAGACACAGGAAACTCGACGGCAGGAAGAATGCAGCCAGCACCACCCCGGCACCCAGTGCGCCGGCGATCTGCACGCCAAAGACCAGCACCATCAGCATATTGGGGCCCGGTGCGAGTTGCCCGATACTGTAAATATGCAAAAAGGTGAGGTGATCGATGCCGAACCGGCTGTTGAGCACCGACTGCATTTCCGGCAGGACGGCCGTGCCCCCGCCGACCGCCAGCAGCGACAGCATGCCGAAGGTGAGAAGGAGCTGAATGAGGATGCTCATTTTCCGCTACCCGGGCGATACAGGTAGAGTGCGATCGGCGACATGATGAGCAGCACCCAGATCAACGACAGCTTGAGAATACTCATGAGCACAAACGTCACCACAATGATCGACAGCGACTTCAGGTGCCGGACGTGCTCGCTGCCGATCTTGTAGGTGATCGCGGCCAGTAGGCCTGTCGCACAGGCCGCGATGCCCGCCAGCAGGGTGTTCACCAGTGGGTGGTTTGCGCCTTCGCTATACAGAATGCCAACGCCCAGAACGAACACCGAGCCTGGCAGGATCAGGCCGATCGTCGCAGCGATCGCGCCCAGCGTCCCCCGCAGGTGGTCGCCCGCGAGCACGGCGATGTTGACCGAGTTGAGTCCGGGCATCGTTTGACTGATCGCGAGTGTTGCCATGAACGTGTCATTGGTCAGCCACTTGCGCTTTTCAATGAGCAGTACTCGCTCATAAGCAATGATGCCGCCGCCAAAACTTACTGCGCCGATGAGGAGAAACTCCAGAAAGAGCTCAATGAGTGTTGGGCGGGGATTGTCGGCTGGCACCGCAGCGACGGCGACGGCGGACGCCGCCACTTTACTCTGGCTTGCCATAGACCAGCGCCGTCTTGGTTGTCCCGGTGGCAAGCCAATCCGAGATCGCGGGTTGCAGTTCCCTGAAGAACTGATCGGCCTTTTGGTGCGCCTTGACGTTGTTGCGGTTCTCGTCAGTCACGCGATAGGCGTACGCAAGTTCCCCAATGATCGGCTCGCCAACGCTGCGCATCCAGATCGCCAGCTCAACGTGCGCCTGAACTCCGGTGCCAAAACTGACCGTGCCGAGCGGCAGGCAGGCTTCCAGGATTTTATTGGTCTTGCCGCCGACGATGCGGACCGGCATGTCGGCGGATAGCTCAAGTTGCTTAAGGTTTGGGAAGAACTTCGAAGCGCTCGCAAAATCGGTTCCGAACACCTTGTCGACCGGTACGCTGTCCAGCACGGCGTTGTTGGAAAAAATCTGCCGCGACGAACCGATCCCGTCGCCACGCAGGATCTCTTCTTTGAAACGCATGCGGTTTCGGTGTGGAACATCAGGGGTTGGATCAAACGCCGCGGCAGTCTCGAAATCATGGGCGCGGCACTTGAAGGTAACCTCACACCAGTCGTCGACCCAAACATTCTGACGTGATTCGCGCACGCGCAGAATCAGATTGCTGCGCCGCAGGTCTTCGCCCGGAGTATCGTAGAAGATCACGTTACGCAGGCCGGTGTTCGCATTATCGTTGTGGAAGAACTCGAATCCGCTCTGGCGGGCAAACGACACCACCAGCGAATCGAGTTGCATAACCCGGCTACGTCGGTCCAGACCCTCCGGGTTCAGCAGCAGTTTGAATTCCCGGTTGGTAATGCGTGCATGGATCGCCCCGGCCTTCGGTTCGGAGGTCTCGTTGACAGTCTTCGGTTCAAAGTTCGACTTGACGGCCTTCGGTTTGGAGGTCGCCTTGACGGTCTTCGACTCGGAGGCCGCCTTAACAGTCTTCGGCTTGCGGGATGCCGCGTCAGATTGCGCGGGGCTGTCCGATGCGCGACCCCGATGCGCCGCAGGCTTGCCGGACGCGTGACCAGATTTGGATTTTGCGTCGGGGGTCTTGGGCGCGCGCGCAACCTTGGGCTTGACCTCAGAACCTTTGTGTTCGGACTTCTTTGCCTTTTCCCGTGCGGATTCCTTACCCGCTTTTTTTGACTTCACCGGTTTCGATTCTTTGCCAGCCTTGGTTGACTTGCGTGTCTTGTCGCCCTTGCCTGTCTTCATGGTGTCGCCCTGTTCGGTCTGTGCACAATTACGCGAGGGGCTAGGTTAGCGCGGCACCCAACGTATCGCAATACTTTGCTGAAGTCTCGCTGCCCACAATGCCGGCCTTCTTCATTTTGGCAAGGACTCTGGCATTTGCTTCACACAGAGTGACCTTGACACCACGCTTGAGAAGTTCTGCGATCGATTCCTCGAGCGTCTGTAAGCCGGTGATGTCCACAAATGGCACTCGCCGCAACCGGATGATCAACGTCTGCGGATCGGTGCTTGTCTGCGCCAGCGCACGTTCGAAATTGTCGACCGCACCGAAAAACATCGGTCCGTCGATTTCGTAGACCATCACCCCGGCGGGCAATTCGGCCAAGCCAAGCGCCCCAAGGTCTGACGCGAGTGCCTCCGCCCCAACCTCGCGGGTCTCGACGACCTCAGACATGCGTCGCAGGAAGTGCAGGATCGCGATAATCACGCCCACGTTGACCGCGACCACCAGGTCAACGAACACCGTGAGTACAAACGTGACGAGCAGGATGACGCGGTCGGCGTTGGGCGCGCGCCTGAGAATATGGATGAACCGGTGTACCTCGCTCATGTTCCAGGCAACGATGAACAGGATCGCCGCCAGCGCCGCTAACGGAATGCTGGAGGCTAGCGGCGCGAGTGCGACCAGGATGCCGACCAGTGTCAGCGCGTGAACAATGCCGGCAAACGGGTTGGTCGCGCCATTGCGGATATTGGTTGCCGTACGGGCGATGGCCCCGGTTGCGGCAAAACCGCCGAAAAACGGACACACAATGTTGGCGATGCCCTGTCCGACGAGTTCCTGGTTGGAGTCATGACGCGTACCTGCCATCCCGTCGGCGACCACCGCCGAGAGCAGCGACTCGATGGCGCCGAGCATGGCAATGGTGAATGCCGGCCCGATAAGGCTGATGACCTCGGTTAACGACAGATCGATCCAGGCAAACTTTGGAAGCCCCTGGGGAATCCCGCCAAAGGCCGACCCGATGGTCGCGACGCCGTCGAAGTGAAATGTCGCCTGCAGCATCGTGGCCACCACCATCGCAACCAGCGGCCCCGGCACCCTGCGCAGGTACTTGATCCGCGGCGCACGGAGTACCAGCACCAGGCTGACGACAGCAAGGCCCAGGGTCGGCCAATGTACCTGCGGCAACGATTGCAGGAGCGCCCACACTTTCTCGTGAAAATGCTCGCCCTGAGCCTTCGGTAAACCCAGAAAATCCGCCCACTGCCCGACAAAAATGATGACGCCAATTCCGCTGGTGAAACCGATGATCACGGGCGCGGGGATGAACTTGATCACACCGCCCATCTTTGCCACGCCCATGAGCAACAGCATGAGGCCGGCCATGAAGGTCGCGATCTGAAGACCGGATATCCCGTATTTCGCGGTGATGCCGGCAAGGATTGCGATGAACGCACCGGTGGGGCCGGCAATCTGAAGGCGGCTTCCACCGAACAGGGTAACGAGCCCGCCGCCGATGATGGCCGTGTAGAGACCCTGCTCGGGTCGGGCGCCCGAGGCGATCGCAAACGCCATCGACAGCGGCAGCGCGACAATCCCGACGATGACGCCGGCCACCAGGTTAGGAAGCCAGCTTTGCCGG
>JADZBO010000183.1 GCA_020851995.1 Burkholderiaceae bacterium
GCCGCCAAACTTCTTGCTCAGCACGGTCGTGATGGCCGCGGTCAGCGTCGTCTTGCCGTGGTCAACGTGGCCAATCGTGCCAACGTTTACGTGGGGTTTGGTGCGTTCAAACTTGCCTTTTGCCATGGCTGACTCCTGACCGGGAATGAATCTTGGGGAAGATAAAAAATACTAATTCAGTGTGGTGCCCATGACGCGGATCGAACGCGTGACCTCTCCCTTACCAAGGGAGTGCTCTACCACTGAGCCACATGGGCGCGTTCGCCGGGCAAGCCCCACGAACTTAAAAACCTTTAGTGCAACGACTGGTACTACTCTGTACTGCTAAGCCAGCGACTGTTCACTGACTTCGACTGCCTTACCGCTGACTGCTGGAGCGGGTGAAGGGAATCGAACCCTCGTCGTAAGCTTGGAAGGCTTCTGCTCTACCATTGAGCTACACCCGCGAGGATCGAAAAACTTCGATCGCCAAAAAGCAGTCTCTTGTGGTGGAGAAGGTTGGATTCGAACCAACGTAGGCGCAAGGCCAACAGATTTACAGTCTGCCCCCTTTAACCACTCGGGCACCTCTCCACAAGAGAACCGAGGATTATGGGCGAACTTTTACGACTTGTCAAGGGCCATAGGAAAACCTAAGCATCATTGCGCGGGATTTCCCTGTGCGGCTCAGCTATTCGTCGGTTTGTTCGCGCAGGCCGAGTTTTTCGATCAGTGCGGAGCAATGCTCCCATCCGTGGAAATCAATCACGATTTGCCCGCGACCCTTGGAGTTGGCCTTCAGGCTGACGCGGGTGGCCAGCTGATCGGACAACGACTCCTCCAGGCGAGCGGTATCACGCGATGCGGGGCGTGCGTGTGTGCTTTGTCCTGGCTCTGCGCTGGACGCCGCCTTACTGGCCAGCTTTTCGGTTTCCCGAACGGAGAGCCTGCGTGCGATGACCTGGTGGGCGAGCAGGATCTGGGTTGCTGCATCCACGGCCAGTAACGCACGTGCATGGCCCATGTCGATATCACCCGCCAACAGCATCGTTTGCACTGGGGTCGCAAGGTTCAGCAACCGGAGCATGTTGCTGGTCGCCGGTCGTGATCGACCAATTGCGGTGGCTACCTGTTCGTGTGTCAGTCCGAACTCGTCGAGAAGTCGGCGTACGCCCTGAGCCTCCTCAAGCGGGTTCAGATCTTCGCGCTGAATATTCTCGATCAGCGCCATTGCCGCGGCGTGCTCGTCCGGAACATCGCGCACCAGCACGGGTACTTCCTCCAGGCCGGCGATTTGCGCGGCACGGAACCGGCGTTCGCCCGCGATGATTTCGTAATGGCCGCGATCGCTTGACAATGGACGCACCAGGATTGGCTGCATCACGCCCTGTACACGGATTGAGTCGGCGAGTTCGGCGAGCGCGCCTTCGTCCATTCTCGTGCGCGGCTGATATTTGCCTGGACGCATTTTGCTGATCGAGAGCGTTGTGGGTAATGCACTGGGCCCGTCCGGCTGACCGAGCGTGGCGATCGCTGGCATGTCCGCGCCGAGCAGCGCTTCGAGACCGCGTCCGAGTCCTTTGGGTTTCTTCGTCACCATGGCATTACTTTCCTATGAAACTGTGCTTTCGATGGAGCGGGTATCGTGGATCTCAGGCTGCGGCGGGTACGACGCGCTCGATCATTTCGGCGCCAAAGGCAATGTAGGCCTGAGCACCTCGCGACGATTTGTCGTACACGACGCCAGGCATGCCGTGGCTTGGTGCTTCGGCGAGTCGCACGTTGCGCGGCACGACCGTGCGGAAGACCTTATCGCCAAAGTGCGATACAAGCTGGGCTGACACCTGCTGTTGAAGCGTTACGCGTGGGTCGAACATGACTCTCAGCAATCCAATCAGCATGAGTTCCGGGTTAATGTTGTGGTGCACGCGTTTGATGGTGTTCACCAGATCGGACAATCCTTCAAGCGCAAAATATTCACACTGCATCGGGATGATGACGCCATGGGCTGCCGCCAGGCCATTCAGGGTCAGCAGGGACAGCGTAGGCGGGCAGTCAATCAGCACAAAATCGTAGTCGGTGCTCACGGGGACGATGGCGTGCTTAAGCTGCAGTTCGCGATCCTGCATTCCGACGAGGTCGATCTCGGCGCCGGATAGCTCGCGATTGGCAGGCAACACGTCGTAGCCTCCTGTTTCGGATCTGACGCGCGCCTGTTCGATGGTGGCTTCGCCAATAAGCACCTGATAGAGGTTGCTTGAAACTGAGGATTTGTCGATGCCGCTTCCCATCGTGGCGTTGCCCTGAGGATCCAGGTCGATCAGCAGTACCCTCTTGCCGTGGGTAGCAAGGCCCGCAGCAAGATTGATCGCGGTGGTTGTTTTACCGACCCCGCCTTTTTGATTTGCGATGCAAAATACACGTGCTGTTGAAGGAGTGCTGGAGTGGTTCATTTTGTTTCTCTGCGGTTCATCCAGACCAGACAGCGCTCTGCCTGTAGCTCGGGGACGGAAAGTGGTTGTGTATCGTGCGCGACCCAGTCGGTCTCGCGTTCGAGTTCGGCGATTTCCTGATCGGGAAACTTTCCCTTCATTCCGACCAGTCTTCCATTGAGCGCTACGTGGCGGCCCGCGAGGCGCGCAAAAACCTCCAGGGATGCAAAGGCGCGGGATATGACAATATCGCAGCCGAGCGGTTCGACGTCTTCAATCCGCGTGTGGCGCGCTTCGAGGTTGCGCAGTCCCAGTACGCCGGCCATCTGACGGATAAAGCTGACTTTCTTTTCAACAGCATCGACACAAGTGATCTGCGCTTCGGGCATTGCGATCGCCAGCACGATGCCGGGCAGCCCGCCGCCGGATCCGACATCCAGGATCCGCAACTTTCCGCCGGCCTGACCGGCGCCCCAGTGCAGTAATGGAGGTACCGCCGCCAGGCTGTCGAACACATGGTGAACAAGCGCCTGTCCGGCATCGCGCAGCGCCGTCAGGTTGTACGTGCGATTCCACTTCGCAAGTTGGGATACCAACTCAAGAAGTGCGCTTGTCTGTTCGTCGGAGAGCGACAGTTGCAACACCGCCGCCGCACGTTCAAGGCGCGCGCGCATGTCTGAATCGGCTGCTGGGTTGACGCGTGTCATACCGGCTTGTTCTGCGCCTGGCTTTGGCGTCGCTTGAGATATATGAGCAGCAGTGAAATTGCGGCTGGAGTCACCCCGGATATCCGGGCGGCCTGACCGACCGTTTGCGGCCGGTGGGTTCTGAGTTTTTGCCGTACTTCGAAGGACAGGCTCGTAATGCTGTCAAAGTCGGTATTTTCGGGGATCGCTTGTTCATCGTGATGCTGGTGCTTGAGGATTTCACTCTGCTGCCGTGCGATGTATCCCTCGTATTTGATCTGTACTTCCACTTGCTCTGCCGCTGCGCCCGCAGGCAATCCGCGCGGCATTTCAATACCCTCGGCGAGTGGCATTTTCATGAGATTGTCGTAAGTTACATTGGGGCGCTTCAATAAATCAGATAGTAAGTACTCACGTTCGATTTCTTTCCCAAGCCATTCTTTTGCGGTGTCGCTGGTCAGCATCCGCGGATTCACCCAAGTCGACCTGAGTCGTTCGAGTTCGCGGGCAACCGCGTCACGCTTGCGAGAAAAGAGATCCCAGCGTTCGTCGTTCACAAGACCAAGACCGCGTCCCAATTCAGTCAATCGCCAGTCGGCGTTGTCTTCCCGCAGGCTTAACCTGTATTCGGCACGTGAGGTGAACATCCTGTACGGCTCTGTAACTCCCTTTGTCACTAGATCGTCGGCAAGTACGCCGAGATACGCTTGGTCCCTGCGCAACACCACCGGGTCCTGATTTCGGGAAAACCGTGCCGCGTTGATTCCAGCCAGGAGTCCCTGTGCGGCAGCCTCTTCATAGCCGGTCGTACCATTGATTTGTCCGGCGAAAAAAAGGCCGGCGATATTTTTACTTTCGAAACTCGCCTTAAGTTCTCTTGGATCGTAATAGTCGTACTCAATTGCGTAACCCGGTCTGACAATATGCGCTGTCTCCAAGCCAGGCAGCGAATGAATCAGTTCGAGTTGTACGTCATATGGAAGACTCGTGGATATGCCGTTGGGATACACCTCATTGGTGTCGAGTCCTTCCGGCTCGAGAAATACCTGATGGGAATCTTTGCTTGCAAAACGATGGACCTTATCCTCGATCGAGGGGCAATAACGCGGACCAACACCTTCAATAACGCCGCTATACATTGGTGAGCGATCAAGTCCACCGCGGATAATTTCATGGGTACGCAAGTTCGTATGCGTAATCCAGCAAGGTACTTGTCGCGGGTGCATTGCTTGCGCCCCAAGATAGGAGAAAACAGGAATCGGGTTGAGATCTCCTGGCTGCTCTTCAAGCTTTGAGTAGTCAATTGATCGTCCATCAATTCGCGGAGGCGTGCCTGTTTTTAGTCTCCCTTGCGGTAACGCAAGTTCTCTCAATCGTTTAGCTAGTGAAATTGACGGTGGATCACCAGCACGACCCGCCGAGTAATTTTGCATCCCAACATGAATCAAACCATTCAGAAACGTGCCAGCCGTCAACACAACCGTTCTGGAGCGAAAGGACAAGCCCAGCTGCGTTTTCGCGCCAGCAATTCGATCGCCATCCAGTATTAAGTCATCAACAGCTTGTTGGAACAGCCAGAGGTTGGGTTGATTTTCCAGGCGTGTGCGGATGGCCTTTCGATACAGAGTGCGATCTGCTTGCGCCCGAGTTGCTCGAACGGCGGGTCCCTTTGAACCATTCAATATTCGGAATTGGATTCCAGATTCGTCAGTTGCGATTGCCATTGCGCCACCGAGCGCATCGACCTCTTTGACCAAATGCCCTTTGCCGATTCCACCGATCGATGGATTGCAAGACATTTGCCCCAATGTTTCTATATTGTGGGTCAGGAGTAATGTTGTTGCGCCACTTCGCGCAGCGGCTAGTGCGGCCTCTGTTCCTGCGTGGCCGCCTCCTACAACAATCACATCAAAAACAGTGGGAGGAGTCATTTCGCCAATAGATCACGGCACTTGGAAGGGAACGCATTATAGTCGTATCGATGATGACTCGACAGCGTTCCACGTGAAACATTACTGTTCGATGTTGATGTTAATCCGTCCAGTGCAATGTCTAAAGCGACCGGACAATTAAATGCGCGTCTTATTGGTTACGGCAGCACTGCGACTTCTCCCGATCACTATGTCATCGCCGTGTGTCATACCTTACAACGACGCAAATTCAATGGTTTGAAATTTGCCTTCAATATTCCAAACCGACGTTCGCGACCATCATGTGTTCCACGTGAAACGTCGACCTTTCTATCACTTGACTCAACAGGTTCGTTGATTGCATTAAGTTCCCCTACGAGAGTAGTGTTTCACGTGGAACACGAAAGGTTTAAAAAAAGTAAAACACCATGTACTAGACGTAACTTGTGGATAACTCTGTGGGAAATCTATTAAAAAGCCGGGGATAATGTGGGAAAACACGATCAGGCGATTCTAGTAATGCAAAAAATACTATAAAAACAGACTATTACGGCATATCAGTAATCAACCAACACATCCTAACGATTCAACAAAGTGGAACAACTAGCGACCGTTTCTCGGGCCCGCTCCTTAATCGCTGCTGCTAACAACGATGCTACCGATTACGCACTAACCAATCACTAAACGATCACTAAACAATTGCCAACCGATCATTTACCAGACAATCACTTCATGAAAATAACATCAAAACTTCCCGACGTCGGAACCACCATTTTTACCGTAATGAGTCAGTTGGCAACCGACTACAAGGCAATCAACTTGGGGCAGGGCTTTCCGGACTTCAACCCCGACGCACGATTACTTGATCTCGTTACAAAAGCCATGGCGGATGGCTTTAACCAGTACCCCTATATGCCAGGGCTCGCGAGCCTCCGCGAAATTGTCGCGCACAAAATCAACACTCTGTATGGACATCAGTATGACCCAACTACCGAGGTGACGATTACAAGCGGCGCTACTGAAGCCATTATGTCCGGGATACTTGCGGCCGTTGGTTCCGGCGACGAAGTAATCGTGATCGAACCCTGCTACGACTCCTATTTGCCGGCCATCAAACTCGCAGGTGCGCGCGCGGTGTGCGTCCCCATGGAACCACCCACTGAGGCTAATCCAGCCTTTCATGTCGATTGGAACAAGGTCAGGTCTCGGATCACAGAGAAAACAAGGTTGATTATTGTGAACTTCCCTCACAATCCAACCGGTGCCACGATGCAAGTCGATGATCTGGATGCCCTTGAACAAATCACCAATCAATCCGACATCATGATCATGGCCGATGAGGTCTATGAACACATCGTATTTGACGGAAAGCCTCATCTCAGCGTATCGACACGGCCAGCACTCGCCGCAAGGTCATTCGTTATTTCGTCATTTGGCAAAACAACACATACGACTGGATGGAAGATTGGATATTGCAGCGCACCAAGTTCGATGACAACGGAGCTGCGAAAAGTCCATCAGTTTGTCGTGTTTACCGTTCCATCACCACAACAACATGCGCTTGCGGAGTATTCCAAACACGCCGGGACATATCTCAATCTGCCAGCTTTCTACCAAGCTAAGCGTGACCGCCTGGCAAAGGGACTACAGGACAGCCGGTTCAAAGTCTTACCAAGCCCTGGTACGTTTTTCATGCTGGCCGACTACAGCGCTATTTCCGATCAGTCGGAGGCGGAGTTTTCTATATGGCTAACCAAAAATCATGGTGTGACTGTAATTCCCGTATCCGCATTTTATGCCGATACAAAAGCTAAGGAATCAAACCATAAACTCATTCGTCTGTGTTTCGCAAAAAAGGAGGCAACGCTTGATGCTGCGATTGAACGTCTGCGAAAAGTGTAGGTTGTATCTCTCACTGTAGTTCTTTTATATATATAACCGCTAATGATTGATGAGTAAGGTCAAAAGTTGTCTATAACCAAAATTTAACATATATATCAATAAGTTAAGCCAAATTTTCTTTGTGGATAACTACTGTGCTGACAGACTGAGAAGAATGAACAATTTTGGAATCCGGACTAAAACGATGAACTGTTCATGATGAGTCCACCGTTTGTGCACAATCACGGCCAGGGACTTATCCACAGGCCATTCAGCCTGTCGGACGCCTCAGACTATTCAAATTACCAGTACTTAACAGGAAATCGACGTCATGCTAAAGAATCGTTGTGCCTTGATCACGGGCTCCGTATCGGGCTTGGGATACGCAATTGCAGATAGTCTGGCGCAGGCGGGCGCATCAATTGTCTTGCATGGAATACAACCTGCAGAGGTTGCCGAGCAGGCAAGAGCGGACCTTGCTGCCAAACGCGGCGTCAACGTGATGGTGAGTCGGGCTGACCTGCGGGATCCGGCGCAGATCGAGCAGATGATGCAGCAGGCCAACCGCTTTGCCGGTGGTGTCGACATCCTGGTTAACAATGCAGTTGTACGAAATCCGGGCAGTGTGGACGAACTTTCGATTGCAGACTGGGAAGAAGCGCTCGCAGTCAATCTTTCGTCGTACTTTCTGACCGCACGGCTTGTCCTACCCGCAATGCGCAAGGCCGGTTGGGGCAGGATCATCAATGTTTCGTCTGTCTATGGATTAACTGCGACAACTGGCCGGATCGCTTACATCACGACCAAGACGGCTTTGATCGGACTGACACGTGCCATTGCAATGGATACGGCGGATGCAGGCATCACGTGCAATGCCTTGTGCCCAGGTACCCTCCCAACACCACCTATTCTGGAAAAAATAGAGGGGATCGCTGTTGGCAAGGGTATATCGATCGCTGAGGCACAAAGAGAATATATTGCCACGCGTCATCCGACTGGCCGATTTGTCGCGATGGAAAACGTCGGCGCGTTCGCTGCGTTTTTGTGTACCGAAGCCGCAAGGGATATTACCGGGTCAGTATTGCCAATTGACGCAGGATGGACTATTGAATGAGAACCTTTCCCGCATCAACAGATGCATTCGCAACTGATCCTGTGATTGTGCGAAAGCAAAGATTTAAATCATTCGCGCCGCTGCGCAATGGCGCCGGATAGTTGCCGAGAACGAACGGCTAACCCAATTAAGGCAAGAACGGAAAAGACAGCGCCCGCATAAAAGGTCGCTGCCGGGCCGCTCTGATCCCACATCCACCCGGCGAACCCGCTGGCCAGAAGCATGGCAACCCCGCGCACAAGATTGAATACACCATAAGCCGTACCTCGAAGATCCGCAGGAGCGGTGTCTGCCACCATGGTCGCCAGCAGGCCCTCGGTCATGCCCATGTGGATTCCCCAAAGCCCGACACCGGCGAGAATGCTCCACCAAGACCCTGCGCTGGCGAGCACGAGATCAGCAGCCATTAATGTCACCAATCCCAATGCCAGTAGCCCCGAGTGACTCATGCGGTCGGAAAGCCAGCCAAAGGGATATGCAGACCCTGCGTAAATGAGGTTCATGGCCACCATGACCAGAGGAACCAGTGCAACAGCGACGCCCGATTGCTGTGCACGCAGCACCAGGAATGCTTCACTGAACCGGGCAAGCGTGAACAGGGCACCAATGCCCACGACCCACCAGAAACCTGCCCCAAGGCGACGCAGATTTGCGCGCGTGAGCGGGTTCGTTCGAGGCCTGTCGATGGGATGATCCGGCTCCTTAAGGCCGAACATTAAAAGAGCGACCGCCAGAAAGCCCGGAATCGCTGCGACCCAGAATACGGCCCGAAAATCGTCGGCCCACAGCAGCATCAGGCCAACCGCGAGGAGGGGTCCGACGAAAGCACCCACGGTGTCCAGTGATTGCCGGAGTCCAAAGGCCGCACCACGTATTTCAGGCGGGGCGATATCAGCGATCAGGGCATCGCGGGGAGCGCCCCGAATGCCCTTTCCCACCCGATCAATGAACCGGGCCGCGATGACCAGCCCGGCGCCCGAGGCAATGGCAAAAAGGGGTTTGGTGAAGGCCCCCAGGGAATAACCGAGCAGCGCCAGTCCTTTGCGCTTACCGAGATAATCGCTGAGCGCGCCGGAGAAAACCTTGACAAGCAGCGCTGTCGATTCCGCCAGACCTTCAATAATTCCAAC
>JADZBO010000184.1 GCA_020851995.1 Burkholderiaceae bacterium
CGGATCGGGCTGTTTCTTGCCAGCGTGTATGTTCTGGCTTCGCTCACACAACTGGTGGTTGGTCACCTGCTGGACAGGATTGAGCTGAAACGGCTCTACCAATCCATTGTGCTGCTTCAGTTTCTTGCGCTACTGATTGCTTCGGTGACCGATGGATGGTGGTTCTTGTTTCTCCAGTTCCTTTTCATGGCAGCTATCTTTGGCTCAGTCCCCTTCACCGACGCCATGATCGTTCGCTATGTGGACGACGCAATGCGGTCCCGCGTTGCGGGGATGCGGCTTGCGATTGCGTTTGGTGCGAGCTCAGTGGCGGTCTGGCTGATTGGCCCGATTGTCAAAGCAGCAGGGTTCACGACACTGCTTTGGGTCATGGCCGGAATGGCGTGCATCACTTTTGCCGTGATCAGTCTGTTGCCGGTTCCGCATAAGCCGAAAGAAGCCGACTCAACCAGGTGAATCGCGGGGGGGCGCGCGACCCCAGGGAACTGCCACAGGTGCTGCCGCCGCCCGACGCGGAAGACTCAGTGACTGAACATGCCCATCCAGAACAGATTGGCGTTGCGCACATCCATGTCAATTTTTTGAACGAACTGAAGCCGTCCATCGTTGCCGATGCGAAACACCGAAAGCCCGCCAGGCACGTGGCGCACGACATTGTCCTCCAGCAGATTGCGCGTGACCATGCTGCCCGCCACAAGAATCTTGCCCGACGGGTCGATCGCAAACGTACGCGCGTGCATGCCCCGCGTATCCTCAGTCTGGATCAGAGATGGCAGGCCAGTCTGCAAATTGATTTCATAGACGGCGATCGTGTTTTCCCCAGCGTTGAACACTTTTTCGCCCTGATAGTCGACCACACCATCGGCGCGATTCGAGACATATACGAATCTTCCTCCCGGGTGAACATGGCACGCACCAGCAAGTTGCCTTGGCTTGCGCGCATGCGGATCGGCCAGAGTGGTCAACCGGACGCGCGGCCCGGAGATTTCGCTCCCCAAATCGAACAGAGCAATCTGATTCTGGCGTTCTATCGACAGGTACATCCAGGGCTTGGCAGGATGAAAGTCCACATGGCGCGGCCCGAAGCCAAAACCGCCATCGGGTAATAAACGACGATGCCGCGTCAACCGCCCATCGATGAAATCAAAGATCTCAATCGAACCGGGGTCCTCCGGCCTGCCGTGCTCGGCGTCATTTCCCCGACCGGGCACGATCACGCGATCACCGGACGGTGCGACCATGACTTGATGGGCAGTGCAGGCCAGTTCGAATGCGTCCTGGGCGACCTCATCGCCCACCGTCCCATCCGCGTTGATCCGGAACACCGTCACCCCGCTTGGCGCGTTGTAGGCCAGCAGCACGAATCGTGTGGGTTTGTCGGTACTGACGTGCACGGGACGCCACCGCAGGGCGACTGGCTGGCCAAGTGGCGAAAGCGCGCCGTCGGCCGCAATAGCCATTGCGCACAGGAAATGCCGGGTACCCGTCTTGCCCAGACCGCCGTCGCTGCACGCAACATAGACGACCGGCAGGCTATCGTGACGCCAGGCGTACTGCACTCCTGCCGGCAGGCTGACTGTGGCGCGCCGCTCCAGCGCTGCTCCCGGGACGTCAAGGCGAAAGTGTGTCAGATCCGGTCCGATGGCTGCGTACACGGATACTGCTCTCACGATGATTCAGCCCTCATCATGGAATTGATCAACGGGTTGAATCAGTTCGAAACAATGCCAGCCTTCTTGACGATTGGCGGCCATTGTTTGAGCTCTCGCGCGATCAGTTCGTCGACTGTCGAACCGGACTTGGCGATCACCCGGAAGCCGTCAGCAAGTAACTGCCGGGAGATCGCAGGATCCTGCAGCGCTTTGACAAACGCCGCTTCGACTGTCTTCACGACGTCATCCGGAGTACCCGCCGGCGCCAGTACCGCCATCCAGAAGGCGGTCTGGAAACCGGGATAGCCGAGTTCGGCAACGGTCGGCAGATCGGGCATCTGCGGCATGCGCTCAAGCGACGTCGCCGCGAGCACCTTGAGCTTGCCCGACTTGATGTGTTGTCCGGCCGTCGGCAGGGCGTCGACCTTGAACTGATAGACCCCGCCAAGCAAATCCACCATGGCCGGCCCCGCCCCCTTGTAGGGAAGGTGCGTCATCTGGATTGCGGCGCGGTCCAGAAACAGTTCGGTTGCCAGGTGCGGAAACGTGCCTGCGCCGGCCGTTCCGTACACCAGTGGCGGATTGCTCGATTTTGCAAGGGCAACGAATTCCGGCAGCGTGTTCGCTGGCACGGAGGGATGAATCACCACAAGACCCGGCGTGTCGCCGATCATGACGACCGACTTGAAATCTTTCACCGTGTCAAAGGGAAGCGATTTGTAGATCGCAGGGTTGGCGGTGTGTGAGTTCGTCGCCATCAGCAGGGTGTAGCCGTCAGGTGCCGACTTCGCCACCATCAGCGTGGCAATCGTTCCGCCCGCACCACCCTTGTTTTCGATGATGACGGGCTGGCCAAGAACCTCGCCCACGCGCTGCGACAGCCTGCGCGCTACCACGTCTGTGGTGCCGCCCGGAGGGAAGGGCACGACGAGATGGACAGGCTTTTCCGGAAACGGCGCGGCAATCACGCTCGCCGATGTGGCCAAAAGTGCAACGCTGCACAATGCCCTGATGCGGGTCATGTTCCCCATTGTCTTCTCCCGATCCGGCCTTTCGTGTCGTTGCACGAGCCGTGTTTGTTTCGATTGTATACAAGGAAACATCACGTGCCTATAATTTTCATGAGCCCGCGACGGCGCGCAATACCGCGCCGCACAATGAAAATGAAGCGGAGGGGACAAGGAAATGAAACGTTATCCGCGGCGTTGCCGGACGTCTGCGCAATCCGGGTTGGATGCGCACCATGGCTGACGATGACAAACGCGCGCACGGCCCCAGCGCGTCGCGGTTGATCGCGCTGCATGCGCTGCAGCCGACAGCGCGTTCGCGCGAAGTCGCCCGCATGGCGATGCTCGATTGCCTGGCCTGCATCGTTGCGGGGTCAGCGACCACACCCGCCCGAATCGCTCTGGAACTTGCACTCGGACAAGGCGCGCAAGGTGTTGCTACCGTGCTTGGCACGCGTGAGCGACTCGCGCCCGCGCCCGCTGCATTTGTCAACGGCGTGGCCGGCCACGCCCTCGATTTCGACGACATGACGGCGATCACGATTGGCCACCCAAGCGTTGTGCTCGTCCCGGCCATCCTTGCCCTCGCCCAGACCAGGGGGCTTAGCCCGGGCGCGGTGCTTGACGCGTATGTCGCCGGCTTCGAATACGCAACCTGGTTTGCCCGGCGCATGATACCCAGACATTACGACGAGGGCTGGCATTCGACTTCGAGCATCGGCGTGTTCGGCGCGACCGCGGCCTGCGCGCGTCTGATCGGACTCGACGCCGAAGCGACGCTGAACGCGCTGGCGATCGCAGCTTCGGGCGCATGCGGACTGCGTGCGAACTTTGGCTCGATGACAAAATCGCTGCATGCAGGGCAAGCGGCGGAGGCCGGCGTTCGCGCGGCCTTGCTGTCGGATCGCGGATTCACAGCCAATACCAGTGTGTTTGATGACGCAAACGGCTTTTTTGCTCTCTACGGGATTCAGTCCCCACAACGCTATGCGCTTGCCGACGACGCCCTCGAAATTGACGTGACAGGCATTGGACTCAAGCCTTATGCGTGCTGTGGCGCCGGGGTTTCGGCCATGGACGCCGCGATTGACACGTTTGCAGCGCACGCTCCAAAAGCAGATGACATCGTCGCAATCGATTGTCGGGTCAGCCACATGGCCACGCGCATCATGCCCTACGCCCAGGCCACAGACGGATTTCAGGCCAAGTACTGCCTGCCCTATTGCGTCGCCGTCGCACTGCTCGACGGCCGTGGCGCAATTGCTCAGTTTGAGGACGCGCGCGTGACGCGTGACGATGTCCAGCGCCTGATGCAGCGCGTACGCGTGACAGCGGATGACGCGATGGTGCAAGGCGATGGGCGCTTCGGCATCGAATTACGCACTTCGCTGCGTGACGGACGCGTGCTGGTCAAGTCGCTGGACATGCCGCGCGGCCACCCTGGACGGCCACTTTCGGACGCTGAACTCGCAACCAAATTCATGAGTTGCACCACACCTGTGCTGGGAAGCGCGCAAGCCACACAGGCCCTCGCCGCATTCCGCAGGTTGGAGCACCTCGATGACATTTCGGCGCTGGTCGAATTGCATTGCCCCGCCTCGCAACCGTGAACTCGCATCACCGACACCAGGGAACTCACATCACCGACGCCAGGGAACTTGCCTGACTGACACAAGGGAACACGCATGACCGACTCCAGGACCATCAGCCAGACTCTTGCACAATTCGTGCAGGGCGTTGAAACCAACCGCCTACCCGCCCGTATCGTCGAACTCGCGAAGATCCGCCTGCTCGACAGTCTGTCGACTGCGCTCGCCGCCAGGGGATTACATGTTCCCGGCACGGTGCTTGCCGTCGTTGGTGGCAACAGCGGGCCAGCCACCGTGATTGGCCAACGGCACACTCTGCCCGCCATCGATGCGGCTTTCGCCAATGCGACGCTGGTCAACGGGCGTTCGCAGGACGACTTCATGCAGAAGTCGCATCCTGGCGCGCTGACAGTTCCCGCCGTTCTTGCAATTGCCGATCAATGCGCGCGCTCAGGCTCCGAGGTGTTGGCGGGCATCGTCGCAGGCTACGAGATCGTCGGACGCATGTATCTCGGGGCCCCGGGCATGCTGCCGCGTTTTCGGGCCTCGGGTGTCGCCGGAACTGTCGGCGCGGCCGCTGCGGCGGCGCGAATGCTGCGCCTGAACGTGGCCCAAACAGCCAATGCACTAGGCTGCGCCGCGCTGTTTGCGCATGGTTTCGGCGAAGGCTTTTATTCCGGCACCAATGAGGTCAAGCTTAACGTTGGCATGGCAAGCCGCAACGGCGTGACTGCGGCCCTGCTCGCGCAGGCTGGTGCCACCGCGTCGCCACTTGCCTTCGAGGGCGAGGCCGGCTACTTGCGCGCTTTCGACGGAACGCTCGCGCATGCGGCCGATATGACACGGGATCTGGGGAATCGCTACCTGATCGAGGAAACGGTCTACAAGGAATGTCCTGTCTGCATCTTCACGCAAACCCCGATCGTACTGGCCCGCACGCTGGCACCGCAATTTGACGCCACAAATGTTGAACGCGTCATCGTGACCTCGCCCGAACTGACGCACACGAACCCCGGGTTCATCAACGAAGGGCCCTACGAAACCCATCTGCAGGCCGTGGTCAGCGCCCGCTTCTGCACGGCTGCGGCATTACTCGGCCGTGCTGTGGAGGACTATGACTATTACGACAACGTCGGGGACCCTGAGGTCATCGCGCTGGGCAAGAAAATCGAGTTGCGGATGCGCACCACCGACCGCCACCGGGTCGATGTCGAGGTGATTCAGGGGAATGGAGTACTGCGCGCGAGTGGCATCGAAACCGAAACCCTGTTTCCCACCGCCGACAAGGTCATCGCCAAATTCATGCGCATCACCAAGCACCTTGACTGGCTCGAGCGCGACCGGATCGTCGAGACCGTGTTCGCACTGGACCAGTTGGCAGAGATTGGTTCGCTGACGGCTCTGCTCAAGGGACCGGCCGACTAAACCGCAGCGTGACAGCGCACGGCGCGCAATCTCTTGTGCGGCGCGATTTCCTGAGATAGGATCAGTGTGGATCGGGCCGGTGGCGGGCGAGATCCACGCATATCGGCTCACTGAGTGATCGGTTCTGAAAAAGGTACCTGACATGATAAAAGCGCTTGGCTGTCTGTTCACACTTCTTGCGATCCTTTTTGGCGCCAATGCAACGGCCGCGTACCCGGATCGTCCCATCCGCATCATTGTTCCTTTCACGCCTGGCGACGGCCCCGATGTAATTGCACGCTTGATCGGTTCGAAAATTTCCGCCCGCCTGGGCCAGTCCGTCGTGATCGAAAACAAGGCGGGCGCCAGCGGGCAGATCGCACTGACCGAACTCAAACGCGCGGAGCCCGACGGCTACACAATGGCTCTGGGGCTTGTCACCAACCTCGCGCTGGCCCCCCATGCCTACAAGAGCGTGCCCTACGATCCGCTCAAAGACTTCACACCCGTGGCGCTGCTCGGCGCCAATTATCTGGCACTGGTGACGAGCCCGGATTCCCAATTCAAGACGCTGGCCGACATGATCGCGTGGGCCCGGGCAAACCCGGGAAAGCTATCGATCGGCACCACCAGCATCGGCGGGTTTCCGCACATGTCGTTCGAACTGCTTGGAACCCTCGCCGGGTTCAGCTTTGTGAATGTCGCCTACAAGGGCAATGGGCCGATCATCAGTGACCTGCTCGGGGGTCGCATCGAAGGTGGATTCAGCTCCTACACGGGGTTTGCGCCCCTGATTCAGTCGGGCAAACTGCGGTTGCTGGGCATTACCAACCCGGGCGCCGACCCTTTGCTGCCCGACCTGCCGGTGATGGGCGATACCGTGAAGGGATATGGCTCGCTCGGCTGGTTCGGCCTGGTCGCGCCCACGGGCACGCCCGCGCCAATCGTCAATCAGCTCAACCGTGAAATCAATGACGCCATGGCGCTGGAAGATGTGCGTCAAACCATGCAGAAACTGGGCATGACCCCGGCCATGATTTCCCCGCAGGCCTTTGGCGAAATCATGACGAACGATTACAACAAGTTCGGCAAACTCGTGCGTGACATCGGTTTTGAGCGCCAGTAACCATCGGAGGAATCACAAAGTGTCCACGGAAAAGCAGGCCAGCATTGCGCGATACGAACCCTTTGGCTGGCACCACTGGCCAGATGAATTTTTCATGTCATACCAGTTCCGGAGGGCCTTGGGTGAAACCCAGGAGGGGGGTGGCGCCGTCAGTGAGGTCTTCCAGGCGGCAAGCAGGATGATTCCGGGTGATGACGACAGCTGGCACAGGGAGTGGTTTCACATCGCGGATCGCAACGACCGGCGCGGTGACGAGGAATTTGCGCGCGGACATATCCGCACCGCCATGAACTGCTGGCTGCGGGCGGCCGATTATTTTCGCTCCGCCGAGTTCTGGCTTGCGGCCGATGACCCCCGCCGCATGGCAACGTTCGAGCGCTGTGAGGCGGCGTCGAAAAAGTGCTTTACCCGTCTGACACCCCCGGCCGAGATCGTCGAGATCCCGTACGAAAATGGAGTCACGATGCCGGCCTATTTCATTCGCTCAGCCAATGGCGGACCACGCCAGCCGGTGCTGATCTCGGTGGGCGGACTTGATTCGTTCAAGGACGAGCTCTGGTTCATGACAGGGCGTGGCGCGTTGCAGCGCGGGATTTCGGTTCTCCTGGTCGACGGACCTGGCCAGGGCGGGACGCTGCGTCGTCACAAAATACCCACGCGCTATGACTACGAAGTGCCGATCGGTCGATGTATCGACTGGCTGGAAAAGCGGTCAGATGTGGATGCTTCGCGCATCGCGCTCAGCGGTTCAAGTCTGGGTGGCTACTATGCGGGCCGTGCGGGCGCCATGGAGCCGCGCCTTGCCGCCTGCATCTCGCACGGCGCCATGTGGGATGTTCACGAGCGCTGGAAAACGCGCGATGACAGCCACAAACTGGCTGGCCATATCAAGTGGGTCTTCGGGGCTAAATCGATGGCCGAAGCAGCTGAGATTGCACGCCCGTTCAAGCTTGAAGGCGTGCTGGGCAACATGAAGTGTCCCTACCTGATCCTGCATGGTGGCCACGACGTTCTTGGCGTCGAAACCGTTCGCACGGTATATGACTACGCGATCAGCCAGGGTGTCAAGGCGACGCTTCGGCTGACCAGCGAAGAGGAGACAGGCGCCGAACATTGCCAGCATGACAATCCGACGCTTGGGCAGGAACTGATGATTGACTGGCTCGCTGACATTTTCGGAATCCGTCAGGATCAGTTGGCGTTTTACCCCGGTTAGCGCCGGATCACGATGCGGTCATTGGCACTGGCCCCGCTGTCAACGGCGGGGCATGCCAGACGCAGGGTCACAGCGTTCGCACGACATCCCAGCCAGTGCGCATCGCGTCGAGCGCCTCAAGCTCATTGCGTGCGATTTCGGTGAGTAAAACACCTGCTCGGGCAAGATCGCTTTCGTATCTCAGCGCCTGAAACACCTCGGAAGAGCGGTGCATTCGTGCGGACGCCTCCCGCAACGCCTTGGCGTCAAGCCCCCTCGCCTCAAGCTCGGCCGCGCTTCGCGCGAGGTAGCCCGCGGCGCCCCGACGCCCGAGCACGCCATGGTTCGGAATATTGCCAAACACGAACAGCGCGCGCCTCTCTCCCGTGGGCGAAAGTGCATCTTCGACTTCGCCACGCACCACGGCCTCGGCAAAGCGCGCAAGGCCCGGCGCGCCGGTCTCCCAGTGCGGAATCTGCCACTGGTTGCCAAAAAGAGCATACGGCTTGGGATACTCGCCCGACAGAATCTTCAGATTGCGGCGAAAGCTATGGTGGATCGCCTGGCCGATATCCCAGCCGGGATTGCGATCGGGTTCGACCCAGACCATCAGGTACGGGCCATAACCATCGTGCAGGGACCACTGACCGCCCCAGGGGTGGTGGTAGGGCCAGGCCTTGTAGGTATCTCCCGTTCGTTGTGATGCCTGCTCCCATGCCATGCGAAAAACGTCAAGCGGACATTCGTAGCGGGCGTGCTCATGGATGTCATTAGGCTCCCAGATTGTGACCGTGCGCCGATCCAGGTCGTAGCCTGCAACCACCACGTGATGGCCAAAGCCCGTCTCCTTCATGATTGAACGCTGGAACGCGAGCCGGGGCGAGGACATTGCCCCATAGGGGAGCAACAGGCTGTAGTGCAACCCGACCTGAACCGGGACGCCGCGGTCGATCAGAGCGCAAAGGCGCGAAAAGGCCTCGTCGAAGCCGCCCTCGTGGTCCTCTTCCCAGTGCGATTCGTAGCCGAGGATGCGCGGCGTGTACTCCCAGATCTCGTGGAATGCGCCCTTGCCACCGTTGAATGCCGGCGCGCCCCAGGCCGGGCACCAGCGAAAGGAGAATCCGTCGCCGCTGATGCCATCGGCAAACAGCGTGTCGGACTCGCCAAAATGCCGGAGCATACCGAGCATGCCAGTGAAATAGCAGCGCCCGGAATTAGCGTTTTCCGGGTAGCCCTTGGGACCGAGCCAGGTCATCGAGTAATAACTATCGGTATAGGCCTTGATTTCAGGCATTTCCGCCTCCGGGTCAGATCAAAAAATGGTCGCGTCTTCAGCTTTGTCGGGTACTACCATGACCGCCGAAGCGCCGTTGCGTCAACACATTTATCTTTCAAGGAATCAACAGGACAACTCAGGCGCCGCCTTGGCTCAGTTCAGTTCTCCGGTACGCAGAGCGAGCCGCGCAAGGCCGACGCCAGCGTTTTCCAGCCAAGATAGGCCACCTGTACGCTGAGCGCGGCGAGCAGTGCCCATGAAAGCTGCACGTAGAACTGACCCATGCCGCGCGAGGCCATCTCGAGTGTTCCGAGCGTGAGCGCGGCGAGCGGGAACGAATAGGCCCAGGCCGAGATGAAAAACGGCAAGCGCAGGAAGCGCAGGATGTTGCTGCCGAGCACGATCGTGAGAAACAGCGCCGTGAAGTACAGAACCCGCGCAAAGCCATCCACCTGACCCGTCAGCGCCACATAGGAGTTGAAGGCGACCGCGGGTGGCGCGACCAGGATAAACAAGGTCGGCGTCATGCGTTCAGGGAGCGGGGCATGAAAAAAGAGCCGGTACATGACAATGGTCATGACGACAATCCAGAACACAACTCCAATACTGAAGAAGAACCAGCACAAATCCTGTGGCGCCAGTTGCACACCAGCGATTGGGGCAATGGCGTTCCCAACCACTGGAATAAACCAGGCAGGATTGACATGCGTGACTTCGTAGTGCGTGTGGTGCAACCAGCTGCTCATTGTGTAGACCGTCACAGCGAGAAGACTAATTGCGGCAGCCCACCAGAAGAGTTGTGCGAGTTCCGGCCAATCCTTGTACCAGGCCGTGGCAAGCAACAGCATGGCAATTGGAATCGCCGCCAGAAAGTTCAACCTCACGGGATGGCGGGTGTCGGCCAGAACCTGCTCCGGAAACCGCAAAAGCTTCAATCCGTAAAACAGCAGCAACACCCCATAGAGGACCGAAGACACAAAACGCAAGGCGATACCGATTTCACGGCTATCGACCATACCCAGGTGCTGTGCCTGCATCCAGGCGAGCGTCAACCCTGCCGTCCCCATGATCGAGGTGAACAGCGCCAGGGGGAAATGCTTTATCGAATCAAGCTTCACGAAAATCCTTTGCAGGCAACGACGGCCAGGTTACAGAGACTGCACGCTGGCCGACTCGAACAGCCCGTCACGGTAGTCGCGCATCGCCTGCTGGATTTCCTCGCCGGTATTCATGACGAAGGGGCCATGTTGCGCGATCGGTTCGTTCAGGGGCTGGCCTGCGACGATCAGCAGGCGCGCTTCGCCAGTGGCCCGAACCGTGACTTGAAGGGCTCCGTCGTTGGAAAGGATCGCCATGTTGCGATCTGGTACCTCAGTCCCTTCAACGCGCACCGTACCGCGGTAAGTGTACGTAAATGCATTGTGGCCGGGCGGGATTGGCTGCGAGAACCGGGTGCCCGCCGGCAAATGTACGTCAAGATACAACGGCTCGGTGTGCTCACGCTGCACCGCGCCCGCCACGCCGTGACTCACCCCTGCGATCACCCGCACACGCACGCCATCAGCCGTGGTGAATTCCGGAATGGCCTCAGACGGAATATCCCGGTAATAGGGACGGGTCATCTTGTTGCGCGCCGGGAGATTGAGCCACAACTGGAACCCCTCCATCAGTCCGTCAGCCTGCTCAGGGAGTTCGGAGTGGATCAGGCCGCTGCCGGCAGTCATCCACTGAACGCAGCCGGGCCCGAGCAGCCCCTGATTGCCCGCGCTGTCGTGATGCCGCATTCTTCCCGCGAGCATGTAGGTGACCGTTTCGAACCCGCGATGCGGATGATCAGGAAACCCACCGATATAGTCTTCAGGATTTTCATTGCGGAACGCGTCGAGCATCAGAAAGGGATCGAGCCGACGCTGTAATGTCTGAGTCAGTACCCGTGTCAGACGCACGCCTGCGCCATCGGACGTCTGGACACCCTGAACCAGCCGCTCGACCTTGCGCGAAATGCTATCGGGAGATTGCGGATCTGTGCTCATGCTGAAACGCTCCGGAAAAAGGCGACCCCCGATGCGTGCGAGGCTCGGGTCGGGGAGTCAGGCGTGCAGTTTATATCGCAGCCCAAGCCGCATCTGCGACAGCAATACGGCGCGTGGGGTCATGCAGCGAGGGTCATGCTGTAGGTCTGCCGAAAACGCAACCGATGCAGTTGATCTCCCCGGATATCGCGAAACGAGACCGGGAAACAACCACGACGATATCAGGAAACGGACACCCCGGGCAACGAGGGCAGGCAGGACAAGGGGAGGCACAACGCCTGCGGCTTAATCGTTGGTGTATGCTGGCCATCAGAGCAAAACGCAAATGCATTGATTCCGTTTTGCGAAATTTCAGCGCAAGCTCATCACTCGGAGAGCATCATGGGCAACAAGAAAAAATCCCGCGATCCGGCACCGGAAGTGCCCGGGAAAATTGGCAAAAAAGAGTACGAAGAAGTACTCAAAAACCTTCATGTCGAGTTAGTCAGGCTGCAGCAATGGGTCGTCGCCAAGGGCTTGAAAGTCGTCGTCATTTTCGAAGGGCGTGACGGCGCGGGCAAGGGCGGCGTCATCAAGGCGATTACCGAGCGGGTCAGCCCGCGGGTGTTTCGTACCGTCGCACTGCCGGCACCGAATGACCGGGAAAAATCCCAGATGTACTTCCAGCGCTATTTTCCGCATTTCCCCGCAGCGGGCGAAGTGGTGATTTTTGACCGCAGCTATTACAACCGGGCTGGCGTCGAACGGGTCATGGGGTTCACCGACGAATACCACGTCAAGCGGTTTCTTGAACTGGTTCCCATCATGGAAAAAATCATCGTCGAGTCGGGGATCATTCTCATCAAGTACTGGCTTGAGGTGAGCGAAGAAGAGCAGACCAAACGCCTCACGCAGCGCATCCATGACGGCCGCAAGACTTGGAAGCTTTCGCCGATGGATCTGAAATCCTACAGCCACTGGTACGACTACTCGCGCGCGCGCGACGATATGTTTGAAAAGACAGACACTCCGTGGGCACCCTGGTACGTAGCCAACTCCAACGACAAAAAGCGGGTACGGCTCAACCTGATCACTCACCTGCTCGGCCGAATCAAGTATGAAGAGCTGAAAGGCGAGAAGATCGTGCTGCCCAAACGGCAGAGTCCGGGGCAGTACAAGGATCCGGACTATTCGTACAAGTACGTGCCCGAGAGGTATTGAGGCGCACCGCTGTGCCTGCCGGGCATCCACTTCCGAGATCAGGGTTCGCGCGGCGATTGGGTTGACACCCGCCCGCTCTAGCCGCGCCCGAAGAGCCGCAGAAATTTGCGCCAGATGACGCTGAGCATGATCGACACGGGGTTGATTGACCGTTGCACAGGTGGCGGTGGCGCGCCATCTCCTGGGGTGTGACGCAAGCGCGCATTGACGTTCGCACCGAAGTCGACCACCATGCGGCGCACAAAATCCTGCACGAGCCCGGAACGCGAGAACTGCGCCAGTGGACCTTGCAGCGTATAGATGAGCGCAATCTGAACAGTCGTGACATCCGGCGAGGCAGGCTCAAGCCGATAATGCACATCCCCGGTCGCACGCGACTGGCTGAGTGAATCCAGCCCAGCGCCCCGCAGCACCGCCGACCGGTTTTCGTCGTCACGTTCAAGCTTGGCGGAACCCGCGAACGCCGCCTTCATAGGACCGAACTTGATTGCGATCCGGCCCTTGACCCGATCCCCGTCCATTTCCTCAATCACCGCGCCTGGCAGGCACGAGGCCACTTCCGGCAGATCCGCCATGAAAGCCCAGACCCGCCCGATATCCGCAGAGACTTCGAACATCGCCTCAATCTGCGTTCCCTTGGGTGGAACCGGTGCGGTCGGTGGCGCGGACTGCGCTTGCGCTTTTGCGGCGGCGTCTGCCGAGGTTGCCATGAACGCCGCGATTGCCGTAATCGACTCGTCACCGGTCTCCCGCGCACCCACCGCAGGCCGGTCAACCGCAGGCTGAGCCGGATAGGACGTGGCGAATGCCTGTGCCGGTACGGGCGCCTGGATCGGAGTCTGTGGCGGTACCGGCTGAGGCGCTGATACAGGAGCAAGAGATGGCGCAATTGCCGGTGCTGGTACGGTGAACGGCGTCTGGACAGGCGCTGTCACAGAGCTTGTGGCCTGGAGGGGCGCTGGAACCTGCACTGACGACTGCGCTGGTTCAGCCGCGGGTGGGGCGGCCTGAGCCGCAAAGAGCGGCGAGGACGAAACGCTTGCGGGCCGCAACGGCACGACACGCGCTGCATTCAGAATCGCGGCGTCCGAGGCCTTTGGCCTGAGCGCGTCGACGGCCTTGTCCGGGTGCTGCCGAAGATCGGCGAGCACTGCCATGATCGCACCGACGATACCGACGTAACCCGTGCACCGGCACAGATTGCCCGACAGCTCGAGACGTACCGTCGCCTCATCCGCCCCGGGCAGGCGCAGCACGATATCGCGCGCAGTGGCAAGCATCCCCGGGGTACAGTATCCACACTGCAGCGCATGATGCGCCGTAAAGCTGGTACGCAGACGAGCCATCACGGGATCGTCGTCATAACCCTCGACCGTAGTGACCGAACGCCCTTCGCAGGCCACCGCGAAGGTAATGCACGAACGCACCGGCTTGCCATCGAGCAACACGGTGCAGGCGCCGCACACGCCATGCTCGCAGCCCAGATGCGTGCCGGTCAGGCCCGCCTGCGACCGCAGGAAATCGCCAAGATGAACGCGTGGCTCCACTTCGGCACTGGTTGGAATGCCGTTGACGGTCAGGCTGATTCGGGTCACGCGATCTCCCGCAGGCCGTGCGCCTGCTCCAGGCAGCGTCGAACGACGCTGGCAAAAAATTTACGATCGATGGGATCCTTGCCGGGGATGGCTTCGGCGAGCGCCTCGTCAATCGCCGCAGGCGTGGCACCGGCGATGCCCTCGCGCGCAACCTGATCAGCCAGTGCGTCCAGGGTACGCGGGGGGCCATCCTGTGCCCCGATCACCACGCGCGCAGAGGCCGGGGTCGATCCAAAGACCGCGGCGCAGCTCGCAAGAGCGAACTCGCCCGGCTTTCGGCAAAACTTGTAATAACCCCAGCGGGTGGCTGCAGGGAATTGCGGCAATAACACCGCAACCAGGATTTCATCGGCATTGAGGACTGTCGAGTAGGCGCCAGTCATGAAATCCTGAATCGCGACGCGCCGCGTCGCCTGGCGCGAGGCAATCTCGACCTGGGCTCCGAACGTCCATGCGGCGAGAATCCAATCCGCAGCCGGGTCGGCATGCGCCAGGCTGCCGCCAAGCGTTCCCCGGTTACGAATGCCGCGGTATGCGATTTGCCCTGCAATGTGACGCCAGGGGTGGTTCGCGAGGACGTCAAAGACACCGTCCTCAATCTCGGCGTGCGTCAGCCCTGCGCCAATCCGCAGGGTATCGCCCTCAAGCGATGCCGTACGTAATTCCTCCATCGCGGAAATGTCGATCAGCGTGCCTGGACGCGCCAAACGCAAATTCAGCATCGGGCCAAGCGACTGACTGCCCGCCATCACTTTGACGGTATCGCCGGCGCTGGCGACCTGCACAAGCCCTGAAGACAGCGAATTCACACGCCGATAGGCGAACGCGGCGGCCTTCATGATTTGTCCTCCTGCGTTGCTTTCGGTTTTCTGGACGACTTGGTGGCGGGCTTTGGCTTTTTAACGGGTTCAGGGGCACTCACCACCGTCGCTTTCGCGTGGGCCAGCGCCTCAAGCAGTCGGCGCGGCGTCAGAGGCGTGCTGGCCAACTCCGGCACTCCCAGCCGGGCGAGCGCGTCGTTGACGGCTCCAAAAATCACTGCGGGCGGCGCGATCGCGCCCCCCTCACCCATGCCCTTGGCGCCAAATTCCGTATGGGGCGAGGGCGTTTCAAAATGCTCGATCCGAATGTTCGGCACCTCGGTCGCGCCGGGCATCACATAATCGGCGAGCGTCGAGGCCAGCGGTTGGCCCAGTTCGTCGTAGGGCATTTCCTCATAAAGCGCGGTGCCAATGCCCTGCGCAATGCCGCCGATCGACTGGCCTTCCACCACCATCGGGTTGACCAGCACACCGCAATCTTCAACAGCGACATAGTCGAGGATCTCGACAGAGCCGAGGTCGGGATCCACTGCGACCACCGCCGCATGGGACGCGTAACTGAACGCGCCCGTGTCGACCTTCGCCTTGTAACCCACCGTCGCCTCCAGCCCTGCCGCGTCGACATCCGCGGGAAGCAGTTGCGGGCTGATATACCAGGCCTGGGCGATCTGCCGCATCGACACCGATTGCCCTCCGCCCGTCACATGGCCATCGACAAGCTTCGCCTGCTCCTGCGGCACCTGCAAAAGATGCGCGCCGATACGCAAGACTCGGGGCACCAGCAGTTTGCACGCCTGCGAAACAGCCCCACCCGACATGACCATCGATCGCGATGCGTATGTACCGCTTGAATAGGGCGTCTGGCCCGTATCGCCATGCACCAGTTTCATCCTGGCGATATCGATGCCGAGCACTTCATGCGCGACCTGGGCGAACGTCGTCTCCATGCCCTGCCCGTGCGAATGAACGCCAACACGCATTTCGAGACCACCGTCGGGCGTAATGCGCACAAACGCCTGATCGAACCCGGGGACGACCGGGGTTCCCCAGGCTGCGAACACAGAAGTGCCGTGCGCCGACTGCTCGGTATAGGTGGCCACGCCCACGCCAATCAACCGACCATCCATTTCGCCCTTGCGCTGACGCGCGCGGACGGCCTCGACATCAATCATCTCGAGGGCGCGTCGCATACTGGCCGGGTAATCGCCGCTGTCAAAATGCTTGTTGGTCACATTGACGTAGGGCATCTGCTCGGGCCGCACAAGGTTTTCGAGGCGAACCTCCCAGGGTTCGCGACCCACCTCGCGGGCCAGCGCATTCATGGTGAGCTCCATCGCGAAACACACCCCCGTGCGGGCAACGCCGCGATAGGGCACGAACCCGGGCTTATTGGTCGCAACGCAACGTGTCACGCAGCGATACCCTTCAAACGCATAGGGGCCGGGCAAATTGCCCAGCGCCTGTCCCGGCTCAAGCCCTATCGTGAACGGCCAGACCGAATAGGCACCCCCGTCGATCGTGATTTTTGCATCGAGCGCGAGGAGCTTGCCGCGACGGTCGGCATACGCAGTCATCTCATAATGGTGCTCGCGGGTGTTGGCACCCGCAATGAGATGTTCCCGGCGATCCTCGATATACCGGAACGGTTTGCGCTGCGTCTTTGCAAGCCAGGCCACGCAGAGTTCTTCCTGTTGCAACACGCACTTGTAACCGAAGGCACCGCCGACATCCGGGGAAATGACCCTGACCTGGTCCTGCGGCAAATCCAGAAACTGCGCCAGGGCGGTGCGAATCAGATGCGGCACTTGCGTGGCGCTGATCACGACCAGTTGGTCTGCCTGGAAATCCCAATACGCGAGAACTGCCTTGCCCTCCATCGGCACCATGCAATGCCGGGCGAGGTCGATCTTGCGTGTCACGACCACTTCCGCTTTGGCTGCCAGGGCCTCAAAGCCCTTGTCCACGGTCAGGGTCAGGAATGCATTGTCTTTCCAGTGCTCATGCACGAGCGAACTGGTCGCGGCAAGCGCAGACTCGATACCGCCGTAGACAGGCAGGTCGTCGTAGTCGATCGCGATTGATTCGAGGATGTCTTCGGCCAGCGCGCGTGTCGTGGCGACGGCCATGACGACTGGCTCGCCGACAAAGCGAACTTTGCCGTGCGCAAGCGGAGGTTGCGCCGAGGACTGGTAGGACGGCAACGTCGAATCGGCAACGATATCGCGTGCGTCCATGCGTTCCCGGGTAAACAGACTGCCCTCTAACGACGCGGGGATGTCGATCGCAGTGATCCGCGCATGTGCAAGCGGACTGCGGGCAAACGCCACTTCGCACAAACCGGGCATCGACATGTCAGCGACAAAATTGCCCTTGCCATGCAGATGTCGCGCGTCCTCCTTGCGCTGGACGCGCGCCCCGATGCCCTGCGCCTTGATGTCGCTGCGATCCCCGTGTTGTGCCATACCCGCAATACCCGCCCAGAGTGTTACGTACGCCCGACCGCGGCGAACGTGTAGTTGTCGAGCGACTGCTCGGCGACCCGGAACCAGCTGGCCTGCGACTGCTGGAATTTTTGCCAGGCCGGAAAGATCGCAGCGAAGTCGGGATTATTGGCCGACAAATCCTTCCAGAGTTCCTGCGACGCCTTGAAGGTGGCGTCCATCACATCCTTGGGAAAATAGCCGAGCCTGGCGCCGCCCGAAACGAGCTTGCGCAGCGCGTCGGGATTCTTCGCATCGTAGTGTGCCAGCATCTTGAGGTTTTGCTCCGCGCAGGCGACCTCAAACGCGGCCTGATAGGCCGGTGGCAGTTCTGCCCACGCCTTGGCGTTGACCATAGTGGTGATCGAGGCGCTGCCTTCAAACCAGCCCGGCGCGTAATAGTACGGCGCCACCTTGTTCAGGCCCAGCTTTTCGTCGTCGTATGGCCCGATCCATTCGGCTGCGTCGATGGTGCCTTTTTCAAGTGCGGAATAGATGTCGCTGGCGGGAATTTGCTGGGGCACCGCACCCAGCTTGGACAACACCATGCCGCCGATGCCGCCGATGCGAATCTTCAGACCCTTGAGGTCTTCCACGGACTTGATCTGCTTTCGGTACCAGCCACCCATCTGCACGCCCACGTTGCCACAGGTCAGGTTGACGATGTTGTACTTCTTGTAAAGATCCCGCAGCAACTGCAGGCCACCGCCGTAGTAAATCCAGGCATTGTGCTGGCGGGAGTTCATGCCGTACGAAAGACCGGTATCAAAAGCAACTGCGCTGTTCTTGCCCAGGAAATAGGTCGACAGCGTGTGATTACATTGGACCGTACCGCCACTGACCGCGTCCATGCTCTGCGGGGCCGGGACGATTTCGCCTCCCGCAAAGCAGCGAATTTCAAACTTGCCTTCGGTGATCTGGCCCACCCGTTTGCACAATTCATCTGCTGAACCATAAATCGTGTCCAGACTCTTGGGCCAACTGGTCGACATGCGCCAGGTCACCTGGGGTGTGCCCTGCGCCAGAGCGGGGGTGCCGATCGCGGCCAGACTGGCTCCCGCGGCAGTTGCAGTACGGGCAAGAAAACGACGACGTTGCATTCAGATCTCCTGGATTAAGGATAAGACTGAAAAAGCCTGGCGCGACAACCTCACCGGGATGCATAGGATACCCATGCGCGTAAGGTTACCGGACAGGGAACACAAAGAGCAACAAAGCCAACTACAAACTGTTCAGAGAGCGCAAAATTGTTCGGGGAGCGCCAAATTGTTCAGGGAGCGCCAAAACCTCCGCCACCGGGCAGTGCAAGCTCCAGCCGGTCGCCGACTTTGAGGTCGACAATCCCTTTGGGGTGAGCCACGGGCTGCCCGTTGAGCCAGACATGGCCGGTTTCGCCCGGCGAGCCACCCATGATCCCCTTGGCCGGCACGCGGGTGCGATCGGTGAGCAGAGAAACCCGCAGCCGCCCTTCCCAGCGGGACTCAAACGAAACGGTTTGCCCCATGCCACCGACGTGAGTGCCCGCACCCCCGGACCCATCCCGCAGACTTTTTTCGTGGAACAGTACGGGTGCGAGCATTTCAGCCACTTCAACCGGCGTATTCGAAATGTTGGCGGGGAATCCGGCTGCGGGCGGACCGTCGCGATCGCGCATCGCCCCCATCCCGCCGTTGAAAAACAGAATCGTCGAGAACGAGGTGCCTTGCACCGGATTGACGCCACGCAGCAGCACCGACCACAGCGGTGCACCGCTGTCGGCCTGGACGCGATCGGGAAACACCGGAGCCAGCGCCTCGAAGACTGCAGCCTGCAGTTGGTGACCGATCAGGTGGCGCGCGCCGACGGCGGCCGGGTGACGCGCATTGACGATCGTGCCCTCCGGCGCGATCATCTTGAACAGGCGCGTGAACCCATCGTTATTCGGGATGCCGGGCGACAACAGGCACTTGAACGGATAAATGGTGTAGGCATACGTGTGGTGCACGGTTTCATTGACACCGAACCGGACCTGATCGGAGCTTCCCGTGTAGTCCACCGTGACCCCGTCGTGGGTCACTGTAATCGTCGCTTCGATATGAATCGGCTCGTCCCAGCCGTCGGAGTCAACCGAACCCCGGTAGACGCCCGGGGGAATCTTGCGCAACTCGCGCAAGGCAGCATCCCGGGAGGCCGCGAAGATCGCAGCGGCGATATCGTCGATCTGCTCAAGTCCGTATTCCTCGAGCATTTCCACCAGCCGTGCCTGCGCCAGACGCAAGGCGCCGGCCTGCGCCTCGATGTCGCCCAGCACCTGCATGGGCGATCGCACATTCGCCTGAATAATCTGAATCAGCAGCGGATTGAATTCCCCCTCCTCGGCCAGCTTCACCACCGGGAAGCGAATGCCTTCCTCGAACAACTCGCTGGCGTCGGCCGACCACTGGCGGCCACCAATATCCGACAGGTGCGCAATCGCCATGGCGAAGGCGATCAATTTGTCGCCCTTGAATACCGGCGCCACCATGGTGGCGTCCGGCAGGTGGCCCGTGCCGATCCAGGGATCATTGGTAAACAGGATGTCCCCCGGTCGCAGCGTTTCGCGCGGGAACACTTTCAGGATTTCGGCCAGCGAAAGCGGCGCTGTGCCGATGAAACCGGGAATGCTCAGAGAGGACTGCGCCACCAGACGAGCCTCGGTATCGAGCAAAACGCAGGCGAAATCATTGGACTCGCGCACGATGGTCGAAAACGATGTGCGCTTGAGCGCGGCCCCGGCCTCGTCGGTGATCGAGATCAGCCGGTTCCAGTAGATTTCCAGATCGATGGGATTCATGTCGCGCGGATTCCAGTGATTCCAGTCATTCAGATCATTCAGGCAGATTGGCCGGTACGGGCGCCGACCGAGATACGCACGTTGCCAAACGCATCGAGCATGTACGTGTCCCCGGGGCCGATCACGATGGTGGAACCGGCCTGTTCGATGAGCGCGGGGCCGTGCGCAACCTCGCCCTGATGCAACGCGCCGAGTCGGATCACGGGGGTGGAAACAAACGCGTTGATGTCCGGAAAAAAGGCCGGGCGGTTGCGCGGAGTCTCCGAATCGGGCTGCACCGGACTGCGGGAAGCTTCCGTCGAAGCCGTCTCGGCCGACGCGGCGCTCGCCTCGACACGCCAGTTGACGATTTCGATGCGCTGACCGGTCAGCGTATTGCCGAATCGCGCCCGATACGCCTCGTGGAACCGTTGTTCGACATCTTCGCGCACGCCATCGTGCAGATGCCCGGGAAGTTCGGTCTCGACTTCGAAGCCCTGGCCGACGAAGCGCATGTCGCCCGAGCGACGGAACTCGACACGATCCGCGGGCACGCCGGCGGTCGCGAGCTCGCGCGTCAACACTTGCTCCATATCGACAAACAGCGCTTCGATGTCTGCCCAGTCGATGGTGGCCAATCGGGTGAATCGCGTGCGCACCAGATCCATCTTCATGGGCGCGACCAGCAAACCGATGGCGGAGAACACGCCCGCATTGTCGGGCACCAGGATCTCGGCGCAGCCACTGCGCCGTGCGACTTCACGCGCGTGGATCGGGCCCGCGCCGCCAAAGGCGAGCAGCGTGTACCGCCGGATGTCGCGGCCGTTCTCGACGGCGTGGATCTTTGCCGCCACGGCCATATGTTCGCAAACAATGCGGTGGATGCCGTTGGCTGCCTCAATGACGCTGAGTCCGAGCGGACGGGCAATGTGCTCCTCGATTGCGCGCTCGGCAAGGTCCACGCGCAGCCGCACCGCGCCGCTGAGTGTTCCGCCGGCCTCCAGATAGCCAAGCACCAGTGCTGCATCGGTCACCGTCGGATACTCACCGCCCAGGCCATAACAGGCAGGGCCGGGGCTTGAGCCGGCGCTGTGGGGCCCGACTTTGAGCAGGCCGGTCTCATCCACGTGTGCAATGCTTCCGCCACCCGCGCCGATCTCGATCAGATCGATCGTCGGTAGCCGCACAGGCAACCCGCTGCCCTTTTTAAAACGCTGCTGGCGCGCGGCCTCGAATTCGGTCGTGATGTTGGGACGTCCGCCCGACACCAGGCACGCCTTGGCGGTCGTGCCGCCCATGTCGAAGGCCATGACATTGGGCGTATCAGCCTGGCGTGCTGCATGGGCCGCGCCCAGGGCGCCGGCGGCCGGACCCGACTCAAGCATCCGGATCGGCATTCGTTCGCCCAGGTCGCGCGAGATGACGCCGCCATTGGACTGCATGATGTTCAGCGTCGTGTTCAGCCCCATTGCGCGCAAGCCGTCCTCGATCGCACCCAGATAGGGACCGACCATCGGCATCGCGCAGGCATTGAGCACCGTGGCGACGGTTCGCTCGTATTCGCGGATTTCACCCGACACTTCGCACGACAGCGATATGGCAAGCTGCGGCGCAACACGACGCGCAATTTCCTTGACACGCTGCTCATGCGCCGGATTGCTGAAACTGTGCAACAGGCAAACTGCTACGGCCTGCACGCCGTCAGCCACCAGCGCGCGCAAAACCTCTTCAATCTGCGCATCGCGCACGGGCCGCACCACCTGGCCCGTGGCATCCACGCGCTCGTCGATTTCGCGACGCAGCGCACGCGGCACCACGGGATCAGGCCCAGGCGCCAGCAGGTTGTACAAGTCGAAGCGCAACTCGCGGGCGATCTCGATGACATCGCGAAACCCTGCTGTCGTGATCAGACCCGTCGGGGCGCCTTTGCGCTCGATGACCAGATTGGTCACCGCCGTGGTGGCGCCGACCACGACATCGGCGATCTGACCAATGGCGATACCATGCGTGCGGAGCATGGTCTCCAGCCCTGCGCGGATCGGCGTAATGACGTCGCCCACCCCTGTCAGCACTTTGGCGGTGAGCACCCGCCCATCGCTGCCCATCAACACCAGATCCGTGAAGGTGCCGCCAATGTCGAACGCAAAGCGATAGGTCGTTTGGGGAAGCTGCCCGGCCATGGATTAACCCTTCACCTTCGACAATTTGATGCCCCGGTCGAAGGGCTTGTCGAACTTGCCATGCTCGAAAACACCGTCGGCGATCTGGAAGAAGGTCTTACTCGCGCGGTGCTCTTCAGAAGTCGTGAACATGGCGGTGGCATCGAACGGACAGGTCTGCGTGCACATCTCGCAACCGATGCAATTGGCGTGAATAGATTCCACGCTGCCATCGCCTTGTGCGAGGGCGTCGTAAAAGCAAGTCTGGATGCAAATCGTGCAACTGGGATTCTTGCAGGCGTCTGCCGCGATTTCGCTATGCATGCGCGGCTTGCGGAACTGTTCTGCGTAATCCTTGACCGCAGCGCGCGAGGCAATACCAGTCATCGAGGCCACATCCGGATAACCGTGCGAATCCATGAAGTCGTTCAGACCCGTGATCATGTGCGGCAGGTATTTGATGCCCTTGAGCATCAGGACCGATCCCACCTGAACCAGCGGCGCGCCGGTCATGATGAATTCGACGATATCGCGGTGATCATAGATGCCGTTGGAACCCGTGATGGGCATGCCAAGCTCGTTGTAGATGCGGTGAACCCAGCGCAGCGACAGCGCCTTGGCCCAGACCCCGCCAATCCCGGCCGGGCCGCCCAGCCGCGGCAGGCCGGTCTCGATGTCGACCGAAAACCCGGTATAGCGGTTGGTGGCAGTCACGCCAGCGGCGCCCGCGTCCCTGACTGCGCGCGCCACATCCACCAGGCGCGACTGATCCGGAGTGAGCTTGATGACGACCGGAATCTTGACCGCTTCGCACACGCGTGCCGTGACCTCGGCGGCGACCTCAGGATCCTGACCGATCATCGAACCGCCATGCACGCCGGGCATCATCGCCGGGTGTGGGCAGCCGAAATTGAGCTCGACCATCGGCAGGCCGCAATCTTCAATCGTGCGGCAGATGTCGACCCAGCTCTGCACCGTCTTGCCGCCGGCGCTGCCGATCAGGTGCGACCCCTGCCCCTGGGCATACTTGTTCAATTCAATCAGGTGCGGGATCCATTCCCTGAGCGAAGTACTTGAGTAGCCCGAGCGGCTGTAGAACACGAAGTTCTTGTTGACCTTGCCGCGGATCAATTCATTCTTTTCATTGAGGATCGCGTATTTCGAGTTCTGCGTCAGGCGCGCCATGTCCTCGATGTCGGTGAGCGTCTTGATGATCATGCCGGCCGCGCCGGCATCGACACATTCGCGAATGACCTCAGGGCTATTGGTCGTTTCAAGCGATGCAATCACGATCGGATGCTTGAACTTGACGCCACAGAAGTCGAGGGATAAATCAGCCATGCGTTGCCTCCGAATGCGGGGATTCCGCGCAAAAACTAAAGATCGAGTTGTTCGCCGCCCGGCCGAAGCGCGGTGCGGCTTCCTTCGTTGTTACCCTGAACCAGCCGGGAAAGCAGATCCATAAAGACAGCCTGCTCATCCGCCGACAGCGGGCTGAGCAATTTTTTCTGCGATCGCTGCATATCCGCGCGATAGCGGGTCACGAATTCCTTGCCAAGCGGCGTGGCCAGGCACAGTTTGCGCCGGCGGTTTTCAGGATCGACGACGCGCGAAACCAGTTCGCGCGACTCGAGCCTTTTGAGTATGTCCGCCACGTTCGCGCGATCCAGACCGAGCTCTTCGCAGATCATGGACTGATCAATTCCAGGGCGATTCACCAGAATGCTCAGCAGGCCATACTGCACCGGGGTCATCTGCCCATCAGCCACGTGCCGCAGGAACAGGCCGACATGGATCTGGTGCAACCGGCGCACCAGATAGCCAGGGCGATCCCAGATCGTGTAGCCCGGCCCGCGCGGCAGCGCGCCGGCGGCGGCACCGGCGAGCGCCGAATCAGACTGGGGATCTCGGGCTAAACCACATCGCGCCAAGCGATTCTCCGGAAGGCAATCGTGCATTGTTCGTATACTGACGATTGATTCTCACCTCGCCCGTCCTGCGCTGTCAAGGAATTTTGCCGCCCACGA
>JADZBO010000185.1 GCA_020851995.1 Burkholderiaceae bacterium
GGATTGTGCGGATTGGTTGTCGGTCCGGGATGCAGGTACGCGAATTCGGTCGTGACCGTTTTCCCCATGATGATGGCGCCAGCAGCCTTGAGGCGCGCAACAATCACAGCATCCGCGCCCGGATGATGACCGGCATAGGCGCGCGACCCGTAGGCCGTCGGCATCGCGGAGGTCTCGATGATGTCCTTGACCCCGATCGGCACGCCGTACAGCGGCTTGCCCTTGGGATCCGGAGGTAATTCAGCCACTTGCGCACGAACTTGCGCAGGATCATGCCACGCCCAGGCGTGTACCTGCGGGTCACGTGCCGAAATGCGCGCCAGACACGCCTCGTTGAGATCCGCAGCCGAGATTTCCCCGGCGGCGATACGGCGCGAAACCTGTGCGGCAGTCTGGATAGTGAGTGGGGTTTCAACCCCAAGGGAATCGGACATGGTTGCTCCAGCAGTGAAGTTGCCACCGCCATTGGCGTCATCCCCGGGCGCAATGGCGTGGCTTGTCGACCCCACGATCAGACAGCAAGACAACGCCGCGCGCAAGAGGATTCGACCCCCTGCGCGCGCCGGCAATCAGAACGCCGGGACCACTGCGTTTTCGTATTTCTTGACGATGAACTCGCGCGTTGCCGGCGACTGGTAAATCGCGACGAACTTGACGATGCGCGGATCGGCCTTGTCTTTTTCGCGCACGACCAGCACGTTGGCGTAGGGCGAGTTCGGCGATTCAAGGGCGATGGTGTCGCGACCCGGCTTCAGACCGGCCTCGAGCGCAAAGTTCGTGTTGACGGCTGCAGCATCGACGTCGTCAAGCGAGCGCGGCAACTGGGCTGCATCGAGCTCAATGAACTTGATCTTCTTCGGGTTCTCGATCACGTCGATGGGCGTCGCCTTGAGGCCGGCTTCGGGACGGAGTTTGATCAGGCCCTGATCCTGCAGCAGTAACAATGCCCGGCCACCGTTGGTCGGATCATTGGGCAGCGAGAATTTGCCGCCCACCGGGAAGTCGGCCAGGCTCTTGATTTTCTTGCTGTAGATGCCGATCGGGAAGATCACGGTCTTGCCGACGCTGACCAGCTTGTAGCCGCGGTCCTTGTTGGCATTGTCCAGGTACGGCTGATGCTGGTAGCTGTTCATGTCCAGGTCGCCCGCAGCCAAAGCAGCGTTGGGCTGCACGTAGTCAGTGAACTCGATGATCTGGATCGTCACGCCCTGCTTGGCGGCCTGCTCTTTGACGACCTCAAGAATCTGCGCGTGGGGGCCGGCGGTCACACCGATTTTGAGGGGCTTGTCCTGCGCAGAGGCCAGCAGCGGAGTGACCGCCAGGGAGGCGGCCATTGCCAGGCCGGCGATCGATCGAATGAACGGATTTTTCATGGAAGACCCTTTTTGAAATGAATAAACGACATGTTCAACGATGGGATAACCGGCGCACCAGCCAGTCACCCAGACTCTGCATGCACTGAACCAGCGCAATCAGTACGACAACCACCGCCAGCATGACCTCGGGCAAAAACCGCTGATACCCATAGCGAATGCCAAGATCCCCCAACCCGCCGCCGCCGATCGCGCCGGCCATGGCCGAATAGCCGATCAGGCTCACCAGCGTGACAGTCGTCGCGGCGATCAGGCCGGGCAGCGCCTCGGGCAGCAACACCTTGCGGATGATCTGACCCGGCGTCGCCCCCATCGCGCGCGCCGCGACGATCAGGCCGGGATCGACCTCGCGCATGGCATTTTCAGCGATACGGGCCATGAATGGAATCGCCGCGATCGCCAGCGGTACGATCGCGGCCTGCGTTCCGATCGACGTGCCCGCGATCAGACGCGTGAGCGGAATGATCGCCACCATCAGGATCACGAAAGGGACTGAACGGGTCGCGTTGACAATGCCGCCCAGCACTTTGTTCAGGACCGGATTGGCGAGCATGCCGTCTTTGTCCGTGACGATCAGCGCCACCCCGAGCGGGATACCGAAAATCATCGCGAACAGCCCCGCCACCCCCACCATCAGGAGCGTCTCGAGCAGGGAGTTCCACAAAAGTTCAACGAGTTGCGGGCTCATGGCGCAGTACCTCCACGGTGGCATGATGGGTGGTGACATCTTTCAGTGCATTTTCCAGCGCGTGCGCGCCAGCCTGCACCAGGGCAAAGAGTGTGCCAACCGGCACACCCTGAACGTCCTCGACACGGGCCTGCACGAGAGACACGTTCATGCCGTGGTCACGCGCCAGCAGGGAGAGCAGCATACCGGCGTCCCCGCCGGACAACTGCAGTCGCCAGAGCGCTACGGCATCGTCAGGCTGCTGGGTACGCATGCGCCCGATACGCGCATCGAGCGCCACCAGCGTCTCCTGGGTGAGATCGGAGGCAGTCACGGCCGACACCATGGCGCGCGTGACCGCATGCGCGGGTTCAGAAAACACCGACAGCGTGTCACCCAGCTCGATCACTTCGCCGGCATCGAGCACCGCGACCCGGCTGCAAATCTGACGCACCACTTCCATCTGGTGGGTGATGAGGATCACGGTGACGCCGGTTTGCCGATTGATGTCGCGCAACAGCGCAAGGATGCTTTGTGTGGTCTCCGGATCAAGGGCCGAGGTGGCCTCGTCACTGAGAAGCACATCCGGATCATTGGCCAGAGCACGCGCAATCCCGACACGCTGCTTCTGCCCGCCGCTGATCTGGCTGGGATAGCGATCGGCGAGCGCGCTCAGGCCCACCAGTTCGAGCAACCGCGAAACTTTGGTCTGGATTTCCGCGGACGGAACGCCGGCGATCTCCAGCGGTAACGCCACATTGCCGTGCACGGTGCGACGCGCCAGCAGATTGAATCCCTGGAAGACCATGCCAATACGCCGCCGCTGCGCTCTGAGTGCAGTTTCGTTGAGGTTGGTCAGGAGTTGGCCACCGATCAGGATTTCTCCTGAATCCGGGCGCTCAAGCAAGTTGATGCACTTGACCAGGGTACTCTTGCCCGCGCCACTGGGGCCGATCACACCAAAGATTTCGCCTTCGCGCACGTGCAGACTCACCCCGCGCAAAGCATCAAACCTCCCGCGCGGCGTCACGTAGGATTTGCACAGATTACGAATGTCGATCATTGAAATATGATGCCGGAACCCGCCATCGGCGGGAACGACAAATTAGTTAGTCGTATATAACCGGCGCACCGCTGCGCCGGTGCTTCAACGGGCCCGGGAAATCCGGACCTCGGCGCCGCGGCGTTTGACTTCGAGCCCTTCCGATGGAAGGATGCGCAGTCCCTCAAGCCCCTTGATGTAGCTCGACCCCTGCATTTGCATGACACGGATCTTGTTACGCATGACCACTGGGTTGTGCAGGGGCATGCCAAACATCCAGACCTCGTCCAGAATGCGGGCAGAATTGAATTCCCCGGTATGGTTTGCGGTTGGCCCAAGACAGAGCATGTGCCCTTCCCTGCCAAACACTGGCAGTGCACCGAGACCGCACTCGACCGTCCAGACGGTGCCGCCTTCGTAGCGCCAGCCGGTATTCAGATCCCACCAGGCCTCGCCCTTGGGCAGATACACCTTGGTCGAGGTTCCCGCCTGGGTGAACGGAGCAACCAGCAACGCCGGACCAAGCAGGTATTGCGTATCCCAGCACCAGGCCTCGGAATCGCCCGGGAATGACATGGCCATCGACCGCTGGACGGGCAAGCCCGTGCGGGCGGCATCCTCGATCGCGCCAAGCACATAAGGGATCAGGCGATAACGCCATTGCAACCAGGAGCGAATGTGGGCGCGCGTCTGCTCGTCAAAGGAGGTCGGCAGCAGCGCCTCATGGCCCTGGAAGCTGAAGTTTGAAGAGAACACGGCCATCCCGAGCCACCGGAGGTAGAGCTCGGGGGTCATTTCGGCGACGTCCGCCTCGGAGTTGCCAATGGCGTGAAATTGCACGGCGATGCCGCTCGCGCCGATCGACAGCGCGTTGCGCAGGGTGCGTTGCAGCCCCGCCCAGGTGTTCGGCACCCTGGGAGGCGCCTGCCACAACTGGCGTTGGGCGCCGACAAACAGATCCGAACTGAACACGACGCCTTCCGGCGGTACTTTGTGCCCGGCCGCAGCATCGAACAAAGCCTTGCGCGCCAGTGCCGGATAGAGCGACCGGAGCACAGCACCGGTTTCACCGCCACGCGCGATCACGCCGTCGGGAATCTCGAAGCGCGCGTCGCAGGCGGTTGCGCCCACGCCGTCCTCGACGAGGTGACGATGACGCTCCGACCAGACATTCAGGGTGTCGCGATGGGTCAGATCAAGCAGGCCAAAGTCCTTGCCACCCGTTGCGGGCACGCCGGGAAACACGTGCGCCTCACCGGACTCGTTACACAGCAACCAGCCACGATCTTCAAGCTCGGCGAACGTCGTGGATTCGGCCAGCACGGCCGGCACGGTATGCATGCTCAGGTGCGTCGACAGACGCGAGAACACCTCGCTGATCTGCCTGGGATCAGGAAAGCGCTCGGGGTCCCAGTCGGGGAGCAGCTTAGCTTCGTGGTAGGTCCAGGCAGCAGGCGGCAGGAACATCACGCCGTCGATGGCGATCTGCTGGCGACGAAATTCCGCGACCAGCTCCGCGGTTTGAGTCGCCGTGTGCGTTGCGGGTTGTTCGAGCCAGACACCCATCGTCCAGAGCACCGGCTGGCCGGCCCGACCTGTCAGTTGCGTGAACTGGTTGAGCATTTCGCCGGGATCGCCGACAAACAGGAAAAGATCCAGCACTTGAGCCGAGATCGTCAGCAAATACTCGTGCGCGGATGTGGCGCCGACATCATGCTCGACCTGCCCGAGCGTGCTGACGTGGACACCCCAACCCGCGGGACTCCAGGCCAGAGGCAGCGCGCGATGGGCGCGCTGATCGGAGTTGATAATCTCGACGCGGCGATCCAGATCGCCCGCGGTTTCGCCAAGCCCGTAGATCCTTTCACCCTGCTTGAGCTCGAACCCGACGGTCCAGGTGTCGTGATCAAAGTGGGCGCCACTCTCCGATAGGTGGAGCACCGGAGCGCCCGCGCGCAGGAGGCTGAGGCGAAACGGATTTGAGCCAACCTCCAGCGTGGCGTCGCCCTGAGTCAGGCGCCAGCCTTTGCCGGAGCCATTCAGTGGCTCCGCGGTGGCTTCGCCAACGGCCTCGGGGCGGGCCAGCAATGCGTCAGCGTGCGCCTTGGCGCGCACGCCGGGGGGGATATCCGCGGCGACTGATTCAGCCTTGCCGCAGCGAATTCGGTAGACACCCGGCGCATGGGGCTCCACCACAAGCTTCATCCCAGCGCCCGCGTCGAACTCGACCCTGGAGGTGAGTGTGTCGACAAGTTTGAGCGTATCAAGGTGCATTTTCTGCGTGTGTGATAAAAATATGCTGCTGGAGGCTCTATTTTAGAAGCAGCCAAAGGTGCTATTTTGACGGATTTGCTGGCATTAATAAACTGAAGACTTAAAAACCAGCATTGCGATTGCGGCGGGCAACACGCATTGGCTCGCCTGCGTCAAACCAAAATTATACAAAATCTGACAAACAACCCCGAATTGCGGTCAATTCGGATCAATTTCGGCAAGCAGATCGTGCTCCAGTGGCAGCGGCTCGCCGGCCAGTGAGGCGCCAATCAGTTCCCCTGCAAGGCTCGACCACGTCAAACCCCTGGACGCATAACCCGTCGCCACCCAGAGCCCGGGCGCTCCGGCGATCGGCCCGATCGCTGGCAAACGTCCGGGCAACACCGCACGCCATCCAGCCCAGCCTGGCAGGGCGGCAAGACCTGACACCTCGCCGGGATCCCAGGAAGCGCCCAGCAGCCCGGCCACGCGCCCCAGGTTTCCGGCCTGCCCTTCGGGCGTCACCAGCGCTTGCGTCGCACCGTGGACATAGGTGCCACCAGCCACGCACCAGCCATTCACTGCGGGCAAGACGTATCCGTCGCCGCCCACCGTGCAACGCAGCCTGCCCAGCGCACCTCGCGCGGGAAGCAGCGTGATTTCGCCGGCAAGTGCGTGCATGGCGCGGACGCGTGCATTCCCCGCCAGGAGCCCGCTGTTCTGCAAGAGGTCCCTGACTCTGACGCCGCAGGCAAGCACGGCCTGATGAGCCCGCGCGAGCAGCCGGCCATCGGAATCCAGCGCCAGCCACTCGCCGCGCACTGGGTGCAGCGAATGTACGGCGGCCTGTTCGACCCGGACGCCAGGTGTGGCCGCCAACGCATCGAGCAGCGGCTGCACCTGAACGCGCATGGCCCTCGGGAAGTGCAGCCCGGGTCGGTCAAGCGCGACTCCGGCGATTTCGCTCGCCTGGCCGGCGTCGACATACCGAATCCACTCTGGCGAAAAGTCCAGCGCGCGGGCGAGTTCAGCGAAATCGACGACCCGACCCGATTGTCGCTGCAACTGAATCGCGCCGCATCGCGTGACAATGTCCTCTGGCAGATCCCGCCAGGCACTGCGGGCACAAAGAGCACCCGCGCGGGACAATCGCGCGCGGGCATTGTCATCACGTGAGGCGACGGGCGTTAGCGCAGCGGCAACATGGCCACCGTGGGGCTTTCGCCCATCGGCGCCCCAACCGGGGTCCAGCACCGTCACTTGCCACCCTCGTCTGGCGAGTGACCGGGCCACGCCGAGGCCAGCCAACCCAGCGCCTGCGACCAGCGCATGGCCTGGGTCGGACCTTTCCCTTCCCCAGGTGTCCCCTGCGTCCTCTGCTACCCCGACTTGCACCAAACCACGTTCTCCTGGCGATGATTGAAGGCGTGCCGCGTTCCATCCGCATTTTGGGATGCGCCCCGAAATTCAACATGTACTGCGGTCAATCCGAAGGCGTACACTGAGCCGAACCGGTTAAACCGCAACCGACTCGATTCAAACGCCCCGGTCACTCTGCGATGCTCAACCTCAGCGAACTGCTCGAAACTGCACTCAATGCGGCCCGCGAAGGGGCGGCGATCCTGCAAGCTTACGCTCACCACCGGACCGACCTTGTGATTGATCACAAGGGGCGCAACGATCTGGTGTCGCAGGCAGACCGGGAATCCGAGGCCGCGATTATTGACATCCTGGCCAGGGCAACGCCTGATTTCGGTATTGTCGCCGAGGAAACCGGCGGCGGCCCCCGCGGCATCGCAACCTGGTATATCGATCCGCTGGATGGCACGACCAATTATCTGCACGGCATTCCGCACTGGGCGGTTTCCATTGCGCTTGTCGCGCATGCCGGTACCCAGAATGAAGTCGGACGGCCGCTGGAGGCGGAAACGCCGGTTGTCGCTGTCGTCTACGACCCGTGCAAGGAAGAGTTGTTCACTGCAATGCATGGCGTTGGCGCCTGGCTCAACGAGCACCGCATCACCTGCTCGCGCACCGCGTCGCTTGAGGAATCCTTACTGGGCACCGGCTTGCCGTTCCGGGATTTTTCCTTCACAGACCAGTATCTTCCGATGCTGGCCGACGCGATTCATACGTCACGCGGCGTGCGCCGGGTGGGCGCCGCGGCACTGGACATGGCCTGGGTTGCCTGCGGGCGCTTCGACGGCTACTGGGAAATGGGGCTCGCGCCCTGGGATCTGGCCGCCGGTACCCTGCTGGTGCGCGAAGCCGGCGGGATCGTCGAGGATATGCTGGGCCGGCAAGCCTGGCCCCGGGACGGTGACGTCGTCGCCGGCAACCGGCAGGTGCAGCCATTGCTCAACCGCATGATCCGCCCGCATCTGCGTCCTGCGTCGTCCTGAGCCGCGCAGGGTTATTTCCGAATTTTCCGGGAATTCGTTGATAATAGGCCCGTCGTGTCCTGCAGAACGAGCCTATGAAGCTGATCGAACCATTCCTTGGCTGGCAGTCGGAAATCCAGGCGATACGCCGCGATATCCATGCCCATCCCGAACTAGCCTACGAAGAGCAACGCACCGCCGATCTTGTCGCCGCGTCGCTCGAGCGCTGGGGGGTGCAGGTGCATCGCGGGCTGGGCGGCACGGGAGTGGTTGGAATCATCGAAGGTCGCACTGCGGCCGGACGCGCCATCGGGCTGCGCGCCGACATGGATGCGCTGCCAATGCAGGAAACCAACACATTCCCTCATGCCAGCCGACACGCCGGCAAGATGCACGGCTGCGGTCACGACGGGCACATGGCGATGCTGCTCAACGCCGCGCGCTACCTGGCTGAACATCGCGACTACGACGGCATCGTCTATGTGATCTTCCAACCCGCGGAAGAAGGCGGGGCGGGTGCCCGGCGCATGATCGAAGACGGTCTGTTCTCCCTCTTTCCGATGGACTCCGTGTTCGGCATGCACAACTGGCCGAGCCTGCCTTTCGGCACCTTCGGGGTCACGCCAGGGCCGATCATGGCCTCCAGCAACCGATTTGATATCGTGATTCGAGGCAAAGGCGCTCACGCCGGCATGCCGAACCTCGGCATTGATCCCGTCGCGGCCGCCATCCAGGTCGCTCAATCACTGCAAACCATCATCACCCGCAACCGTGATCCGCTGGATGCCGCCGTGCTCAGCATCACGCAGATACACGCCGGAAGCGCCTATAACGTCATCCCCAACGAAGCCGTGCTCCGGGGTACGGTGCGCACGTTCACGCTTGAAACCCTTGATCTGATCGAGCGGCGCATGCGCGAGATCGCGCAGCACACCGCGATCGCCATGGATTGCGAGGCTGAGTTCGATTTTGAACGCATGTATCCGCCCACGA
>JADZBO010000186.1 GCA_020851995.1 Burkholderiaceae bacterium
CTCGCGGATCAGCGCCACGCCTGGCGGCAATCGATCCGCCTTGTTGCTTTGCCCCGGTGCGCAACCCACCCGCCTCGGGCCGCAAGCCGCCCTGCGCCGAACGTCCTGCACCCTGAGGCCCAGCCTGAGCCGCGCGCCCTGGCAACAATCCGCCGGGCGTCGGACCGGAATCCTGGGCAAGCATGCGGGCTAGCTCCTCAGGAGTGAACTGAACCAGGCGGGCCAACTCGTTTTGCAGTTGTATCTTGAGCGCAATTTCCGGAATAAGCGCCAGCATCGGCCGCGCTTCGTGCACCAGAGCCGCACGGCCCTCGGCCTCGCGCACAGGATGCCGTTCACCCAGCTCATTCAGGAAGAATGTCGAGAGCGCGTCGGATTCGGCAATGCAGGCCCGAAACGCCTCGGCACCGAATTGCCGGATGTAACTGTCGGGATCGTGCTCAGCAGGCAGGAACAGAAAGCGGATGGAAATGTCGTCGCGCAACAATGGCAAGCACGCTGTCAACGCCCTCCACGCCGCACGACGGCCCGCTTTGTCACCGTCAAAGCTGAAGATGATGCGATCGCTCGCGCGCAAGAGCTTCTGGACATGCTGCGCCGTGGTGGCGGTGCCGAGCGTGGCGACCGCATTGCGGACGCCGAGCTGGGCCAGGCCCACGACATCCATGTAGCCCTCGACCACGATGACGCAGCCCTCGCTTCGAATCGCACTGCGCGCCTCGAACAGACCGTAAAGCTCGTTACCCTTGGAAAATAGCGGGGTTTCGGGGGAATTCAGGTACTTGGGCTCGCCCTTGCCGATGATGCGCCCGCCAAATCCGACGATTTCGCCCTTGACGTTGCGAATCGGAAACATCACCCGCTCGCGGAAGCGGTCGTAGCGCCTGCCGTCTTCAGATTCGATGACAAGACCGGCCTCGACGAGTGCCGGATCGTCGTAATGGCCAAACACTTTGCCCAGACCCTGCCGGTCGGTACCTGCCCAGCCGATACCAAAATCGCGGGCAATTTCGCCCGTCAGGCCTCGTTCTTTCAGGTATCGAATGGCGGCAGGGCTTTCGCGCAGTTGCGCGACGTAGTGGCCTTGCGCGGCCTGCATCACGCGCGCGTGGCGTGAGAGTTCTTCGCGCCGCTGGGCGGATTCGGCTTTTTGACGGGGCGACCGGGTCTCGTCAGGCACAGCGATGCCCACGGTGCCCGCCAGAGTGCGGACCGCCTCCGGGAAGCTAGCCCCGGTATGCTCCATGAGAAAAGTCAGCGCGCTGCCATGCGCGCCACATCCGAAGCAGTGATAAAACTGCTTGGCGGGGCTGACAGTAAATGACGGAGATTTTTCGTTGTGAAAGGGGCACAACCCGAGAAGGTTGATACCGCCTTTCTTCAACTGCACATAACGTCCGACCACATCCGCGACATCTACGCGGGCAAGGAGATCCTGGATAAAGGAATCTGGGATCAACGCTCGGACCGTACGTGGTGGACGCCAGAAGGCGTCCCGGCTTTAGTACATGCGCGGGGGCAATTGCTGGCTGCGGATGCGCTTGTAATGACGCTTCACGGCAGCCGCTTGCTTGCGCTTGCGTTCAGCGGTGGGCTTTTCGTAGAACTCGCGCGCGCGCAGTTCGGTCAGCAGGCCGGTTTTTTCGATGGTGCGTTTGAAGCGGCGCAGAGCAGCTTCGAAGGGCTCGTTTTCTTTGAGACGAACGATAGGCATGGGGCGTTGAGCTCTATGGTTGAGCGACCTGGCGGAGATCCCGTTCGGTCAAAAGTTAAGGTCAATCGGATAACAAACAGTCTTACTACCGGTGATCACTACGGGCTCAACAGCCGCTCAAACCATGCGACTGCCGCAATCTACCAGCTTATATTGCGAAATTAGCCCTAGATCATAGCATATAACGGCTATGCGAGAAGCACTTATTGCCTTTTTTGAGTAAAGCGTTCAGCAAGTTCCTCGGGGCGCAGTTCGTCGTATTGCTCGAAGGGCTGGTGAATCCAGGGATTCGTCTCGAGCCGATGAACATAAAAATCGGGCGTAACGACCGAGTGCGCCTTGAACCAGAGTACCGCGGTGCGAAGTTCCTGGATCTGCGGAAACTGCGCACGCAGGTGATCGCGTACGCCGCCAAAGGTGTGACCACTGTCGACGAGATCATCCACCAGCAGGACGCGACCGGCAATCTCACCACGGGTCATGGTGATGTGCGTGGCAATGTCGAGCTCGCCCTGGAGCGTGCCGGCAGCCTGACGGTAACTGCTGGTTGCCAGAATGCCCAGCGGCCGTTCAAAAACCCGCGAAAGCACGTCGCCGACGCGCACCCCGCCTCGCGCAAGACACAAGATGGTATCGAATGCCCAGCCTGATTGATGCACGATCACCGCCAGCCTCTCGATGAGCTGGTGGTATTCATTCCAGCCGACCCAGAGGTCGCGATCGGTGCTCTCGCGCTGGGGCATCGCCTTAGCTCTTGAAGGGGTGGCGCAGCAGAATGGTTTCGTTGCGGTCAGGGCCAGTCGACACCATGTCGATCGGCACTTCGCACACTTCGGCCATACGCTTGAGGTAGCGCTGGGCATTGACCGGCAGACGATCAAATTCGGTGACGCCGACGGTTGACTCTGACCAGCCCGGCATTTCCTCAAGCACCGGTTTCGCGCGCGCGACAGCTGCGGCTCCGGTGGGGAGGACTTCCGCGAACTGGCCATCGATCTCGTAACCGACACCAAGCTTGATAGTTTCGAGGCCATCAAGGACATCGAGCTTGGTCACGCAGATTCCGGAAATACCGTTCAAGCGCACTGAGCGCTTGAGAGCGCCGCCATCGAACCAGCCGCAGCGGCGCGGCCGACCTGTGACCGATCCGAATTCCTTGCCAACCGACGCCAGACGCGCACCAATATCGCAGTTGAGTTCGGTCGGGAACGGGCCGGACCCTACCCGTGTCGCGTAGGCCTTGACGATGCCAAGCACATAGCTCAGGGACTGAGGCCCGACGCCGGCGCCTGCCGCGGCGGCACCGGCGATACAGTTACTGCTGGTGACGAAGGGATAGGTTCCGTGATCGACATCGAGCAACGCACCCTGGGCCCCTTCGAAAAGCAGGCGCTGTCCGGACTTCTGGGCTTTGAACAGATTGCTGCTGACGTCCTGCACCATGGGAGCGACCGCAGGGGCAAGCGCCATCGCCTGATCAACGACTTGCTGCACCGAAACAGCTGCAGCCCCCAGATACTGCGTCAGAACGAAGTTGTGCAGGTCAAGTACTTCCTCGACCTTGGCCCGGAACCCGGCGGGATCAAACAGATCCTGTACCCGAAGCGCGCGACGTGCGACCTTGTCTTCGTAGGCCGGGCCAATGCCGCGACCGGTAGTACCAATCTTGGCATCGCCCCGGCGGGCTTCGCGCGCCTGATCCAGCGCCACGTGATAGGGCAGGATCAATGGGCAGGCCTCGGCGATCTGCAGGCGCGAACGAACGTCGAGTCCAGCCTCCTCGAGCTCGGTGATCTCTTTGAGCAACGCTTCGGGCGACAGCACCACGCCATTGCCGATGTAGCAGGTCACGCTGGGGTGCATGATCCCGGACGGAATCAGGCGAAGAATGGTCTTCTTGCCGTTGACCCAGAGGGTGTGGCCCGCATTATGGCCACCCTGGAAGCGGACCACGCCTTGCGCGGACTCGGCAAGCCAGTCGACGATTTTGCCCTTGCCTTCGTCACCCCACTGGGTGCCGATCACTACAACATTCTTGCTCATATCACTTGCTGACCAATGAAAACGGGGACACACGCCCCAGACCCGCAGCCGCGCCGAAATCGCGCGGGAGCGGAACCCTATGCAACGGTTCGAACCACCCAGCGACCCTGCGCCTGAACGAGTTCGCGATCGAACACAAACTCGTCATGCGTGGCGGTTTCGCCGGGAAACACTTGAACGACAATCTGCCCCTCATGGCGCAGCTCCTGCACTGCGTCGCGCAAACCGGAATCACGCACGGCCGGTGCGCGGATGGCCGGGACAGGCGCGGGCGGCGCAAGGCCTCCCGCCAGCTTGCGCA